>DASYDR010000084.1:0-2671 GCA_036499545.1 Roseomonas sp. | reverse complement strand
GCATCCGCATGCCAATCCGGCGCGGGAAGGGATGCACACCATCGACAAGCAGCGCGAGCAGCTCGTCATCGCCGGCATCACGCAATTCCCGCCGCCCGATCTCACCTGGCTGGATGCCGACCTGTCCCGCTTCGCCCTGCCGGATCGCTTCGCGGTGCTGGTGCCCGGCGCTTCGCCGACCCGCCCGGCCAAGCGCTGGCCGGTGGCGGGCTTCGCGGAGCTCGCCGCCGGGCTCGGCCTGCCGCCGGTGATCATCGGCACGAAGGGCGAAGCGCCGCTGGCGGCCGCGATCCGCGCCGCGCGGCCGGATGCCATCGACCTCAGCGGCCGTACCGCGCTGACCGACATCGCCGCGATCGGCCGGCGCGCGGGCTTCGCGGTCGGCAACGACACCGGGCCGATGCATCTGCTGGCCGCCTGCGGCTGCCCGGGGCTGACCCTGTTCGGCGGCGACAGCGACCCGGCGCTCTGCGCCCCGCGCGGCGCGGGTGCCGCGCATCTGCGGCGGATCCCGCTTTCGGCGCTCACCGTGGCGGAGGTGCGGGGCGCCATCGCGGCGGCTGGTTTCGCCTGACCGTCACGCGATTCGGCTGGCCCTGGGCCGCGCCCTGTCATATCGTCTTCGTATCGGCAGTGCGGCGATCCGTCGCACGGGAGGATGTCATGATGCGGCCTGTTCTCATCCTCCTCGGCCTGTTGGCGCTGGCGATACCCGGCGCCGCCCGGGCGCAGACCGCCTGTCCGCTGAACTTCGAAGGCCGCGGCACGCCCACCACCTGCATCTGCCAGGGCGAGCCGATGCTGTCGGGCGCGGTCTGGGGCAGCGGGCCCTACACCAGCGACAGCCGCGTCTGCCGCGCCGCGTTGCATGCCGGCGCCGTCACGGCCGCGGGCGGGCTGGTGACCATCACCCCGGCCCAGGGGCTGCAAGCCTATGCCGGCAGCGCTGCCCATGGCGTCACCACCATGGATTACGGTCCCTGGCAGGCCTCCTTCACCGTCATGGCGGGGAAGCCCGGCGCCGCTGCCGGCGTGCAGGCCTGCCCCGCCAATTTCGAAGGGCAGGCGGAGGCCATGGCCTGCGGTTGCGATGCCGCCGCCACGATGGCGGGCACGGTCTGGGGCACCGGCGTCTACACCACGGATAGCGGCGTCTGCCGCGCCGCGGTGCATGCCGGCATGATCGGCGCGGAGGGCGGCCCTGTGACCGTGGTGCCGGCGCCGGGCCTGCCGACCTATCTCGGCACCACCGCGAACGGCGTGACGACGGCCGATTACGGGCCGTGGCAGCAGAGCTTCACCTTCCAGAGGTAATGCGCCTCTACGGGGCAGAAGCCTCTTATTGCGGGGCATTCTCTTGACGGGGCGCGGGGGCGGTGGCCATGTCCGCCCCTTCCGCATCCAAGCCCCGGAGCTGCCCTTTCCCATGCCCGCGATCACCCTGCCCGATGGTTCCATCCGCGCCTTCGATGGGCCGGTGACGGGCACCACCGTGGCCGCGGCCATCGGTCCGGGCCTGGCCAAGGCGGCGCTGGCCATGGCGGTCGACGGCAAGCTGGTCGACCTCGCGACGCCGATCGAGCACGACGCCGCGCTGCGCTTCGTCACCCGCCGCGACCCCGAGGCGCTGGAGCTGATCCGCCACGACACCGCCCATGTGCTGGCCGAGGCGGTGCAGGAGCTGTTCCCGGGCACCCAGGTCACCATCGGCCCGGCCATCGAGGACGGCTACTATTACGACTTCGCCCGCAACGAGCCGTTCCACCTGGAGGACCTCGAGAAGATCGAGGCCAGGATGCGCCAGATCGTCGAGCGGGACGAACCGATCCGCCGCGAGGTCTGGCCGCGCGACGAGGCCATCGCCCACTTCGAGTCGATCGGCGAGACGTACAAGGCCGAGATCATCCGCGACCTGCCCGAGAGCGAACCGATCAGCGTCTACAAGCAGGGCGCGTGGAAGGACCTGTGCCTGGGGCCGCACCTGCCTTCGACCAAGTTCGTCGGCAAGGCCTTCAAGCTGACCAAGCTGGCCGGGGCCTACTGGCGCGGCGACCACCGCAACGCCCAACTGCAGCGCATCTACGGCACGGCCTGGCAAAGCGAGGCCGACCTCGCCGCCTATCTGACGCGGATCGAGGAGGCCGAGAAGCGCGACCACCGCAAGGTCGGCAAGGCCATGGACCTCTTCCACATCCAGGAAGAGGGCAAGGGCATGGTGTTCTGGCACCCCAAGGGCTGGACCCTGTACCGGACGCTGGAGGCCTATATGCGCCGGCGTCTGGAAGTGGGCGGCTACGAGGAGGTGCGGACGCCCCAGCTGCTGGACCGCTCCCTCTGGGAGAAGTCGGGCCACTGGGAGAAGTTCGGCCACGCCATGTTCTCCTGCGAGACCGACGAGGGCGAGATGCTCGCGGTCAAGCCGATGAACTGCCCCGGCCACGTGCAGATCTTCAAGCACGGCCAGCGCTCCTATCGCGAGCTGCCGATCCGCTACGCGGAGTTCGACGGCCTGCACCGCTACGAGAGTTCAGGCTCGCTGATGGGGCTGCTGCGGGTGCGCCAGATGGCGCAGGATGACGGCCACATCTTCTGCACCCCGGAACAGATCGAGTCGGAGTCGCGCTCGTTCATCCAGCTGCTGAAGCTGATCTACGCCGACCTCCAGGTCGAG
>DASYDR010000083.1:0-4728 GCA_036499545.1 Roseomonas sp. | reverse complement strand
TGACGCCGCGGGACCGGCGCAGCAGCGGCAGCAGGTCCGGCAGCGGCTGGTCGATCCAGTCGACCTCGCCATTGACCAGCGCATTGGCGGAGGTCGCCGGGTCCGGGATGAAGCGCCATTCGACGCGGTCGACCATCACGCGGTAGCCGCCGGCACAGAAGCTCGCCGGCTCGTTGCGCGGGTTGTAGCGCTCGTTCTTCGCGAAGACGGAGCGGCTGCCCGGCACGAACTGGTCGGGCACCCAGCGGAAGGGACCGCTGCCGATGACCTCGGGCACCTGGGTATGCGGGCTCGTCACCGCCAAACGCTCCGGCATGATCACCGGCGTGGGCTGCGTCTTGGCCAGCGCGTAGGGCAGGGCGGAGAAAGGCTTGTTCAGCCGGAACACCAGGGTGCGGTCATCGGGCGCTTCCAGCGCGTCGAGCCGGGCCTCGATGGTCTGGCCGATCGGGTCGCGCTTCATCCAGCGGCGGATGGAGGCGACGCAGTCGCGCGCCCGCACCGGTTCGCCATCATGGAACAGCAGCCCGTCGCGGAGCTTCATGGTCCAGCGCTTGCCGTCATTCTCGACCGTGTGGCCTTCGACCATCTGCGGGCGGGCGTTCAGGTGCTCATCGCGGCCGTACAACGTCTCCCAGATCATGGCGCCGGCATTGCGGGTGACGACGGCGGTGGTCCAGACCGGATCCAGGCTGGCCATGCTGGCTTGCGGCACATGGATCAGCGTCTTGGGCTCGGCGCTGAGCGCGGGGGCGGCAAGGCGGCCGCCGGCGGTCACGGCCGCGGCTGCGCCCAGAAGCAGATGTCGACGTTGCATGAGACGTTTTCCTCGCTGAGCCCTCATTGACTATCGGGGCATTGACCGGGGCAGTTTACCACGCGGCTTCGCCGGACAAAGCCCTATGGCGCGACGCCGATCTTACGGTGTCTTCAGTTTTCGCACCCGCCAATGGCCGCAGGTCGTCACCTGCCGTGGGCGCCCGCCTTCGAGACCACGACAACTTAGTGCAGCTTGGGTGCCACCCAGCGCTGGAAGCCCGGCCGTTCGCCAAGCCGCGCATACCACCTGGCCAGCGCCGGGAGTTCTGGCATGCCGGGCTGTGCGACCTCCGGGCCGAACCACCGTCGCGCATAGGCGCCGAGCACGATATCCGCGATCGTCATCGTCGCGCCGTCGATATAGGGGCCGCCGGCGGCGATCCGCGCATCCAGGATCTGCCAGCAGGCGGCGCTTGCCGTGACCGCGGTGGCGATCGCGGCCGGGTCCCGCTTTTCCGGCGGCGTGCGTACCACGCCCCAGAACAGGTTGCGCTCCGCCGGACCCAGGGTCGAAAGCTGCCAATCCATCCAGCGATCGGCGCTGGCGCGCTTCGCCGGATCGGCGGGGTAGAGCGCCAGGCCGCGCTCGCCGCCGATCATCGCCAGATACCGCAGCACGCTGTTCGATTCCCAGAGCACCACATCGCCGTGCCGGATGGTCGGGATGCGGCCGTTCGGGTTCATCGCGCGGTAGTCGGGGTCATCAACCCGCCCGAAGGCCATCCCGGCATCCTGGCGCGTATAGGGCATGCCGAGCTCGTCCAGCAGCCACAGCACCTTGATCACGTTGATCGAATTGATCCGGCCGAACACTTCAAGCATCGCTGTTTCCCCCAAGCCACCCGGTCCTACTATCCACGGCCGCGCTCGAAGCGCCAGGGGCTGGCGGATTCGACCGCCGGATCCAGCGCCAGGCGATGCTCCAGCGGCGGGAAGGCGCGACTGCGGCAATCCTCGCGCTCGCAGAGCCGGCAGGACAAGCCGATGCCGACCGCGGCAGCGTCGAGATCGAGCCCATCCGCATAGACCACCTCCGCCGCTCGGGCGATGTCGCAGCCCATGGCGACGACATGCTGCGGCGCCGGCTCTCCCCAGCGCGGCGCCGGGCCTTCGATGCGGCGCGCGAAACAGAGGAAGCTGGCGCCATCGGGCAGTTGCGCGACCTGCACCCGCACCGCACCCGGGGTGCCGAAGGCGCGGTGCACGATCCATTTCGGACAGTTGCCCCCGAAGCGCGCGAACGGGAAGCCGGCGGCGGAGAAGCGCTTGTCCACATTGCCCGCCGGATCGACGCGCAGGAAGAAGAAGGGAACCCCGCGCGCGCCATCCCGCTGCAAGGTCGACAGCCGGTGGCAGACCTGTTCGAAGCTGACGCCGAAGCGTGCCGCCAGGGCCTCCACATCATGGCGCAGCGCCTCCGCGGCGGCGAGGAAGGGCGCATAGGGCATCAGCAGCGCCCCGGCGGCATAGTTCAGCAGCCCGATGCGGATCAGCTGTGCCGCTTCCGGTGAAGCCGGTTCATGCGCCCCGATCGCCGTCTGCACCGCTTCCGCCGCTTCCAGCAGCATCAGGGTGAAGGCCATCTGGAAGCCGCGGCTTTCGCGCGGCAGCGATTCCGACAGCATCAGCGTTCGCGTTGCCGTATCATGCCGGCGCAGCGCACCGTCGAGCGGGCCGACCAGGATGCGCAGCCCGTGCCGCTGCCGCAGCCGCTCCGCGATCGCGTGGTTCAGCTCCGCAGGCGCGGCGCCGAGCTCGGCGCCGATACGCTCCGCCAATGCCTCAAGCGGCGGGAAGTGGTTGCCGCGGTCATGGAACAGGTCGCGCGCCTCCTCGGTCGGCAGCAGGATGCGGCGGCCGCTCGGCAGCGCAATGCCGGCCGCATCCTCCCGCGCCACGCGCCAGGCGCGATACAATGCCAGTACCGCCCGCGCCGCGTTCGGCGCCGAAGCCGCCAGCGCCGCCACCTCCGTCTCCGGCACTGCCTCCAGCCCGAGCAGCGGATCGCTCAGCGCCTCCCGCAGGCCCGCTTCCATCTGCCGCTCGGCATGGCCCGACAGTCGCGCCAGGTCGGTCTGCAGCACATCGGTCAGCTTGATCAGCAGCCCGGCCGTCACCGCGCGCTGATCGTGCTCGATCAGGTTCAGGTAGCTGGCGGAAATGCCGAGCCGGACCGCCAGCGCCTGCTGCGACAACCCGCGCTCCTGCCGAAGCCGCCGCACGGTCCGCCCGATCATGGGGCGCGCCATTTTACAGCCTTTACAAATCGCGACCCCGATCTGTCAGGGCACACACCAGCTTGCCATGGACGGGACCGGATTGGAGATGAACTTCGGCGGTGCAGTGTGAATTATTCACTGACACCGGCGATGACCGCCGATCGGAGGATCAGTGACCATGCACCCCACCCCGAAACCCGCTTTCGCGCCTGATGGCGGCTTCGGCGGCGACGCGCCCGAGCCCGGACGTTTCGACGGCATCCGCCGCGACTACGGCCCGGCCGAGGTTGCCCGCCTGGCCGGCAGCTTCCGGGTCGCCCATACCCTGGCCGATCGCGGCGCCCGTCGCCTCTGGCAACTCCTCAAGGACGAGCCCTTCGTGCCGACTCTTGGCGCGCTCACCGGCATGCAGGCCCTGCAGCAGGTGAAGGCGGGGCTGAAGGCCATCTACCTGTCCGGCTGGCAGGTCGCGGCCGACGCCAATTCGGCGGCCACCATGTACCCGGACCAGTCACTCTACCCAGTCGATTCCGTGCCGACGTGATTCGCCGGATCAACAATGCGCTGCGCCGCGCCGACCAGATCGCGACCCTGGAGCGGGCCGACGGCAAGGCCGATGACCGCACCCACTACATGGCACCGGTCATCGCCGACGCCGAAGCCGGCTTCGGCGGTGCGCTGAATGCCTATGAGCTGATGCGCGCCATGATCGAAGCCGGCGCCGCCGGCGTGCATTTCGAAGACCAGCTCGCTTCGGAGAAGAAGTGCGGCCATCTCGGCGGCAAGGTGCTGGTGCCGATCAGCCAGCACATCCGCACCCTGAACGCCGCCCGCCTCGCGGCCGATGTCGAAGGCGTGCCGACGGTGCTGCTCTGCCGCACCGACGCCGAAAGCGCGCAGCTGCTCACCGCCGATGTCGACGAACGCGACCGCCCCTTCATCGGCAATGAGCGCACGGCGGAGGGCTTCTTCCGCATCCGCCCCGGCGTCGGCAAGCGATACGCGATCGCCCGCGGCCTGACCTATGCGCCTTATGCCGACCTGCTGTGGTGGGAAACCTCGGACCCCGACCTCGACGATGCCCGTGCCTTTGCCGAGGCGATCCATCGCGAATTCCCGGGCAAGATGCTCGCCTATAACTGCTCACCGAGCTTCAACTGGCAGCGCAAGATGGGTGTCGAGGCCGCCACCCGCTTCCAGCGCGAACTCGGCGCCATGGGATACAAGTTCCAGTTCGTGACGCTGGCCGGCTTCCACAGCCTCAACCTCTCCATGTTCAACCTAGCGCGCGGCTATGCCGGGCGCGGCATGGGCGCCTACAGCGAGCTGCAGCAGGCCGAATTCGCCGCCGAAGCGGATGGCTTCACCGCCGTGCGCCACCAGCGCGAAGTCGGCGTCTCCTATTTCGACGCGGTCGCGATGGCCGCTTCCGGCGGCCAGTCCAGCACCACCGCGATGGCCCACAGCACCGAAGCCGCGCAGTTCGCGCCGGCGCATTGAGAAAGGAACCGCAGCCATGTCCATTCCCCGGAACGACGACCATGATGACGGCCTGGTGCACAGCCACAACTGGGCCAGCAGCGAACGTAACCGCCCGGCCCTGATCAACCGGCCGGAGGCGGATTTCGACGACGGCCTGGTGCATGGCCATAACTGGGCCTGCGGCGAGCGGGGGCGGGAAGCGCACCAG
>DASYDR010000082.1:0-2476 GCA_036499545.1 Roseomonas sp. | reverse complement strand
GAGGTCGGCGCCGGTGTCACGGCGCGGGTGAACCAGAATCTGAGCTTCTACGGCAGCGCCGATTACCGCTGGTCGGTGGATGGCGACAGCCGGGAGACCGCGGTGCAGGGCAGCATCGGCATCCGCTTCAACTGGTAGGCGGGCGCGGCGCCTGGAAGCGGCGGCCATCGGGTGGTAGTGGCTTGGGTGCGCGGGCGGACCGGATGGCCGCCCTGGACCCAGCGCCGACCCTGCGGATGCGATGACGACCGACAAGGACTTCGAGATATTCCTCGCCACGGCGCCGGGCCTGGAAGCGGCGCTGCATGCGGAAGTGCGCGGCAAGGGCTTCAAGCGGCCGCGCCCGGTGCCCGGCGGCGTCGTCATCGAAGGCGGCTGGCCGGAAGTCTGGCGCGCCAATCTCTGGATCCGCGGCGCCGGCCGGGTGCTGGCGCGCATCGACGCCTTCCGCGTCGTGCATCTGGCGCAGCTCGACGCCCGCGCGCGCCGCGTCCCCTGGGGCAGCGTGCTGCGGCCGGACGTGCCGGTCCGGGTGGAGGCGAGCTGCGCGGAATCGCGCATCTACCATTCCGGGGCCGCGGCCGAGCGGATCGGGACCGCGATCCGCGAGACCCTGGGCGCGCCCCTGGCGCCGGACGCCGCGATCACCGTGCGGGCGCGGATCGAGCGCGACCTCTGCACCATCAGCATCGATACCTCGGGCGAGCTGCTGCACAAGCGCGGCTACAAGGAAGCGGTCAACCGCGCCCCGATGCGGGAGACGATGGCCTCCCTCTTCCTGCGCCAATGCGGCTATGAGGGGGGTGAGCCGGTGCTCGACCCGATGTGCGGCTCCGGCACCTTCGTCATCGAAGCGGCGGAAATCGCAGCAAGGCTCAATCCCGGCCGGGCCCGCGCCTTCGCCTTCGAACAGCTCGCGACCTTCGATGCGGAGGCCTGGCAGGGCATGCGCGCGGTGCGGAGCCAGCGCGTGCCCGCCGCCCGCTGCCACGGCAGCGATCGCGATGCCGGGGCGATCGCGATGAGCCGCGCCAATGCGGCGCGCGCCGGCATCGCCGATGCCACCGAATTCCGCCAGGCAGCGATCAGCGACATCCAGCCGCCGCCGGGGCCGCCGGGCCTCGTCATCGCCAACCCGCCCTATGGCACCCGCATCGGCGACCGGCAGGCGCTGGTGCCGCTGTACCAGGCCTTCGGCCAGGTGCTGCGGCAGCGCTTCACCGGCTGGCGGGTCGGGCTGATCACCACCGAGCCCGGGCTGGCCCAGGCGACCGGCCTGCCTTTCCTGCCGCCCGGCGCGCCGGTGCCGCATGGCGGCCTGCGCGTCACCCTGTACCAGACCCGGCCGCTGGTCTGATTGCCTGAGCCCGGGAGTGTGTTCCGGTATCGGAATGGTGATTCCGATTGTGTTCCAGATTTCGTTACAACCTCCGGGATGCGCTTCGTGATCGGCGCAACCAGGGAGGAATGGAACCATGTCACAAAGCCTGAGCCCCACCGATAGCTGGAAGAACCAGGGCGGCGACGTCTGGCACGCGCAGGGCGGGTTGCGGAGCCGCTACAGCGGGCACCCGCTGGAGCCGGGAAAAATGGTGATTTCCGTGATCTCCCAGGGCTCGCTGTCCTTCGGGCACCAGTGCATCTGCTTCGAATGGGCCGATGACGGGGCGAAGCGGGGCGAAGGCCCGCACCGCAAGCACAAGCTGTTCCATCTCTATCCGGCGGAAGGGCAGGGCATCAACGAACTCGGCCCCTTCGGCTCCGCCACCAGCGTGGTTCCCGGCCGCATCGAGCGGCTCCGGGGTTTCACGCGGAACGCCGATGGCATCGCCAGCAGCACGGACAAGCACCGCGGCGGCAATGAGCGGGAGGCGCAGGCGGACAAGTTCCTGACCAGGAATGGAAAGTACCTGAGCTGGGAGGTCGGTTTCGAGGCTGGCTGGAAAGCATTCCAGGAAGCCAAGCGGCAATGGAAGGACGCGGCCCTGACCCCGAAGTTCAACCTGGCTTCCATCGGGGGTGGCGTGAACTGCTCATCCTGGGCGCTGGCCATCGCCTCGATCGCCGGCATCAATCCGGTCTCGTCCTGGAAAGTCGGCTGGACCACCCCGAATGACGTGGTGTCGAATGGCGGCACCATCGGGACCGAGGACGAGATGTGGAAAGCCGAGCACAAGCTCTGAAGCGGTCACGCTTCGGGCGGCGGGGCAGGCGGCTCCTCCGGCTTCCGGATATAGCCGACCTCGAAGCCGAAGGGCCGCCCGATCCTGGCCAGCGTGTCCACCGTCGGGTTGGCGGTGCCGGTTTCGAACCCGGCGACCTGGCGCCTGGTCAGCTTGAAGGTGCTGGCGAACTGCGCCTGGGTCAGCCCCAGGGCCTGGCGCATCTGGCGGATGCTGGCGGCCCAGGGCTGGCCGCCCTGTTCCACGGCGTCATGGAGCATGGTGCGGATCGCCCGCCGCTGATCATGGGCGAT
>DASYDR010000081.1:0-8326 GCA_036499545.1 Roseomonas sp. | reverse complement strand
GTCATTGACCGCGAGCAGCGTGTAGCCATCCGGCGCGGCGCGCGCGCCGGCGCGCATCCCGATCATGCCGGAGGCGCCGGTCTGGTTCTCGATCACCAGGCGCTGGCCGAGCGTATCGCCCATGCGCTCCGCCACGATCCGCACCACGACATCGACGGCGCTGCCGGCGGCCAGCGGCATGATGACGCGGATCGGGCGGTCCGGATAAGCGGTCTGTGCCACGGCGCCGCCGGCGCAGACGGCCATCATCAGCGCGAGAAGCCAACGCCGCATCGCATCCCCCCCTGGCGCCGCGGCGTCGATGCACCGCGATCTCCGTCACGCCGCAGCACATCGCCGCGGCGGGCCGGCTGTCAAGCGGCGGGGCGTCGCGCGGCGCCGTCAGGAATCCTGCGCCCAGGAATAGGCGAAGGCGCGCAGCGTCGCGAGCGGGATCTTCCAGATGAAGCGCGGCACATCGGCCTTGGAATCCACGAAGTTCAGCGCTTCGAGCTTGTGGAAGCAGATGTTCTGGTTGCTGCCGAGCCCCCTGGTGCCATGCACCGCCGCGGTGCGGCCCCAGCCGATATGCTGCTCGGCAAGGCGGCGGTCCATGTTCCTGCCGCGGCCATGGCGCTGGTTCCAGGCATGCAGGAATTCATCGGTCAGATGGCCGAGCGAGACGAAGCCGCGCGCATTCGGCGTCCTGGTGTCGATATTGATCACCCAGCTGGCCGGGTTGAAGAAATGCCCGCCGCTCTCATGCATCAGGGTGACGCCGAGCTGGCCGCAGGCATGCCGGAGCGCCTCGAAATCCTCCTTCAGCGCGGGGCGGGCGCTGCCGGGATATTCGGGGTAGTCATCGCCTCGATAGGCCATCGCGCGGGCTCCCTGCGGCCAGGACCGCTGGATAGCCCAGGGCGGCGGGGCAGGGACGTGACCCCGGGCACAGTGCCCCGCCCAGGCAGCTTACTCCGGCCGGATGCCCGCCGCCTCGGCCACCTGCCGCCACTGCGCCAGGTCTGCGTGGATGCGGGCCTTGAAGGCCGCCGCGTCGAGGCCGAAGGGCGCCGCGCCCTGGGTCGTCAGCCTGGTCACGAATTCCGGCTGCCGCAGCAGCCTGCCGATGTCGTCGCTCAGGCGGCCGACCAGCGCCGGCGGCGTCGCGGACGGCGCCAGCACCCCGTACCAGGTGCCGGTATCGGGCAGGTCGAAGCCGGCTTCCGCGAAGGTCGGCGTATCCGGCAGCTCCGCCGCGCGCCGGGCACCGGTGACCGCCAGCGGCCGCAGCTGGTCGGCGCGGATCGCACCGATCAGGGACGCGATCGGGTTCATGGTCAGCGGCACGGTGCCGGCGATGGTGTCCTGCGTCGCCGGGGCGGCGCCGCGGTAGGGGTAATGCGCCAGGTCGATGCCGGCGGCGCGGCCCAGCAGCACCAGCGCATAATGGCCGTTGCTGCCCATGCCGCTGCTGGAATAGCCGATCCGGCCGGGCTGCGCCTTCGCGGCCGCGACCAGTTCCGCCAGGCTTCGCCAGGGCTGCATGCTGCCGCAGGTCAGCACGTTGGGCGACAGCCCGACGCAGTGGATCGGCGCCAGGTCGCGCTCGATGTCATAGGGCAGCCGCGCGAAGAGCGGCGGGTTCATCACCAGGTTGTTCGCGGCGAAGAGCAGCGTGTAGCCATCCGGCGCCGCGCGCGCGACGGCATCGGTCGCGATGGTCGCATTGGCGCCGCCGCGATTCTCGATCACCACCGGCTGGCCCCAGGCCGCCGACAGCCCCAGGCCGACCAGGCGGGCGACGATGTCGGTCGATCCGCCCGGTGGAAAGCCGACCATCAGCCGCACCGGCCGGTCCGGCCAGGTCTCGGCGCGGGCGCGCCCGGCGGCGAACAGGGATGTCGCGGTCAATGTCGCGGCGGCCAGCGCCCGCCGCGGCAGCTTCGTGCCGTTGTCCATGGATTGTTCCTCCCGCCATTACTCTAGGCACGGCTGTGGCGTGAGGAGAATTGCAACCCGGCAAGCCGCCGCCGGCTGTGATCCGGCCGGCCGCCTTCCTGTAGTGATGACTCCAGTATCCTGAAAGTGTGTATTTCGCTACAGTCGGGGCCGCATCGGATGACGACGAGGAGCCTATGGTGCGCCGGCCCAAGCAGAACAGCCCGCTTTTCCCGGCCTTGGCCGGCGCGGCGCCGGCCGCGCTGACCCCGTCCTTCCAGCGGGTCGCGGCCTTCGTCGACCAGAATCGGCTGGAGGCGCTGACCATGTCCGCCGCCGAGATGGGGGAGGCGACCGGGACCTCGGACGCGACCGTGATCCGGGCGGTGCAGGCGCTGGGCTTCACCGGGCTGCCGGAGCTGCGCCGGGTGCTGCGGGCGGCGCTCGAAAGCGGCGGCTCCCCCGCGGACAACATGCGGCGCACTTTCTCGGACATCGAAAGCGGTGCGGAATCCGCCGTCGACCTGGTGCTCGCGACCCATCTGGACGCGGTGGCCGGCCTGCGCGCCGGTGCCGGGCGGGCACAGATCTCGATGGCGGTCGCGCTGCTCAGCAGGGCGCAGCGGATCGTCGCCTTCGGCCTCGGCCCCTCGGCGCATCTGGCGCGCTATGCCAGCCACAGCCTGCTGCGCAACGGCCGCGCGACCGCCGTGCTCGATGCCGGCGGCAAGGCGCATGCCGACCAGCTGCTGACGCTCCGGGACGGCGACGCGCTGCTGATGCTCGCCTATGGCCGCGCCTATGCCGAAGCCGGCGCGGCGATCGCCGAGGCGAGGCGGCTGCAGCTGCCGATCGTGCTGCTCACCGATTCGCTCGAAGGCAAGCTGGCGCGGCATGCGGACGTCATCGTGCCGGTCCGGCGCGGCCAGGCGGAGCGGGTCGCCCTGCATGGCGCGACCTTCGTCTGCCTGGAAGCGATCGCGCTCGGCATCGCCGCCTCCGACACGGCGCGGTCGATGGAGGGGCTGAAGCGGCTGGGCGGGCTGCGCCGCCTGGTCGCCGGCGGCTGGTCAGCGGCGCTCGGCACGGCCGACGAAGACTGAGATGGACCGATCGGATCAACGCCGGCCTGGCCGGGACGGACGCGATTGAGGAGACGGGAGATGGATCCAGGCTTCGGCGAAAGGCTTCGCCAACTGCGCAAGCTGCGGAACATGACCTATGAGGAGCTGTCGCGCAGGACCGGCACCAGCAAGGGCTATCTCTATGAGCTGGAAAGCAACAAGCCGCCGCGGCCTTCCGCCAACAAGATCCTGATCCTGGCCGAGGCGCTCGGCGTCACCGCCGACTACCTGCTCGGCGCCGGCGGCGAGGCGCTGGACGATGCCGAGGACGCGGCCTTCATCAACCGCTACCGGCAGCTGAGCGCCGATGCGCGGCGGAAGATCCGCGACATCTCCAGCATCGTCTCCTCCTGACGCGGCACGCATGAAAAACGGGAGGGACCTTGCGATCCCTCCCGTCGATCAGGCCCCGGCGCCGCGCGTCAGAAGCTGGCGGCGAGGGAGACCAGCACCGTCCGGCCGGCGCCCACCACCGCGCGGCCGCCCTGCCAGGCCGCGTCGTAGTTGCGGTGGTCGGTCAGGTTGTAGCCGTTCACGTTGACCGTCAGGTTGTCGTTGATCCGATGCGAGATCAGCGCATCGAAGGTGAAGTTCTGCGGCAGCTGCAGCGTATTCGCCGCGTTCACATACATGCGGCTGCGCCAGGTGACGCCGCCGCCGAGGGTGAGGTTGAGCGGCTCGCCGCGGTTGATCTCGTAGGTGGTCCAGAGCGTCGCGGAATGCCGCGGCACCAGCGCCACCTGGCGCCCGACATTGGCCGGCGTCAGGGACCGGTCGGTGTCGCTGTCCATGTAGGTGTAGCGGGCATTCACGCTCCAGGCATCGGTGATCCGCCCGGTGGCGCCGAGCTCGACGCCGCGGTTGCGCTGCCGGTCGCCGGAGGAGAAGGTCGAGCCGGTGACCGGATCGGTCTCGGTCGCGTTGCTCTTCTCGATCTGGAACAGCGCCAGCGACAGGCCGAGCCTGCCGTCCAGCACGTTCATCCGGCCGCCGAGTTCGTAGATCGTGTTCCGCTCCGGCTCCAGCACGCCATTGGCGACGGTGGTCGCCTGGCCCGGCTGGGTGGTGAAGTTGGAGCCCGGTGCGAAGGACGACTGCGCGTAGGAGAAGTACAGCGTGTGGTTCGGCGTCGGTTCCCAGATGATGGCCGCGCGCGGATCCCAGAAGCTGTTGTCGGCATTGAGGTCGGATTGCGGGAAGCCTGGGCCGAATTGCTGGTAGTCGGTCTGGAAGCGGCTCCAGCGGACGCCGCCGAGCACCGAGATTTCCGGCGTGAACCAGATGCGGTCGCTGGCGAAGACGCCGAAGGCGGTGGTCTGCGCGCGGCGCGTCGCGTTGTTGGCGGTGGAGCGGCCGTAGCCGAAGGTCACGTCGTTCGCGGGGTCGAAGATGTTGCCGCGGAAATTGGTGCGGTCGGCGCCATAGGCATAGCCGACACGCTCGAAGCTTTCGTACCAGGCATCGACGCCGAAGGTCGCCTCATGCCGCAGCGGTCCGGTGTTGAAGCGCGCGACCGCGGTGGTCACGTTCTGCACGCCCCAGGTCGTGCTCTCATAGGGTGAGCCCGCGCCGCTGTAGAGATATTGCGGCGTGCCGGTGCCGCGGTTGAAGAAGCGGCTGACGCAGGTCGCATCGCAGGAGACGATGCTGTAGCTGAACCGGCGGTCCTGATAGCCGACGCGGGTGTCGTTGTAGAGCGTCAGCCAGTCGCCGACGCGATGCGTGACGCGGGCGGTCAGCCGGTCGACGGTGGAGCGGTCGCGATCCGACGGCGTGCCGTACCAGGCGGAGCGGCGGACGCCATATTCGGTGACCGGCAACCCGACCGAGGCGCCAGGGCGGATGATCATCGGCACGCCCGCATCGGTGGCTTCGTCATAGCGGTAATGCAGGTATTCCAGGGTGACCGTGGTGTCGGTGCCGAGGCCGAAGGCGATCGACGGCGCGATGCCCCAGCGATCGCCGGAATCGGTGTCGCGGTCCACGATGCGCCGCGCCTGGCCCATGATGTTGAGCCGCATGGCGGTGGTGGCGCCGAGCTGCTGGTTCAGGTCGACCGTGCCGCGCGCGAAGGGCCCCATGCCGCCGGTGACGACGGCGTTGTAGGCATTGCCGAGATGCGGCACCCGGCTGTTGATGTTGATGGCGCCCGCCGCCGAGCCGGCGCCGAAGGTGGTGCCGGACGGGCCGAGCAGCGCCTGCACATCCTCGAAGGTGAAGGCGTCGCGCTGGAAGGTGCCGAAGTCGCGCAGGCCATCGGTGTAGAGGTCGTTCTGCGCGGTGAAGCCGCGGATGCGGAGCTGGTCGCCGGTGACGCCGCCATTGCCTTCGCCGGCGGAGGAGGTGATGCCGGGGACATTGCGCAGCGCCTGCTCCAGCGTCGTCACGTTCTGCTGGCGCAGCACTTCCTGCGGCACCACCTGGATGGTCTGCGGCAGGCTCTGGATCGGGCCTTGCAGGCGGCCGAGGCCGGTCTCGCCGCGCAGCGTGTTGTCGGGCTGGCGGCCTTCGACATCGATCGCCGGCAGGGCGACCGTGCCGCCCGCGGCCGGCGTGGCGGCGGTCTGCGCCTGGGCCGGCGTCGCGATGCCGGCCGCGAACCCGACCGCGAGGCTGGCCCCGAGCGCACCATGCGACACCGCTATCCGCAGCGTATTCGTACTCGTCTTCGTCACCGCACCACCCTTTCCGTCGTCCATACCGATGCGGCGGAGATTGCATCCGCAACAGATCGGTCACGGGATCTACAGAGAATGCGAATAACTCGCAATCGCTGGACGGCATCTTGCCGGAAAGTGTTGCAGTGAAGTCTCATCATCTATTGCGGGTGATGATAGTCCTCTACTCAGGAAACTCGCGGGAGTGCCTGGATTGCGACGGCTGCTTTCCGGTACTCGATTAGTGGAAGTATCTCTACTGCGGAAAATCACAGCCGCCCCCGATGAGGGGCGGCTGCGCCGGGTCGAGGATCAGAGGCGCTGGCAGCCGCGCTGCGTCGGCACCAGGCGCTGGGCGCGATCCCAGCAATTGCCGCTGTAGATCGCCGGCGCGGCCGCGGTGCGGGCGGCCGGCGCCGTCGCGGCGACCTGGGTGGCCACCGGCGGCGCGGCCGCGATGGCGGCATTGGCACCCGCCGCCACCGTCGTGGCGCCGCTGACCGGCACCGGCACGAAGGTGGTGTTGCGGTCGGTCATCGGCACCGCGCTCACCGGCGGCATCGGCACCGGCGCGACCGCCTGGCCGCCCATCGCCTCGGCCCAGGCCCGGGCATTGGCGTCGCGCTGCCGCATCCGGGCGATGCCCACCTGCGGATAGCCCAGGCCGCGCCAGGCCGCGGCATCGGCGCGCGCGTCGCAGCCTTCGTCCAGGAAGGTGACCTGCACGCCGGCGCTGACGCCGAGGAAGCCGGCGGCCACGCCTTGCGGCAGGGTGCAGGGGTTGGTCGTGAAGGTCGACTGGTTGGGCGCCGGCACGTTCTGGTCCTGCCGGAAGCTGCCGCCATACCGCACATCCCCATTGGCCGTGCCGCCGGCGCTGATCGAGGTGTTCTGGACGGTGACGCCGGTATTGGCGGTGATGCCCTGCGCATGGGCGCCGCCGGCGATCAGGAGGGCCGCGGCGGCGGCCGCGAGGGACAGTCGGATCATGGTCAGGGTCTCCGTGCTGAACGTGTCAGCGGTTGATGGGGACGCCCGGCGGGCCGGCGGCCCGCCGGGCGTCGTTCGGTCAGAAGGGGAGGAAGTTCGCGCTGACGCCGAAGCCTTCGAACTGGAAGCTGCCGCTGATGCCGGTGATATCCACCGCGACATTGTTGCCCTGGGTGAGGCCGGTCATCGTCAGGTCGTGGCTGGTCGAGATGGTCACGCCGTTGTTCAGCGTGATCGCGACCGAGGTGCCGCCGCTGATGCGGGCTTCGGCCGCGTTCATGCCGATGCCGGAATTGCCGCCGACGCCGCCGCCGCCGACGGACACGGTGCTGATGGCGCCGGAGATGCCGCCGGCGACCGCACCGGCGCCGCCGGTGATCGCGATCTGGGCCTGGGCCGCCGCCGACAGGCCGAGCAGGAACGCGGCCGCGAGGGCGGCCTGGGTCATGGAGCGCATAGTCGTGTCCCTTTCAGAAGTTGTGCCCGGTCTGGGCAGGCAATCGGCTGCATGCCGATCTGGTGGGACCGGGTGTCGCCACCCGGCCGGTTTCGGATCACCCCGCCGGCCGACCGCCGGGGCAGGCATGGTCGCGCACCTGGCGTCGGGGCATGGTTTTCGGCACGAGCGCCGCCGTGATCACGCGTTGAACGAATGAAATCGGATATTGATCAGGCAGAAAATAAATGATCGAACGAATGCGTCAGAATTTGCGCGTAATTCCGTAAGTCTTGGTGACTATGGGAGAACGATGCGATGATGTTCTGTAATAGCAGGCCAGTTTGAGCATTTTTACTTCAGATATTTCCAGGCGGACGGGCCTTTCATCGCGTGGCGCGCGCTTCGGATCGATTTTGCGCAGACGCAGTCCAAATAATAGCCCGTTCGATTATTTATAAATTACTCAAGCAAAGACGCGAAGCGGAATGTAATATATTTGCAATATACGATACGTAAAAGTGATAAGGTCGCGATGAATGTGTATAAATGGCGGCCTTCATAACAAGATTTAGCAACGGTCTATTTTAATATGGAGGCATGATTCATTTGAATCTCTGGAAATTGCTGTGTATTTATTATTGACTAAGAGTGCGGCCTTCGCGAAGTCCTGAGGATAGGTATATATGGTTGCGAGTTCGCAGCAAGTTGTATTGTGTCTAGAAAAATTTCCGTGACCAAACGAATGCGCATCGGCCCGCGCATGACGCCCGGCCCTGGGGTCGCGTCCAAATTTTGCGCGTGGCCGCGAAAGAATGACGTGTGCCGGCGCCATCGCGGATCTGCATCGCCATGCGGCTAACCGGAGAATGTAAGAAATGTCAGAAAGGTCAGGCGGTGGCGCCGGCCCCTCCGGCCGGGATCCGGATACGGCCGGATGCCCGGGTGGACCCAGGCGCCGTTACGCCTGGATCTCCGACGGCAGGGCGATGCGGTAGAAGCGCAGCGCATTGCCGGAGAACAGCTTCTCCTGCTCCGCGCGCGGCAGGTCAGCGACCACGCGGCGGAAGTTGATGTAGAAGTAGTCCCAGCTGCCCTTCAGCGTGTCCGGCGGCACGTTGGACGCGAACATGCAGCGATCGGTGCCGAAGATCTCGATCGCCTCCCGGATCACCGGCGCATTGTCGGCATAGGTCCAGGGC
>DASYDR010000080.1:0-3433 GCA_036499545.1 Roseomonas sp. | reverse complement strand
CCTTCGTAGGTGGAGCCGTCCGGGATCGGCTCCATGCGGACGACGGCGCCGGGCGGCGGCACGGCGATGCTCGCCACCTGATAGGGCGCGGGCTCCGGCGCCGCCGCGGCGACGGCGATGGAGGCCGGGGCGGACGCGCTGTCGACCGGCTCCATGCGGACCACCGGTCCGGGCGGAAGCTGCGCGACCTGGATGTTCGGCTGCGCGGCCTCGATCGTCTGGCGGCGCTGCTCGCGCAGGGCCAGCATGGTGGCCGTGTTGCCGCGGCGCGGGCCGGCTGGAATGTTCACGCCGATATCGGCGGCGGCATAGACTTCCGCCGGGGCGCGGCGGTTCGGCTCCGCGCCCGCGATGCGCGGCCCGATGCGGGCGACGTAGTTGCGGGTTTCGGTCGGCAGGCCGCGATTGGCCCAGAGGTAATCCTCGAGCCGGCGCGGGCCGGCATTGTAGGCCGCGAGGAAGGCGGGCGACCCGTAGAGGTCGTACATCTCCCGGATATAGGCCGCGCCGGCCATGATGCTGTCATAAGGGTGATAGGGGTCGGAGCCGAGATCGTAGCGGCTGCGCAGTTCCGCGAAGGTCTGCGGCATCACCTGCATCAGGCCCATGGCCCCGACCGGGCTGGTCGCCCCGGTGCGGCCGCCGCTTTCCTGGCGCATCACTTCCCGGATCCACCGCTCGGGCACGTCGAACCGCTGCGACGCCTCCCGGACGTAGGGGCCCCAGGGATCGGACGGCGGTCCGGGCGGATCGTAGCTGGACGGGCGTGCGTGATTGTAGCGCGCCACATGTGTCCCGTTGTTGGTTGCGCACCCGGCCAGGACAGCGGCAAGCGCCATCACCGCCAGCGGCAGCATGCGTCCGCGCCGTGCGTCGCCCCTCTGCGAAGGATCCATCCCCTCGATCTCCCCTGCGTCGGCGTGGCCCGCGTCCCCCGCGAAACCCCGCGACTTCCCGATCGCCCGTGGCGCCCACCGGGCACCATCCCGTGCCGGCCGGCCATCCATCCCCCGATGAATGACACGGCCCGCGGCCCGGCGCTTGCAAATCCTGCAAATGGAACGCCCGATCCGGACCTTCGGTCCGCCCGACGTATCCGTCGGACCCCTCCGGTCATCGGACGCTCCTGCGCCGGTCTTCAAGCACTGCACGAAGCTGACCGCACAAGCCCTAACGGAAGGCTCGTAGGCGGGTCAAGCATAGCGCTTGGAGAATGGCGCTTTCAGGGCACATGATCGCGATGGCATCGCCATGGAATTTCCATTATCCGGGCGCACGCCCATCTTGTTCGGAGCGAAGGCGCAATCATCCGCCGTCGCGATTGCGGAGCCCTGCCAATGATACCCTTGAACCGCCTCCTTCCCCTCTCGGTTCTGTTACTGGCAGGCAGCCTCGCGGCCTGCGCCCCGGCGGCGCAGAACAGCACCGTGAGCCCCTATGCGATCGGCTCCCAGGGCTACGTCAGCTATGGCACCATCGTCGGCATGCGGCCGGTGCAGGTGACCGGCACCCGCAGCGGTCTCGGCGCCGGGGCCGGCGCGGTGGCCGGCGGCCTGGTGGGTGGTACGATCGGCCGTGGCTGGCGCGCCCATACGGTGGGCGGGGTGGCTGGCGCGCTGATCGGCGGCCTCGCCGGCGCCGCGATCGAGGAAGGGGCGACCTCCGGCCAGGCGGTGGAATTCACGATCCAGGAAGATGGCGGGCAGCCGATCGCGGTGGTTCAGACCAATGAACTGGCGCTGCAGGTCGGCGAACGGGTGGCGATCTCCCGCACCGACCGGGTGCGCCTCGCCCGCGCCGCGGTGCCGCCGCCGGCGGGACGCGGCGGCTATCCGGTGGGCCCCGGCGCCTATCCGCCATCCGGGAAGTGACCCCGAGCGACGGCGCCATCACATTGCCCTGAGGCTGCGACGTAATATAGCCTCCATGCAGCCGCCCCACTTGTCCTGCGTGCGCCTTCCTGCCTCTCTGCACGCAATGGTTGTTGCTGCGGCGCACACCATCACGTCACCCCTGATCACGCGCCGCAAACCGGCGTGGCCGGAGCCGATGAACCCATCATGACCATTCTTGTGACCGGCGGCATGGGGTTCATCGGGTCCGCGGTGGTCCGGCGCCTGATCGCCGGCACGGATGAGACGGTCGTGAACATCGACCGCCTGACCTACGCCGCCAGCCCCGAAAGCCTGGGCGCGGTCCTGCGGGACCGCCGCCACATCCACATCGCCGCCGATATCTGCGATGCCGAGGCGATGCGCAGCGCCTTCGCGGCCTGGCAGCCGTCCCGCGTCATGCACCTCGCGGCGGAAAGCCATGTCGACCGGTCGATCGACGGGCCCGCGGAGTTCATCCGCACCAATGTCCTCGGCACCCAGGTGCTGCTGGAAGCGGCGCGCGCGCATTGGAACGGGCTGGCCGGCGCGGCGCGCGAGGCGTTCCGCTTCCATCATGTCTCCACCGACGAGGTGTTCGGCGCCCTGGACCATGGCGACCCGCCCTTCGACGAGCACACCCGCTATGATCCGCGCAGCCCCTATTCCGCCTCGAAGGCGGCATCCGACCATCTGGTGCGCGGCTGGCAGCACACCTACGGCATGCCGAACTTCATTTCCAACACGACCAACAACTACGGCCCCTGGCAGTTCCCGGAAAAGCTGATCCCGCTGGTCGCGCTGAACGCGCTGGAGGGCAAGGCGCTGCCCGTCTACGGCGACGGCACCAATGTGCGCGACTGGCTGCATGTCGAGGACCATGCCGAGGCGCTGGTGCTGGCGCTGTTCCGCGGTGCGCCCGGCGCCACCTATTGCATCGGCCCGCGGCAGGAACGCAGCAATCTGCAGGTCGTCCGCGCGATCTGCGCGACGCTCGACCGGCTGCGCCCGGATCCCGCCGGTCCCCGGGAACGGCTGATCACCTTCGTGCGCGACCGGCCCGGCCATGATCTGCGGTACGCGATGGACCCCGCAGGGGCCGAGGCGGCCCTCGGCTGGCGCGCCCGGCATGATTTCGAGAGCGGGCTCGATGCCACCATCCGCTGGTATCTCGACAACGAGGCCTGGTGGCGGCCGATCCGCGATAAACGTTACGCCGGGCAGCGGCTCGGCGCGAAGGAGTAAGGGCATGAAGGGCATCCTGCTCGCCGGCGGGTCCGGCACGCGGCTGCATCCGATGACGCTGGCGGCATCGAAACAATTGCTGCCGGTCTACGACAAGCCGATGGTCTATTATCCGCTCTCTACTCTGATGCTCGCCGGAATTCGCGACATTCTGGTGATCTCTACCCCCGAGGACCTGCCGCAGTTCCGGCGCCTGTTGGGAGACGGTGTGCGCTTAGGGATGCAATTCTCCTACGCAGAGCAGAAGCGGCCCGAGGGGATCGCACAGGCGTTCCTGATCGGCAGAGACTGGGTCGCAGGTGAAGCGTGCGCACTGG
>DASYDR010000079.1:0-4329 GCA_036499545.1 Roseomonas sp. | reverse complement strand
CGGCGTCGCGGTCGCGACCGCGGCCCAGGCACTCGGCATTGCCGCCGAGATCTTCGTCCCCGAGATCGCCGGCCCCGCCAAGCGTGCCCGCATCGCAAGCCTCGGCGCCCGCCTAGTGGTGGGCGGCGCCACCTATGACGACGCCCGCCTGGCCTCCGAAGCCCGTGCGGCGGCCACCGGCGCCCGGCTGATCCATGCCTATGACCAGCCCGCCACCCTCGCCGGCCAGGGCACCCTCGCCCCCGAAATCGAAGACCAGGCCCCCGGCCTGACCCATCTGCTCGTCGCTGTCGGCGGCGGCGGCCTGATCGGCGGCATCGCCGCCTGGGGCGGCATCACCCGGCTGGTCGCCGTCGAGCCCGAAGCCTGCCCCGCCTTGCACCTGGCGCTGGCCGCCGGCCGCCCCGTGCCCGGCCCGGTGGGCGGCATCGCCGCCGACAGCCTCGGTGCCCGCCAGATCGGCGGCCTCGGCCTCGCCGCCGTTCAGGCCCAGGGTGTCCAGAGCCTGCTGGTGCCCGACAGCGCCATCACCGAAGCCCGCCGCCGCCTGTGGGAAGCCTGCCGCCTGGCGGTCGAACCCGGCGGCGCCACGGCGCTCGCCGCCCTCGTCTGCGGTGCCTTCCAGCCGCCGGCCGGCGCGCGGGTCGGGGTGCTGGTGTGCGGGGCCAACACGGATACGCTGGTGTGACGCTGCCCTGGGGGCGGCGCTACACCGGCGTCCCTGCCGGCACGCCTTCCGGCACTTCGCTGCCCTTGCGGTAGCGGTGGGTGGAGGCGCCGAAGGCGACCATGCGGCCTTCGGCGTCGAAGACCTCCGTGCGGCAGAAGAAGATGCTGCGGCCGGCGCTGACGACACGGCCCTCGGCGGCGATGGTGCCGCTGGCCACCTGGCCGGTGAAGCGGCAGTCGAGATCGACGGTGACGGCGCGGCGGACATTGCCCGGCACGGTGCAGAACAGGCCGGAAAAGGCCGCGGACTGGTCGATCAACGCCAGGATCACGCCGCCATGCAGAATGCCGGAGCGGTTCATGTGCTGCGGGCCGATGGTGCAGACCATGCGGGCGAAGCCGGGGCGCCACTCCGCCAGGCCAAGGCCGAGCAAGTCGTGGAAGGGAGAGGTGGAGGCGGGGTGGGGCGCGGTGTCCATGGGAGCCGTGCTTGTGCCGGGACGCGGCAGAGGTCAAGGCGACGGCGCGGTGCGTAGCAGCCTCTCATGCGGGCCGGCTTGTCGGCCGACGCGGTATGGGCGTCCTTGTCTGGCGCGCGGCCGCCCCGCCAACCCCGCGCGCGATACCGCCGGGCCTCCCCGGCGCTATCAGGCGATCTGCAGTTCCTGGAGAGCCGTCTCGAGTTCCTGGAAGCTCGGCATCTGGTCGCTCGGCACCATCTTGCGGCCGGTCTCCACGGCGACCTGGGGGGCATTGCCGTGCAGATGCGCGACCAGCACGGCGCGGATGACCTCGAAGAACTTGCTCTCCTCCTCGACCACGCCTTTGAGGCGGGTGGCGAAGGGGCCGACCAGGCCATAGGCCAGCAGCACGCCAAGGAAGGTGCCGACCAGGGCGCCGCCGATCATGCCGCCGAGCACGGCGGGCGGCTGGTCGATCGAAGCCATGGTCTTGATGACGCCGAGCACCGCCGCGACGATGCCGAGCGCCGGAAGGGCATCGGCCATGTTCTGCAGCGCATGCGAAGCGTGCAGCTCCTCGTGGTGGATCTTCTTCAGCTCCCGCGCCATCACGTCCTCGATCTGGTGCGGGTCGTCGGCGTTCATGCCGACCATGCGCAGGTAGTCGCAGATCAGGTGGGTCGCGTGGTGGTCGGCGGCCAGCTTCGGGAACTTGGTGAAGGCGGCGCTTTCCTCCGGCTTCTCGATATGCGGCTCGAGCGCCATCGGGCCCTTGGTCTGCACCAGTCGGACCAGGTAGTAGAGCAGGCTCAGCAGCTCCAGATAGTCCGACTTGCGGAAGCGGGCGCCCTTCATGATCTTACCGAAGCCGCCCAGCGTGTGCTTCAGGTCCGACATGCTGTTCGACATGATGAAGGCACCGGCGGCGGCGCCGCCGATGATCAGCATCTCGAAGGGCAGGGAATGCAGGATGATGCCGAAATGGCCGCCGGCAAGCGTATAGCCGCCGAACACGCAGCCGAGCAGCAGGCCGAAGCCGGCGATGGCGTTCATGAGCGCGGCTCCGGTGCCGCCTGGCGGATCAGGGTGATGGAGACGCGCCGGTTGGCGGCGGCATTCGGCTGGTCGGCGATCAGCGGGTCGCGATCGGCCATGCCGGCGACGCTGCGCATCCGTGCCTCGGCGACGCCGGCCTCGGTCAGCAGCCGCCGGGTGGCGTTGGCGCGATCGGCCGAGAGGTCCCAGTTGCTGCCGGCGCCGCGGAACTGGGTGGCGTCGGTATGGCCGGCGATGGCGATGGCGTTGGGCAGCCGTTGGATCACCTGCGCGACGCGGGCGATCAGCGCGCGGGACCGGTCATTGGGGGCGGCGCCGCCAAGGGCGAACATCGGCTGGCGTTCGGCGTCCAGAAGCTGGATGCGCATGCCTTCCGGCACCTGTTCGATCACGAGTTGCCGCGCGAGGTCGGCCAGCGCCGGATCGGCGGCGACGGCCTGGCGGATCTGATCGGCCGCCTGGTCGAAGGCGGCCTGCTCGCGACGGGTCTGTTCGGCACGCAACTCGACATCGGTGAGTTGTTCGGGGTCCGGGCGCTCTGCGGGGCTGGCGGCGGGGCCGGTGCGCGCGGGCGCGGGGCCATCGCGGGCGCCGTCCGGCGTCGCCTGGGTGCGGCGGGCCTCGGCGTCCTCATCATTGCCGAGCGGGCCTTCGCGGCGGATGATCGGCGTGGCGGGGGTGTCGCTGTCATCTTCCTCGATATCGAGCACCACGGCCTGGCCGGTCTGGATGCGCGGCGCACCGGAACTCGAAGTCATTGGAGAGGGATCGTGCGGGGTGCGGCCGCCGAAGGGCTCGCCGGAGCCGGAGGTGCCACGGCCGAGCAGGTTCGCCTGGGAGAAGTAGTCGGCCAGGCCGCGCCGCTTCTCCTCATCGGTGGCGTTGAGCAGCCACATCAGCAGGAAGAACGCCATCATCGCGGTGACGAAATCCGCGTACGCGACTTTCCAGGCACCCCCGTGATGGGCGTGTTCCCCGGACTCTTCGCGCTTGATGATGATGGTGCCGCCGCCGCGGCCCCTGCGTTTTGCACTCATCGCAGGTCATCATGCGCAGCACCTGCTTAAGCGGGCGCTAAAGCCTCGAGGGCACTCGCGCCCCCGCCTTCCATTCCTGCGGAGCGAACGACGCGACACTCCGGGGCCGCGATGCGGCCCCGGAGCGCGACCATCAGCCGCCCTCAGCGCGCCCCGGCAGCGCGCAGCCAGGCCGGCGCCGGCGATCGAGGACGATCAATTCTTCTCCACGTTCCAGAAGACCGGCACGGCGCCCTTCAGCAGCCCGGTGATGTTACGCCGGAACGCCGCCGGCGGCAGATACTGGCCGGTCGGGATGAAGGGCACCGTCTCGAAGGAACGCTGCTGGATCTGGCGGTCCAGCCGCTGCTGCTCGGCTTCGTCCGTGCTGTCCATCCAGGCGGTCCGCATCGCTTCCACCTGCGGGTCGTCGGGCCAGCCGAACCACGCTTCCCGCCCATTGCCGCGCAGGTTCGACGCGAAGACCGGGTCGCGGTACTCCGCCGCCGGGAAGCCCGAGGGGAACAGCGACCAGCCGCCCTTGTCGAGCGGTTCCATGCTGGTGCGCCGCTGCACCACCGTGCCCCAGTCCATCGACTGCTCGTCGATGTTGAAGCCGACCTCCCGCAGGCCGGCGGAGAAGACGCTGGTGAAGGCGTGGTAGAAGCTCTGGTCGGTCGGGTGCATCAGCACGATCCGTTCCCCGGCATAGCCGGTGGCCGCCAGCATGCGCTTCAGACCGTCCAGGTTCGGCCGGTTGCGCACCGCTTCGATGCCGGCATCATTCGCCGAAGGCGTGCCCGGCAGGAAGTAGCCGACCGGGGCATGGTACAGGGACGGATCCTCGCCCATCGCGGCCGTCATGCAGGCGACCTGGTCGGTCGCCGCCAGCATCACCCGCCGGATCGCCGGATTGGCGGTCGGGCCATGCAGGGCGTTCGGCCGCATCGCGCCGAAGGTGCCATAGGTGTCCAGCACCTCGACGCTGACGCCGCGGGACCGGCGCAGCAGCGGCAGCAGGTCCGGCAGCGGCTGGTCGATCCAGTCGACCTCGCCATTGACCAGCGCATTGGCGGAGGTCGCCGGGTCCGGGATGAAGCGCCATTCGACGCGGTCGACCATCACGC
>DASYDR010000078.1:0-2386 GCA_036499545.1 Roseomonas sp. | reverse complement strand
AAAATGATCGGGGTCCAGGGGCCCTAGGCTCCTGGTGGGGTGGTTCGGGAGAGCAAAGCCCCTTCCGAGGACCTCGCCCCCGGTCCGGAGACCCGTCATGCGCCGTCGTCCGCTCCTGACCGCCGCCCTGGCGGCTGCCTTGCCCGCGCCCGGCCTGGCGCAGACGGCCCGGGCGCGCACCTTGCGGTTCATGCCGCAGGCGGCGCTGGCCACGCTCGATCCGATGTTCAATCCGACGACGATCGTCACGACGCATGGCTGCTGCGTCTTCGACACCCTCTATGCGCCGGATGCCGCCTTGCGGCCGCGGCCGCAGATGGCGGAGGGGCATACGGTGTCGGAGGATGGCCGGCGCTGGACGATCCGGCTGCGGGACGGGCTGCGTTTCCATGACGGGGAGCCGGTGCGGGCGCGGGACTGCATCGCCTCCATCCGGCGCTGGGCGGTGCGGGATCCTTTCGGGCAGCTGCTGGCGGCGGTGGTGGCGGAGTGGACGGCGACCGATGACCGCACCATCACGCTCGGGCTGACGCGGCCCTTCCCGGCCTTGCTGGATGCGCTGGCGAAGCCGGCCGCCTCGCCCTGCTTCATGCTGCCGGAGCGCACCGCGCTGACCCCGGCCGACCGCCCGATCACCGACATGACCGGCAGCGGGCCCTGGCGATGGATCGCGGGCGATTACGTGCAGGGCGCCCAGGCGGCCTATGCGCGGAATGCCGCCTACGTGCCGCGCGACGAGCCGGCGGAGAGTGCCTCGGGCGGCAAGCGGGTGCATTTCGACCGGCTGGAACTGGTCTGGATCCCGGATGGCGGCACCGCGGCCGCGGCGCTGCAGACCGGGGAGATCGACTGGATCGAGTATCCGCTGCCCGACCTGGTGCCGGTGCTGCAGCGGGACCGCCATATCCGCACCCAGATCTACGATCCAAACGGCTTCCTGGGCTTCCTGCGCTTCAACCACCTGCACCCGCCCTTCGACGATGTGCGGGTGCGGCGGCTGGTGCGGGACATCCTGCCGCAGCCGGACTACATGGCGGCGGTCGCGCTGCCGGATGACTGGCGGGAATGCCACGCCATGTTCCCCTGTGGCCTGCCCGCCACCATCGAATTCCCCGCCGCGCCCCGCGACCTGGACCGCACCCGGGCGGCGCTGCGGGAGCTGGGGGCCTTCGCGCGGCCGATCGTGCACATCAACCCGACCGATTTCCCGGCGGTCACCCAGCAGGGCCGCGTCACCGCCGATCTGATGCGCCGGCTGGGCTTCGAGATCGAGCTGGTGGAGGGCGACTGGGCCACCACCATCGCGCGGCGGGCAAAGCGGGAGGCGCCGGCGCAAGGCGGCTGGAACCTGCACAACACCAATTTCCCGTCCGCCGGCATCGCCAACCCCGCGCTGAACCCGATCATTCGCATGCATGGCGAGCGCGCCTGGTTCGGCTGGCCGAGCGATGCGGGGGTGGAAGCGGCGATGCAGGCCTGGACCGAGGCGGCGGACACGGCGGCGCAGGCGGCGGCGATGACGGTATTGCAGCATCGCGCCTGGGATGCGGTGCCCTTTGCCCCCACCGGGCTGTTCCGCCTGCGGACGGCCTTCCGGGCCGATCTCTCCGGTGTGCTGCAGGGTCCGAATCCGATGCTGTGGAACCTGCGGCGAGGGTGAGTGGATCGACGCCCTTCACGGCTTCGGCAAATTGATTAACAAAGTGTTTTATTTCGCATTCGGATTGACCAGGGCTTTCGGCCACGGCTAGCTTTGCATATCCCGAAGGAAGATCAGGTCATGGCGCTCGCCGGTATCGGCACGTGGCACATCCGCTTCACGCGCTACGCCACCGTCCACGTCACGCATCAGCAGGAACAGGTGAATTCCTGCGGCATCGCCTGCATCCTGATGGTCAACTTCAAGATGAAGAAGGGCCTGATGGCGACCGGGGTCGCGGCCAGCGCCACGCTGAACGTGGTGCCGGTGGTGGGCGGCTATCTCGCGGTACAGATGTCGAAACAGGCGGTCGACTATGCCGTGAAGACCGAGCCCGTGGTCTACAAGGTCTATTCGGATGTCGCCGGCAGCCCTTATGACGGCACCGCCTATACCAACGGCCTGAAGCATCCGGAGGTGCTGAAGCGCCTGGGCTGCGGCAACTGGGAATGCGTCTTCGTGGGGGAAGGCGGCATGCCCGCGGCCATCCAGGCTGCCGTCGATGGCGGCGCGCCCTGTATCGCGCATGTCGCCTGGGACAGCGGCGGAGCGCATTTTGTCACCATCGACGAGGTTCTGGGCACGGGCGCCATCACCGCGATGGTCAATGACCCGGGTGACGGCGACGTCTATCCGACCCTCATGACCGCCGGCGCCAAGGTCCGCTACCAGGGCAGCGGCACCATG
>DASYDR010000077.1:0-3006 GCA_036499545.1 Roseomonas sp. | reverse complement strand
CGCCAGGGAGAAATGCGGCAGCCGGGCGGGGCTAGGCGTGACGGTCGGGCGGCAGCGGGTCATCGGCGGTGGCGCCGATGCCGAGGCCCATGCCTGCCCCCATCCCGGTACCCATCCCGCCGCCGCCGCCGCCTCTGCCGGCGCCCTGCCGGGCCTCGTCCTGCCCGCCGCGCTCGCCCTTGCCGCGCCCGCCGGCGGGCGATGGCCGGGCCGGGCCCTGCATCGGCAGCGCGAGATCGGCCGGGATCGGGTCGAGGTCGAGCGCCTTGCGGATGAAGTCGCGCAGCGCGACGACGAGGTCATGGGTATGGACCGGGCGGCCGGCCACCAGCTCGCGCGCCGCGCGCTCCGCCAGGCGCACATGCTCCTCGGTGCCGAGCAGGATGATGTCCGACAGCGCCGCTTCGACCGCATCGCGGATGCGCCGTGCGCGGTCCGATCCGGCGATGCCCGCCGCCGCCAGGTCCAGCGGCGGGGCGACATCGTCCCCGGCCGGCTCGCCGCGCCGGCGCAGGTCGCGCAGATGCATCGGATCCACCGCCAGGTTGCCGGTGAAGGACCCGCCCAAGGTCTTGTAGGCGGCGATCAGCGTGCGCAGCCTTTCGTTGATCTGGCGGTTCATGCGCTCGCGGTGCTGCTGGATGGTGACCATCATCAGCAGGCGGATGCCGACGCCGATGAGCGTGACCAGCGCCAGGCCGAGCAGCGTCACCACCAGGTTCTGCCACGAACTGAAATCGATGCCGCGCAGGGCTGCCTCCTCTCGGCCGGATGGCTCCGACCATGGGCGGCTTTGCCGGCCGGGCCCAGCGCCCATGCCCGATAAGCCGCCGCCTTTTCGCGGCCGATCCGGCATGATGGCGCGGAATCGATGCCGGAGAAGCGGGATGGATATCGTCGGGCGAGCCTGGGGCCTGCTGTCGCGGCCGCGCCGGACCTGGGTGGAGATCGCCGCGGAGACGGACGGGCTGCGCCCGCTGCTGACGCGTTTCCTGCCGGCCCTGCTGCTGCCGCCGGCCGGCCTGTTCGTGGCGCTGCAACTCTGGTTCGACGGGCTGCGGCCGCAGGCCCGTGCGGTTCGCCACTTCAGGCTCGGCCCGGATGGCACGCCGGTCGAAATCGGCGGCGGCGTGGCCGTCTCCCTCGGTGGCGGGCTCACGGTCCTGAGCCTGCTGGTCGTGCTCGGGCTCGCCTTCGCGGCGATGTACGGACTGATCCTGGGGAATGCCGCGCGCTTCGGCACCGCGCGCGATCGGGGCGCCGCCTTCAAGCTGCTGGCCTATGCCGCGATCCCCGGCCAGATCGGCGCCCTGCTGATGTTCGTGCCCTTCATCGGCCTGCTGCCCGCGCTGGCCGGCGCCATCATGACGATCGTGCTGTTCCGCCTCGGCGCGCCGCGGCTGCTGCCGCCGGTGGCGGGGGAGGAAGCGCGGTTCGGCCGCGCCATCGCCACCCGCGCCCTGTTGCTGACACTGGCCATGCCGGTCCTCTTCTTCATCGCCGGGCTCCTGCTGGTGCAGGTCATTCCCGCGGCGGAGCCGGACATCCGCCCACTGCCCGGACGCGTGATCGCCACCTGATACCGGGCGGCGCTACTGCGGCTGCGCCTTCAGCCGCTGGCGATGCGCGGCCTGTTTCGCGCGGTTGCCGCAGATCGCCATGCTGCACCAGCGGCGGGCATGGCCGCGGGTGTGGTCGGCGAACAGCAGCGTGCAGGCCGCGCCCTCGCACGCCTTCACCTGCGTGAAATCCTCGGTGCAGACCAGGCGCGCCAGCGCTTCGCCGACCGGCAGCAGCAGCGCTTCCGGCGAGCGCCAGCGCCGCGCGGATTCCAGCGCGAGCGGCCCGTGCCCGCCATCCCGCGGCACGATGCGGCTGAAGGCCTCGTCGCGTGCCAGCAGGCGGTTCAGCGGCGCCAGGGCATCGGCGGCCGCCGGCCCCAGCGGGCGACCCTTATGCGTCCGCACGAAGCCGCGGAACCATTCGCGCAGGCCGCGCGCCTGGTCCGCCACGGTGTCGAACTCGCCCGGCAGCGCCTGCGCGCGGATGGCCCGCAGGGCAGGGGCGGGCACCAGCCGCGCCTGGTCCAGCCAGTCGAGCAGGCCTTCGCCATCGCCGATCCAGTCGACCGGGGTATCGACCGGCGTCGCGACGGAATTGAGGAAATCCAGCCCCAAGGCGTCGCCGACGAAAATCGCAGGGGGGCGGCGGCCCATTCGCAACTCCTCTTCCGGCGCCCCGCGCCGATCCGTGAACACGTCCTGCAGATAACCACTCCAATTGCGGTTGACAAGTTATAGGCGGCAGAGATAACCCTTAAGCGCCGGCCGGGATGGTTATGAACATCCCCTGCCGGAAAGGGAGAGCGGCGATGTCCATGAGCGAACGGATGGCGACCCCCGAGCGGCTCGGCGCATTCACCGATGCGGTGATCGCGGTGATCATCACCATCATGGTGCTGGAGCTGAAGGCGCCCGAGGATGCGGCGCTGTCGGCGCTGCTGCCGCTCTGGCCGACAGCGGTCAGCTATGCGCTGAGCTACCTGTTCATCGCCATCATCTGGCTCAATCACCACCACCTGCTGCGCTTCGTCGATCGCGTGACGCCGGCGCTGATCTGGGTGAACTTCGCGCATCTCTTCGGCGTGTCGCTGGTGCCCTTCGCCACCGCCTGGGTGGCAAGGACCGAGCTGGCGGCGGCGCCCGTCGCCGCCTATGCCGCGATCTTCGTCGGCGTGAACCTCGCCTATCGCGTCTTCGAATGGCTGGCACTGGGCCAGGCGGATGCGGCGCGGCTGCCGGACCGGGCGCGGCGCATCGCCCGGCGCCGGTCGCTCATCACCCTGTCGATCTTCGCCGCCGCCATGCTGGTGGCCGGCTTCGCACCGCGGGCCGGCTTCGCCCTGATCTGCTGCGCGCTGCTGCCCTACCTGACGCCGGAAGCACCGGGCGCGCGGCCCTAGCCGCCAGACCGGCGCCGGGGCGGACTCACGCCTGGCATCAGTAA
>DASYDR010000076.1:0-6349 GCA_036499545.1 Roseomonas sp. | reverse complement strand
TCGTCATCCTGGGCTTCGGCTCCATCGGCCAGGGCGTGCTGCCGCTGATCTTGCGTCACATCCAGATGCCCAAGGAGCGCATCACCATCGTCACCGCCGAGCCGCGCGGGCGTGACGTCGCGGCCGAATACGGCATCGCCTTCCAGGAAACCGCGGCGACGCGCGACAATTACCGTGCGCTGCTGACCCCGCTGCTCGGCAAGGGTGACTTCCTGCTGAACGTTTCGGTCGACGTGTCCTCGGTCGCCCTGATCCAGCTCTGCCGCGAACTCGGCGCGCTTTACCTCGACACCGTGGCCGAGCCCTGGGGCGGCCTCTACACCGATCCGACCCTGACCCCGTCCCAACGGTCGAACTACGCGCTGCGCGAGGAAGTTCTGGCGCTGCCGCCGGGCGGCCCGACCGCGGTGCTGACCCATGGCGCCAATCCCGGCCTGGTCTCCCACTTCGTGAAGCAGGCGCTGCTCAACATCGCCCGCGACACCGGCACGCCCGTGACGGCGCCGACCGACCGCGCCGGCTGGGCCACGCTCGCCCAGACCCTCGGCGTCAAGGTGGTCCATGTCGCGGAGCGCGACACCCAGGCGTCGAACCAGCCGAAGCGCCCGGGCGAATTCGTCAACACCTGGTCGGTGGACGGTTTCGTCGGCGAGGGCAACCAGCCCGCCGAGCTGGGCTGGGGCAGCCATGAGAAGGCGCTGCCGGCGGATGGCCGCCGCCACGATTTCGGCTGCGACGCCGCGATCTACCTGCTGCGCCCGGGCGCCGGCACCCGCGTGCGCACCTGGACGCCGCTGGAAGGCCCGTTCCACGGCTTCCTCGTCACCCATAACGAGGCGATCTCGATCGCCGACTACTACACGGTGAAGCAGGCCGACGGCTCGGTCGCCTATCGCCCGACCTGCCACTATGCCTACCACCCCTGCGACGCCGCGGTGCTGTCGGTGCATGAGCTGGCCGGCAAGAACTGGGAGATGCAGCCGGAGAAGCGGCTGATGGTCGACGAGATCGTCACCGGCATGGATGAGCTCGGCGTGCTGCTGATGGGCCACGCCAAGGGCGCCTACTGGTACGGCTCCCAGCTCACCATCGGCGAGGCCCGCCGCGTCGCCCCGCACAACAACGCCACCTCGCTGCAGGTGACCGCGGCGGTGCTGGCCGGCGTGATCTTGGCGATCGAGAATCCGGAGCGCGGGCCGCTCGAGGCCGACAGCCTCGACCACGCCCGCATCCTGGAGATCTGCGCGCCCTATCTCGGCGACGTGGTCGGCGCCTATTCGGATTGGACGCCGCTCGAGGGCCGCGAAAAGCTGTTCCCGGAGAATGTGGATCGCCAGGATCCCTGGCAGTTCCAGAACTTCCGGGTAGTCTGAGCCGGGCGCTCCCGCTCCGAGGCTCCGGTCCATCATGGGGCACCCCGCCTCATGATGGCCGCGGACCGTAGCCGGTCGGCAGGTCGAAGATGGGCTTTCTGCAAGCGGTGACATCCTGCATGCGCCAATACGGCGCTTCCGCCGGCCGCGCTTCCCGCGCCGAATACTGGTTCTTCTGCCTCTTCTGCGTGGCGGGGGCGGTGCTGGCGGCGGTCCTCGACTGGGCCGCCTTCGGCACCATGCCTGATGATATCGGCCTTTTCGGCACGCTCTTCACGCTTGCGACCTTCCTGCCTTCCGTCGCCGTCGCCATCCGCCGCATGCATGACATCGGCAAGAGAGGCGCCTCCGTCCTCATTGCGCTGATCCCGGTGCTGGGCTGGATCCTCTTCATCGTCTGGTGCTGCACGCCCGGCGATGACGACAATGACTACGGCCCGAACCCGCTGTGGCGGCCTGCCCATTCCCTTTGAGTGACCCGGTCGGCGTGACGGAACGCACAGCCCCCGCGTGTGCGGGCTGGATAACCATTCCCCTCACGGTTGGCCACGCTATATGTTTTCATATCGAAACATATCGCAGGAGGTCACCGTGAACTTCACCCAATCCGTCCAGTCCGTCTTCGCGAACTATGCCAATTTCTCCGGCCGCGCCTCCCGCGCCGAGTATTGGCACTTCGTCCTGTTCAACATCCTGGTTTCCGTCATCGCGTCGATCCTGGACGGCGTCATCTTCGCGCCCATGCTGGGCTTCATGCCCCTCACGCTGGTCTGCCTGCTGGCGATGATCGTGCCCTCGCTCGGCGTGCTGGTCCGCCGTCTGCACGATATCGGCAAGAGCGGCTGGTCCTGGTTCATCTGCCTGATCCCGATCGTCGGCGCCGTCCTGCTGCTCATCTGGCTCTGCCGTCCGGGCGAAGAAGGCCCGAACGCCTATGGCCCGAACCCGCTCTCGAATTTCGGCCTCGGCCGGCAGCCGGTCGCGGCCTGAGCAGGCGCGGCAGCGCCGGGCGGTGGATCAGCCGCCGCCCAGCAGCTCCGCCAGCGCCACGGCGACCACCTCGGTCGCGGCGTAAAGATCGGCAAGCGGCACGCGTTCATCGGCGCGATGCGCATTCGCTTCCTCGATGCTGCGCGGCCCGGCGCCATAGAGCACGATCGGCACGCCATGCGCGGCATAGTGGCGGGCGTCGGTATAGAGCGGCACGCCGCTGATCCCGATCGGCTCGCCCAGCACGCGCGTCGCCTGCCCCGCCAGCGCGGCGGCCAGGCGGTCCGCGCCCCGCAGCGGCGTCAGCGGCGGCGCCAGCAGGATGCGCCGCACCGCGGCCCGCGCGGCGGGAAACCCGGCGGCGGCCTCGGCGATGATCTCGCGCAGCTCGGCCTCGACCTCCGCCGGCTTCTCCTCCGGCACCATGCGCCGGTCCAGGCGGAAGGCGACGCGGTCGGGCACCACATTGGTGTTGATGCCGCCCTCGATCAGCCCGATCGTGAGCTGCGGCGCGCCGATGCCCGGTACCTTGGAAACCCGCCCCGCCAGCCCCTTCCGCCAGGCGTAGAGTGCCGCCAGCACATGCGTCGCGGCTTCCAGCGCATCGACGCCGGTCCAGGGCTTGGCGGCATGCGCGGAGCGCCCGCGCAGTTCCACCTCCAGATGCAGGCAGCCATTATGGGCGTCGACGACAGCATAGGAGAAGCCGGCGCCGATCGCGCAATCCGGCTTGCTGATCCCCTGGTCGAGCAGCCAGAGCGGACCGATCTCGCCCCCCGATTCCTCGTCATAGGTGAAGTGCAGCTCGACCGCGCCGCGCAGCGGTGCACCGGTGGCGATCAGCGCCAGCAGTGCCCAGGCATAGGTGGCGAAATCGGATTTGGAGACCGCGGCGCCGCGCCCATACATCCAGCCATCGACGATGGCGGCGCCATAGGGATCCTGGGTCCAGCCCTCGCCTGGCGGCACCACGTCGCCATGCGCGTTCAGCGCGATGGTCGGCCCCGGGCCGAAGCGATGCCGCACGACCAGGTTGGTCGCAGATTGCATGCCGTGCTTCGCCGCGACCTCGGCCGGCACCGCGTGCCGTTCCACCGTCAGGCCGAGCCCCTCCAGCAGCACCGCCGCGGCCTCCGCCGCGCCCGCCAGGTCGCCCGGCGGATTGTCGGATGGTGTGCGCACCAGCGCCGCCAGGAATTCCGTCTGCCGCCCGCGTTCGCCGGCCAGGAAGGTGGCGATGCGCGTGGCGATGTCGTCAGGCATGAACCGTCTCCGTCACTCGAACTCTGGAGCATGACGCTCTGGCGCCGCGATGATGCCGAGGCGGCGTCGCGTTATCCAGAGAATGCGCGGCGGGGGTTGCCTTTGCCCGGGGATCGCGCAGTCTTCCTGCGGTTCAACTGTCTGGAAGCCGCCCGATCATGCCCGCCGCGCCCCGGATCGCCCTGCTCAGCTTCATGCTGGAGGCCAATGGCTTCGCACCGGTCGCGACACGAAGCGAATTCCGCCAGAAGCACTGGCTCGAAGGGCAGGCGATCCTGGACGATGCCCGCGCGGAGCGGCCGCGCGACACTGGCGGCATCACCGGCTTCGTCGAGGCGATGGATGCGATGGGGCCCTGGACGCCGATCCCGCTGGCCGCCACCAGTGCCGGTGCCAGCGGCCCGGCCGACCAGGCCTTCCTGGAGGAATTCCTGGGCATCGTGGAACCGGGGCTGCGCGCCGCGCTGCCGCTCGACGGCGTCTATATCGAATCGCATGGCGCCGCGGGCGCGACGGTGGAACCCGATCCGGAAGGGCTGATCTTCCGCCGCGTGCGCGCCATCGTCGGGCCGGATGTGCCGGTCGTCTCCACCCTCGACCTGCATGCCAATGTCAGCCGGGCGATGGTCGCGGAGACCGATCTGCTGATCGCCTATCTCACCAACCCGCATACCGACATGCGCGCGCGCGGGCAGGAAGCGGCGCGCGGCATGCGGGAATTGCTGGATGGCGTGCAGACGGCCAAGGCCTTCATCCGCCTGCCGATCCTGCCGCCTTCGGTCGCCCTGCTTTCCGATCGCGGCCCCTATGGCGCGGCGATCGCGCGCGGCCAGGAACTCTGCACCGGCGCCATCCTGAACGTCTCCGTGCTCGGCAATTTCAGCATGGGCGACAGTCCCAAGAACGGCATGAGCATCATCGTCACCAGCCGCGGCGACCAGGCGGCGGCCGATGCGGTGGCGAAGGAACTCGCGGATCTGCTCTGGTCACGCCGGCAGGAGCTGGTCGCGAAGCTGATGCCGATCGAAGACGCGGCCCGGCGCCTGAAGGCGGCCTGCGACGACGCCGCATTGCCGCCGCTGCTCTTCGCCGATGTCGCTGACAATCCGGGCGGCGGCGCGCGCGGCAATACCACCGCCGTGCTGCAGGCCTTCCTCGCCGCCGGCATCACCGACACCGCCTTCGCCATTCATTTCGACCCGGCGCTGGCTGCCGAGGCGCATGCGCTCGGCAAGGGCGCGCGCTTCACCGCGGTGCTAAACCGCGACGAGACGACGCCGGGCAGCGACCGCCTGACCGCGGCCGCCGAGGTGATGGCGGTCTCGGATGGCGAGGTGGTCGGGCGGCGCGGCACCATCGGCGGCCGCCGCATCTCACTCGGCGCCACCGCCTGGCTGCGGCTGGAAGGGCGGATCGACGTCGTCTTCGTCTCGATCCGCCACCAATGCCTCGACACCGCGATGCTGGAGCATCTCGGTATCGACATCCGCGGGCTGCGCGGCATCGTGGTGAAGTCGCGCGGGCATTTCCGCGCCGGCTTCAACGACATCTTCCCCGATGAGCGCATCCTGGAGATCGACGGACCCGGGCTGGTGACGCCGATGCTGACCCGCGTCCCCTTCCGCCATATCCCGCGCCCGATCTGGCCACTCGATCCCGACATGGCCTGGAGCGTCCCGGCCGAGGTGGCGGTGCGATGAGCGGCACGCCCTTCCGCCTGGCCCTGACCGGCGACAGCATCCTGCAACGCCGCCTGCAGAGCCGCATCGACCCGCAGATCACGCCGCTGTTCGACCTGATCCGCGGCGCCGACCTCGCCTTCACCAATCTCGAAGTGGTGCCGAACGACTACCAGGGCGACCCGGCGCTGGAGAGCGGGGGATCGCATTTCGGCGCGCCGGCCTGGGTGCTGGACGAGCTGACGGAGGCGGGCTTCAGCCTCTTCGCGACGGCGACCAACCATTGCCTGGATTACGGCGTCTCCGGCCTGCGCGCCGGGCTGGCGGCGCTGGAGAGCCGCGGCCTGAGCTTCGCCGGCATGGGCCGGAACCTGGAGGATGCGCGCCGCCCCGCCTACCACACCCATCCGGGCGCGACCGTCGCGCTGCTCTCCTGCGCCTCCACCTTCGCCAAGGGCCAGGAAGCCAGCGCGCAGCGGCCGGACATGCCGGGCCGGCCCGGCGTCAACCCGCTGCGCGTCGAGACCATGCATGAGGTGACGGAGGCGCAGCTCGCGACGCTGCGCGACGTCGCGGAGCAGCTTGGGCTGGAGCGGGAGCGGCTCCAGAAGATCAAGCTCGGCTTCGCCTTCCCGCCGGCGGACCCGGCGGTGCTGCCGCTCGGCGCCATGAATTTCCGTGCCGCGGAGCAGGTCGGGATCCGCACCAGCGCCCGCCGCGCCGATGTCGAGGATATCGCGCGCTGGGTGCGGGAAGCGCGGCTCTCGGCCGATATCGTGCTGGTCAGCCTGCACGCGCATGAGATGGGCGCGGACAAGGAGCAGCCGGCCGAATTCATCGCCCCCTTCGCGCGCCGGATGATCGAGGAAGGCGCCGACCTGGTCGTCGGCCATGGCCCGCATCTGCTGCGCGGCATGGAGATCCACCAGGGCAAGCCGATCTTCTACAGCCTCGGCAATTTCATCGGCCAGAACGAGCTGGTGCCGCGGCTGCCCTCGGACTCCTATGAGCGCTTCCGCGCCGATCCGATGATGACGCCGGTCG
>DASYDR010000075.1:0-3763 GCA_036499545.1 Roseomonas sp. | reverse complement strand
CTATCCTGCTGGCGAATGGGATCTGGGAAGGCCAGCCCCCTCCCCGGGGCCAGAACCGCCCCCTTCCCGATCCGTCGGCAACCACACCGAGAATTTCGCGCCGACGCCTTCCTGGCTTTCGATGGAGAGCTGGCCGCGGTGCCTGATGACGATGTGCTTGACGATCGCGAGGCCGAGCCCGGTGCCGCCGGCGTTGCGGCTGCGGCCTTTGTCGACGCGGTAGAAGCGTTCGGTCAGGCGCGGGATATGCTCCTTGGCGATGCCGGGGCCGTCATCCTGCACGCTGATGGTGACGCCGCCCCGCGCGCCGCCCGGCGCGACGGTGAGAACGGCTTCGCCGCCCTCGCGCCCGTGGCGAACCGCGTTCTCGACCAGGTTGCGCACCACCTGGGCGATCTGTTCGGCATCGGCCGGGCGCGCGACGGCACTGTCCGGGATGTCGAGGGTCAGGCGGGCCCGGCGGCTGGAGAGGATCGGGCCCAGGGCTTCGGCTTCGGCGCGCGCGATGGCGGCGATATCGGCGCTGCCCTTCGGGGCCTGGTGTTCGGTGAGCTCGATGCGGGACAGGCCGAGCAGGTCGTCGATCAGGCGGCGCATGCGCTCGGCCTGCTCCGCCATGATGCCGAGGAAGCGGGTGCGCGCCACGGCATCATCCTCCGCCGGGCCGCGCAGGGTTTCGATGAAGCCGATCAGGCTGGCGAGCGGGGTGCGGAGTTCGTGGCTGGCATTGGCGACGAAATCGGCCCGCATCCGCTCGACCGCGCGTTCGCGGGTGCGATCGGAGAGGACGAGCATCAGCTCACCGCCATCGGCCAGCGGCGGGTTCATCGGGATGACCTGGGCGGCGAGTTCCCGGGCGACGGGAACCGGCAGCATGATATCGGCGCTGCGTGGCGTGCCGTCGCGCAGCGCGCGGTCGACGGCATCGGCGAGCACCGGGTGGCGGAGCAGGGCGGAGGCATCGGCGGGGCGCAGCGCGGCGGGAAAGCCGAGCACGCGGCGCGCGGCGTCATTGGCGCGCAGCAGGGTGCGATTGGCGGAGAGCACCAGCAGCGGATCGGGCAGGGATTCGATGATGGTGGCGTCGGAACGGCGAAGACGCTCCACCAGTTCCCCGCGCTCGGCCAGGCTGCGGACCAGGCGGGTGACCCGGTCGGCGACTTCGCGCACCGCGGGCAGCAGCTTGGTATCGTCGAGCAGAGGCACGTCGGTGCGTTCCCCCGCACCATCGAGCCGCTCCGCCAACCGGCCGAGATTGCCGAGCCAGAGCCGCGCGACATAGGCGGCGGCCCCCTCCGCGATGGCGAGCGCCACCAGGCCCGACCAGAGGTCGAGCAGCCCCAGCAGCATCAGCGCGAGGAGAGTGGCGCCCGGTGCGCCCCCGATCAGGGCGGTCGAACGCAGCCAGCGGATCGCCGGCGGTCTGGGGCCGTGCATCGCCGCCTCAGAAGCTGTTGGAGGAAGGAATCGCGGCGGGCTGGCGCACGAGGTCCAGCCCCCGCAACGCCGGCCGGCACGACGGGGAACGTCCGGCGGACCGGCACCTCGGGGGCGGGGACGAACCGCCGGGACATCCCATGGCCATCTCGATCAGGCCCTCAGAAGGCGGCGGCGCCAGGCAGGGGGGCAGGATCGATCACGGTGGGATCGCCCGAGGGTTCGATCCGGAACAGGGCCAGCCCGCGCAGCGCGGCACCATCCTGCATGAGGCGGATCGGCCCATCGGCGCCCACGAAGATATCGCCATTGCCGACTTCGCCATTGCTGTTGGCCACGGCGCGGGCAGCGATGCCGGCGGCATCATAGGCGACACCGGCCAGACGCGGCGGGTGCTGGCCATAGGCGGCTTCGAAGCGCCGCTCGAAGCGGGTGCGGGCCTGCGGGTCGGGCGCGGCGAAGGTGGCGCCCTGCAGCGCCACTTCATTAGCCAGGCCGCCATCCTGGGCCCAGAGCGCATGTCCCATGATGCGGAGCGGCGGCACCGGCAGGCCGCCGGCCACCAGGCCCGCGGCATAGACGCGCGCGGCCGGCCCGGCATAGCCGATGATCACGGCATCAAGCCCATCCGCGCCCACCGTCGCGGCCAGTTCGCGCGCCGCGGCGCCCGGTTCGTTGCGAACCGGGTGCAAGGCGATGGTCGGCGGCGGCAGCGACAATTCATTCGCCACCTCGCGCAGCGAGCGGGCCAGGGCGCGGCCGAAGGCATCGTCCGGCGCGCCGAGCCCGATGCGGCGGACCCCGGCGCTGGCGGCGGCGCCGACCACGCGGCGGACCTGCTGCGCCGGCGTGACGCCGAGGGTCCAGAGGCCGGGTCCGGCCTGGGCCGCGTCATTGGTGAAGGCGAGAACCGGGATACGGGCGGCTCGCGCCGGCACCGAAACGGCGGACGCTTCGGAGGCGGTGAGCGGCCCGACGATGATGCGCGCGCCGCCGCCGATCGCGCTGCGGGCGGCTTCGGCGGCACCGCCGGTGCTGCTGCGGGTATCCTGCACGACGAAGTCGACGCTGGGATTGCCGTTCTCGAACAGGGCCAGCTCCGCCGCCTGCTGCATGGCGCGGCCGAGCGGAGCCTGCGCGCCGGAGAGCGGCAGCAGCAGGGCGACCCGGGTGCGTGGCGGTTCCGGCTGCGCCTGATAGGCGAAGGGCTGGCCGGTCTGCGGGCCAGAGCGGGGTTGCCCCGTGCAGGCCGCCAGCGCCACAAGGACGAACAACGGCGCGAAGGAGCGGCGCATTGGCCGAAGACGGGTCAGCAGGGACAGCGGCCTCACAGGCGGGGGATCCTCCCGTTGCTCCGGCATCGCTGCCGGGTCTCGTTCTCGTCGCGACGCCGATCGGCAACCTCGGTGATCTCTCGCCGCGCGCCCTCGACACCCTTCGCGCCGCGGATGCGGTGCTGTGCGAGGATACCAGGGTAACGGGCGCGATGCTCGCGCGGCATGGCGTTTCCGTGACCCTGCTTGCTTTGCACGACCACAATGAGGGCGCGCAAGCCCCCCGCCTCGTGGAACGGCTGCTGGGCGGCGCCCGGCTGGCGCTGGTGTCCGATGCCGGGACGCCGCTGGTCAGCGACCCCGGCTTCCGGCTGGTCCGGGCGGCGATCGCGGCCGGCGTGCCGGTCGGCGCGGTGCCGGGCCCGAATGCGGCGGTGATGGCGCTGACGCTGTCGGGCCTGCCGCCGCATCCCTTCCTGTTCCTGGGCTTCCTGCCGGCCAAGGCGGCCGCGCGCGCGGCGGAGATCGCGCGCATCGCGGCCATGGAGCGTGCCGGCCTGGCCGCCACGCTGATCATCTACGAAGCACCGCATCGCGCGGCGGAAGCGCTGGCCGCGCTGGCAGAAGGCCTCGGCCCCGGCCGGCCGGCCGCCCTGGCACGGGAGATGACCAAGCGCTTCGAGGAGGTGCGGCGCGGATCGCTCACCGCCCTGGCCCAGGGCGCGGAGGCGGATCCGCCGCGCGGCGAGATCGTGCTGGTCATCGCCCCGCCCGAGGCGGGACTGGCCGAAGCCGCGGCGGAAGCGACGCTGGAGGAACAGCTCTCGGCGGCGCTCGCCTCCGGCCTGTCGGTGCGCGACGCGGCGGCGATGGTGGCCGAGGCGACCGGCCTGCCGCGCAAGCAGGTCTACCAGGCGGCGCTGGCGCTGCGGGTCGGCCCGGCATGACGCGCCGCGGCAGCCCGACACTGACGCTGGCGCTGACGGAGGTGGAGCTGGACGTGGTGATCGCAGGCCTCAGCCAAATGGCCGCGGTGTGCGACGATGACAGTC
>DASYDR010000074.1:0-45826 GCA_036499545.1 Roseomonas sp. | reverse complement strand
TTCTATTTCGCGGTCATCGCCGATGCGACGCCGCCGGTCGCGGCCGCCGCCTTCGCCGCGGCCGCCATCGCGGGCTCGAGCCCGACCATCACCAGCATCCATGCGACGCGCTTCGGCATCGCCGGCTTCACGGTGGGCTTCGCCTTCATCTACGACCCCGGCATCATGCTGCAGGGCGACCTGGCCGGCATCATCAGCGCCGTGGCGCTGCAGGTGGCGGCGCTGACCCTGGTGACCAGCGCCTATGCCGGCTTCCTGCTGGCGCCGCTCGGCATCGGGTTGCGGCTGACGATGGGGCTGGCCGGGCTGTTGACCGCCTTCGCGCATCAATGGCCGGATGGCGTCCGGCTGGCGATCGGCATCGGCATGCTGGTGCTGGTGGGGGCCTGGCAGGTGATCCGCACGCCGAAGCACGGCGTCGCCTGATTCCCGGCCACGAAACGACAAGGGAGAAAACGTCATAATGTTCAGGTTCCTGCTGGGCGCGCTGCTGGCCTTGCCCTTCGCCACCGAGGCGCTCGCCCAGGGCGCGCAGCCCGGCCCGACGCTGAGCGCGGTGCGCCAGCGCGACGCGCTGGTCTGCGGCGCGCATCCGGGCTCGCCCGGCTTCAGCGTCGCCGACAGCCGGGGCGTCTATCGCGGCATGGATGCCGATATCTGCCGCGCGGTCGCCGCGGCGACGCTCGGCGATGCCGGCAAGGTGCGCTTCATCGTGCTCACCTCCCAGGCGCGGCTGCCGGCGCTGCAGTCCGGCCAGGTCGACCTGCTGGCACGGACCACGAGCTGGACGCATGTGCGCGACACCGCCAACGGCCTGAACTTCACGGCGGTGAATTTCTATGACGGCCAGGGCTTCCTGGTCCGCCGCAGCGCCAATGTGGAACGTGCGGTGCAACTGGACGGCGCCACCATCTGCGTCGCCTCCGGCACCACCAACGAACTGAACCTGGCCGACTGGGCGCGGGCCAACAATGTCAGCATCCACCCGCTCGTCTTCGAACAGAATGACGAGGCGCGGCTGGCCTATCTCGGCGGCCGCTGCGACGCCTATTCGACCGATGCGTCGCAGCTCGCCGGCATCCGCTCGACGGCGTCCAACCCGGCCGACCACGTCATCCTGCCGGAACGGATCAGCAAGGAGCCGCTGGCCCCGGCGGTGCGCCATGGCGACGACCAGTGGTTCGACATCGTGCGCTGGACCATGTTCGCGCTGATCGAGGCGGAGGAGCTCGGCGTCACCCAGGCCAATGCCGAACAGATGCTGCAGAGCACGAACCCGGCCATCCGGCGCCTGCTCGGCAATAGCGGCGACCATGGGCCGATGATGGGGCTCGACCGGCGCTGGGCCTATAACGTGATCCGCGCGGTCGGCAATTACGGCGAGATCTATGACCGGCATCTCGGCCCGAACACGCCGCTCGGGCTGCCGCGCGGCCTCAATGACCTCTGGAGCCGCGGCGGGCTGATGTACGCGATGCCGATCCGCTGACCCGGGCGGCGCATCGGCGGGCGGCAGCGTGGTTCCCCCGGTCACGCGGGGGCGACCTTCGCCGTGCCGGGCCAGTTCGCCCAGCCCACCGCCTACCGCGCGGGGCTGACCGGCCTGCCGCCGGGCACCCCGTCTTCACGAACCTCCGCAGGAGCGGCGGCGCGGCCGACGGGACGCGTGGCGGCCTGGGCTCAGCCCGCCAGGGTCCTGCCGACCGACCCGAGATCGGCGAAGGCTTCATCGAGCCGTGCCGCGACGCTCTTCTCTCCGGCGCGCAGCCACTTGCGCGGGTCGTAGAGCTTCTTGGTGGGCTTGCCGTTGGCCGGGTCGATCTGGTGCAGGAAGGCGGCCGGATTGGCCTGCACATAGGCGCCGACCGCCTGGGCGAAGGCGAATTGCGTGTCGGTGTCGATATTCATCTTGAAGACGCCATAGGACACCGCCTGCGCGATCTTGTCCTTCTCCGACCCCGATCCGCCATGGAAGACCAGGCTCATCGGCTTGGCGCCGCCGCCGGCCACGGCCGCGACCGCATCCTGCGATGCCTTGAGGATCTCCGGCCGCAACTGCACGTTGCCCGGCGCATAGACGCCATGGACATTGCCGAACGACGCCGCGACCGTGACATGGCCGATCGGCGACAGCGCCTGCCAGGCCTTCAGCACATCCTCGGGCTGGGTATAGAGATGCGCGTTGCTGGCACCGTCATCGAGGTCGTGGCCGACGCCATCCTCCTCGCCGCCGGTCACGCCGAGCTCGATCTCCAGGCTCATGTCGAGCGCGGCGATACGCCGCAGGATCCGGGCGCATTCGGCGATGTTCGCCTCCAGCGGCTCGGCCGACAGATCGACCATGTGCGAGGAGAACAGCGGCTTGCCGGTGGTCCGGCGGAAGGCCTCGCCGTGATCGAGCAGCGCATCGACCCAGGGCAGCAGCGACCGGTCGGCATGGTCGGTGTGCAGCACGGCGCAGATGCCGTAGGCCGCGGCCACGGTGTGCACGTGCCGGGCGGCGGAAACCGCGCCCAGGATGCGCGCCGCATTGGCGTCGGGGCAGCCTTCGCCGGCGAAGAAGCGGGCGCCGCCATTCGACAGCTGGATGATCACATCCGACTTGTTGCGCCCCGCCGCCTCGAGCACGGCGTTGATCGAATTGGTGCCGGTGACGTTGACCGCGGGCAGGGCATAGCCGCCATCCCGGCAGGCCTGGAGAAGGGTGCGATAATCGCCGCCGGTGACGACACCGGGCTCGAGGCGGGTGGCGGTGGTCGTCTGTGGCACGTCTGGCATCATGGTCCTCGGCGGCTGGTCGGTGGGCCTGTCGGGCCGATTGATAGCAGCAATCGGAGGATTGCTCTAACGCCGGCTAAGCCCGCCGGATCATATCCGGCCTGCATCTTGATCCCTGTATCCACCGGTGCTCTCGTGCCGCCGCGGGGAAACGCAGCAACGGAGGGGCGTGATGGAAGTCTGGAAGGTCGAGACCAAGCCGGGTTTCGTGTTCGATGTGTCGGTGGCGGGCAATCCGCGGAACCCGATGGTGCTGATGCTGCACGGCTTCGGCGTCTCCCGTTATCTCTATGATGCGCAGGTGGCGGCGCTGGGGGCGGCCGGGTATTTCGCGGTGGCGCCCAATCAGCGCGGCTATTCCGCCGGCGCCCGGCCGGACCCGAAGAACCTGGAGCAATACGGGATCGAGCACACGATCCAGGACGCGATGGATATCGTCCGGGCGCTGGGCCATGGCGACCGGCGCTTCCACCTGGTCGGGCATGACTGGGGCGGCAGCCTCTCCTGGGAGATCGCGGACCGCTATGCCGACCGGCTCGGCAGCCTCAGCATGCTGTCGCGGCCGCACCCGGCTTCCTTCGTGCGCGCCATGAAGGACGACCCGGAGCAGCCGAAGCGCTCCAGCCACCACAAATGGTTCCTGGAGCAGGATGCGGTGCCGAAGCTGCTGGCCGATGACGTGCGGTGGCTCCGCCGGCGCCATGCCCTGAACGGCGTGCCGGAAGCCTCGGTCGAGAAGCACCTGTCGGTGATCGGCAATGAAGCGGCGATGACGGCGGCGCTCGCCTGGTACCGCGCCCGCGGCCCCAGCCACGGCGTCACCCGGCCGACGACGATGCCGACCCTGTTCGTCTGGGGCAACAACGACGACACCGTCGGGCGCATGGCCGCGGAGGGGACGCACGAGTTCATCGCGGCGCCCTATACCTTCGTCGAACTGCACGGCGTCGGCCACTACCCGTCCGACCAGATGCCCAAGCGGGTCTGCGCGCTGCTGCTGGAGCATATCGGCCAGCATCCCGCCTGACCCGGGCCGGAGAAGGGGGCTTCGACAGCCGTCGCCGTTGGGTCCATAACCGGCCCAACGGCAACCATCCGAGCATCCGGTGACCGAAGGGCCGCAGGTCTGAAGCGGATGCTCCCCTGCATGAGGTCCTCCCATGTCCCTGTCGATGCATGACGCCTGCGTCCCGGGCTTCGTCCGGATGTTCGGCAACCTGACCAGCATCCTGGAGAAGGCCGAGGCCTTCGCCGAAGCCCGCAAGATCGATCCCGCGGTGCTGATCCAGTCGCGGCTGGCGCCGGACATGTTCGCGCTGGCCCGCCAGGTGCAGATCTGCTCCGACACCGCCAAGGGCGCGGTGGCGCGCCTGACCGGCACCGAGAATCCGCGCTACGAGGACAAGGAGGCGAGCTTCGCCGAGCTGAAGGCGCGCATCGCCAAGACCGTCGCCTTCATCGAGAGCGTGCCGGCGGCGGGGTTCGAGGGCGCCGAGGCACGCGACGTGGTCCTGAAGCTGGCCGGGAACGAGGTGCATTTCACCGGCACCTCCTATCTTTTCCACTTCGCGCTGCCGAACTTCCAGTTCCACGCCACCGCCATCTATCTGATCCTGCGGCACAATGGCGTGGAAGTCGGCAAGATGGACTTCCTGGGCCGGGAGCTGCCGCCCGGCGCGCACGTGTGACGCCACGATGACGGTCACCATCCACGGCATCAAGAACTGCGACACGATGAAGAAGGCGCGTGCCTGGCTGGACGGGCACGGCGTCGACTACATCTTCCATGACTACAAGGCGGTCGGGATCGCGCCCGACCGGCTCGCGGCCTGGGTGAAGGATCTCGGCTGGGAGGTGCTGCTGAACCGCGCCGGCACCACCTTCCGTAAGCTGCCGGAGACGGAGCGGGACGGGATCACGGAGGCGAAGGCGATCGCGCTGATGCTCGCCCAGCCTTCCATGATCAAGCGGCCGGTGCTGGATATCGATGGCCGGCTGCTGGTGGGTTTCAAGCCGGAGCAATACGCGGCGGCCTTCGGCAAGGCCTGAGCGTCCGATGACCGAGGGCCGTATGGCCCGGAGGTCTGAATCGGATGCGCACTGACAAGGGCCGCGGTTCAGGCCAGGGCGGCGGCCACCAGCACGCCGTCGCGGACCAGCGCGTCGATCGCGGCCGGGCTCATCCCGGCCGCGGCCAGGATATCCCGGTTGTGCTCGCCGATGCCGGGCGGCTGGCGTTGCAGGCCGGGGCGTTCGCGCAGGGCGCCGAATTCCACCGGCAGCGCCGGCAGCAGCGTCTCCGCCGGGCCGCCGCCGAGCGCCGACAGCGCGGTGGCCAGCAGGCCGCCGCCGGCCAGCAGATGCGGGTCGGTGAACAGATCCGCCGGCTGCCCGACCGGCGCCCAGGAAATCCCCGCCTGCTCGCAGCGGGCCACCACCGTCTCGCGCGGCAGCGCGCCCAGCACCTCGCGCAGTTGCGGGATCAGCCAGGGGCGCGCCCGGGCCCGATCGGCATTGCGGCGCAGGGCTTTGTCGGCGGCCAGAACGGGCAGGCCGAAGGCGTCGCAGAAGCGCAGCCATTGCGCGTCGCTGGTGACGCCCACGAAGACCTGGCTGCCATCGGCGGTCGCGAAGGGCTCGTAGATGCCCCAGGCGCCGCGCCGGGCCGGCATGGGCGGCGGCGGTTCCCCGGTGGCGGCGGTGCCGGCCATATGCGAGCCCATCAGGAAGACCGCGGATTCGAACAGCGCGCTGCCGACGCGCTGGCCCCGGCCGGTCTGGTCCCGCTCGCGCAGCGCGGCTAGCACCGCGGTCACGCCGAAGACCGCGCCCAGGATGTCGATCACGGAGGCACCGGCGCGCAGCGGCTGGCCGGGCGGGCCGGTCATATAGGCGAGGCCCGACTGGAACTGCACCACCTCGTCGAGTGCCGGGCGGTGCTCATAGGGACCGGCGAGGAAGCCCTTGAGGGCGAGGTAGACCAGGCGCGGATTGATGGCCGCGAGATCCGCGAAGCCGCAGCCGAGCCGTTCCATGGTGCCGGGCCCGTAATTCTCCAGCACGATATCGGCGTCGGCGGCCAGGCGATGGATCACGGCGCGGCCTTCCGGCCGCTTCAGGTCGATCGCCAGCGACCGCTTGTTGCGGTTGAAGGTGGCGAAGAAGCCGGCCGCGAAGCCGGGCATGCCGCGGGTATGGTCGCCATCCGGCGCCGGTTCCACCTTCACCACCTCGGCGCCCAGATCGGCCAGGATCAGCCCGGCGCAGGGCCCCATGATGGTGTGCGAGAATTCAAGGACCTTCAGCCCTTCGAGCGGTCGCGTGGTCATGCGGATGATCCTTCGGCCCGGCCGCATGCCCAAGCTTGACGGTGGGTCGTTCACTACAGCAGAATAGACGTTCTGTTTTCAGGATGGCGGCGGCACGCATGGACGTCAAGCGGCCGGCAGAGGCGGCTCCCACGCCCGCCGGCGGCAGCTGGGCCGCGGCCGGGGTGTCGGCGCTGGAGCGGGGCCTCGCCGTGCTGGACACGCTTGGCGAGGCCGGCGGCCCGATTCCGCTGGCCGAGCTGTCCCGCCGTAGCGGCTTCCACAAGAGCACCCTGCTGCGCGTGCTGGCCTCGCTGGAGCGGTGCCGCTACGCGGTGCGGCTGGCCGATGGGCGCTACCGGCTGGGACCGGCGCTGCCGCGGCTGGGCCAGGCCTATGGCCAGGCCTTCGACCTGCGCGCCGCGCTGCAGCCCGCGCTCGCGCGCCTCGCCGCCGAAACGCGGGAGGCGGCGTCCTTCTTCGTCCGCGAAGGCGAGGGCCGGCTCTGCCTGGCGCGCGTCGAGGGCCGGCAGGAGGTGCGCGACGTGGTGACGATCGGCGCGGTGCTGCCGTTGCAGGGCGCCGCCGGCCATGTGCTGCGCCTGTTCGAAGCCGGGCCGCGCCAGGACCTGCCGCCGGCGCAGGCCTCGGAGGGGGAGCGCACGCCGGAAGTGGCGGCGCTCAGCGCCCCGGTCTTCCGGCAGGGCGGCGTGCTGGCGGGCGCCCTGACCTTGAGCGGGACCGTGACCCGCTTCCGCGACGCGGCGCATCGCGCCGTGATGACCGGGGCGCTGCTGCGCGAAGCGGCGGCGCTGACCCGGGACCTGGATGGCTGAGCCTCCGCGCCGCCCGATCGGCCGCCGGATGCGTGAGGATTGGAGGGGAGAGAATGGCAAGGACGCTGCTGGACAAGCTCTGGGACGCGCATGTGATCGATACGCTGGCCCCCGGCGTCGATCTCATGAACGTCGATCGCCACTACTTGCTGGAGATGCGGGCCGGCGCCTTCGGCGTGATCGAGGCGCGCGGCCTGCCGGTGCGCGATCCGCACCGCACCATCGGCGTGGTCGACCATGTCGTCTCCACGGCGCCGGGTCGCATCGGCGGCGCGCCCTGGACCGCGCGGCACCTGGCGGCGGCCCGCGAAGGCTGCGCCCGGCATGGCGTGATGCTGCTCGACCAGGACCATCCCGACCAGGGCATCGCGCATGTGGTGGGGCCGGAGCTCGGCCTGACGCAGCCCGGCATGCTGGTGCTCTGCCCGGACAGCCACACCACCACCCATGGCGCGCTCGGCGCGCTCGCCTGGGGCATCGGCTTTTCCGAAGTGGCGCATGTGCTGGCGACCTCGGCCATCGTGCAGCGCCGGCCGAAGCGGCTGCGCATCCGCTTCGACGGCATGCCGCCCGCCGGCATCACCGCCAAGGACCTGGCGCTCGCCGCGCTGGCGGTGGCGGGGGTCGGCGCCGGCGCCGGCCATGCCATCGAGTTCGACGGCCCCGCCGTGCGGGCGCTGACGGTCGAAGGCCGCATGACCCTTTGCAACATGGCTGTCGAGCTCGGCTCCAAGATCGGCATGGTGGCGCCGGACGAAACCCTCTTCGCCTGGCTGCGCGAGCGCCGCCACGCGCCGGCGGCCGGGCATTGGGATGCAGCGGTGGCGAGCTGGCGCGCACTCTTCACCGATCCGGATGCGGTCTTCGATCGCGAATTCCGGGTGCCGGTCGCCGATCTGGCGCCGCAGATCACCTGGGGCACCAGCCCGGAGCATGTGGTGCCGATCACCGGCGCGGCGCCCGATCCCGCCGCGGCGCCCGACCCGGTGCGCGGCCGCGCCTGGGCCGCGGCGCTGGAGTATATGGGGCTGCGCCCGGGCCAGAAGCTGGCCGGGTTGCCGGTCGACCAGGTCTTCATCGGCTCCTGCACCAATGCCCGGCTGTCAGACCTGCGGGACGCCGCGGCGGCGCTTGAAGGCGGCCGCGTGGCGCCCGGCGTCATCGCCTGGGTCGTGGCCGGGTCCCAGGGGGTGAAGCGCGCCGCCGAGGCGGAAGGCCTGGATGAGCGCTTCCGCGCCGCCGGCTTCGATTGGCGGGAGCCGGGCTGTTCGCTCTGCGCCGGCTCCAACGGCGATATCGTGGCACCAGGCAAGCGGGTGATCTCCACCTCCAACCGCAATTTCGTCGGCCGCCAGGGCCCCGGCGCACGCACCCACCTCGCCAGCCCGGTCATGGCGGTGCGCGCCGCGCTGGCCGGCGTGATCGTCGATCCGCGCAGTTGAAGGCCTGTCCCATGGAACGCTTCACCACCCTGACCGGGATCGCCGCACCGGTGCCGCTGGTCAATCTCGACACCGACATGATCATCCGGGTCGAACGCTCGGCGGCCCTGCCGCGCGAAGGCCTCGGCCCCTACGCGCTGGAGAACTGGCGCCGCCGCCCGGACGGCATGCCCAATCCGGATTGCGCCCTGAACCGCGCCCCCTACGACGCCGCCCGCATCCTGGTGGGCGCCGAGAATTTCGGCTGCGGCTCGGCGCGGGAGACCGCGGTCTGGGCGCTGCATGGCTTCGGCATCCGCTGCGTCATCGCGCCGTCCTTCGGCGGCGCCTTCCACGACAACCTGTTCGAGAACGGCATGCTGCCGGTCCGCCTGCCGGCGGAGCAGGTCGCCGCCTTGCAGGCCCTGGTGCTGCGCGCGCCGGAGCTGACCGTGGACCTCGAGGCGCAGGAGGTCCGCGGCGAGGGCGTGACCTTGCCCTTCGCCATCGAGCCGCTGCGCCGGACCATGCTGCTGGAAGGGCTGGACCCGATCGGCCTGACCCTGACCCGCGCCGAGGCCATCGCCGCGTTCCAGGCGCGGGATGCCGAACGCCGGCCCTGGCTGCGCCCCGGCGCGGGCTGAGAGAAATTCTGGCGGGGGCCTGTCGGAAACCCGGCCCCCGCGTCGTCCTTGGGGCAGCAATCCCGGCCGGCCGCGTGCATTCTCGCGCGATCGATCCGGGAGGAGGTTGCCCATGCTCTACGCCATCCTTTGCTACAATGACGAAGACGCCGTCGGGTCCTGGACCAGGGAAGAGGATGAGGCCGTCATGGCCCGCCTCTCCGTGGTGCAGCAGCGCCTGGCGGTGCAGGGCCGGCTCGGCCCGGTGGCGCGGCTGCTGCCGACCACCGCGGCCACGACGCTCCGCAAGGGCGGCGAGGCGCCGCTGGTGATCGACGGGCCCTTCGCCGAGACCAAGGAACAGCTGCTCGGCTTCTACATGGTCGAATGCCCCTCGCTGGAAGCGGCGCTCGACGTCGCGCGGGAATTGGCGGAGGCCAATCCCGGCATGGGGTCCTATGAGATCCGGCCGGTCGGCATCTTCTTCCCGAACGGCGTCCCGGCATGAGCGACGCCGCCTGGCTCGGCGCGGCGCTGGCGGCGGCGCGGCCCCAGGCGGTCGCCGCCCTGCTGCGCTATTTCCGCGACCTCGACACCGCCGAGGAAGCGTTCCAGGAAGCCAGCCTGCGCGCGCTGCGCGACTGGCCGCGCAACGGGCCGCCGCGCGACGCGGCCGCCTGGCTGATCTTCGTCGGCCGCAACGCCGCGCTCGACGCCGTCCGCCGCCGGCGCCGCGACGTGCCGCTGCCGGAGGAGGACGCGCTGTCCGATCTCGGCGATGCCGAGGCCGATCTGGCCGAGCGCCTCGACGGTTCGCATTACCGGGACGACGTGCTGCGGCTGCTCTTCGTCTGCTGCCACCCGCGTCTGCCCGTGACGCAGCAGATCGCGCTGGCGCTGCGGGTGGTCTCCGGCCTGTCGGTCCCGCGCATCGCCCAGGCCTTCCTGGTGGGCGAGGCGGCGATGGAACAGCGCATCACCCGGGCCAAGGCGCGCGTCGCCGAAGCGGATATCCCCTTCGGCCCGCCCGACGCGGCGGAGCGGGCGGAACGCCTCGGCGCCGTCGCCGCCATGCTCTATCTGGTGTTCAACGAAGGCTATTCCGTCACCGCCGACAGCGTCGCGGCGCGGGGGCTGCTGAGCGACGAGGCGATCCGACTGGCCCGCCTGCTGCTGCGCCTGTTTCCGGCCGAGCCGGAGATCATGGGCCTGCTGGCGCTGATGTTGCTGCAACAGGCCCGCGCCGCCGCCCGCTTCGATGCCGCCGGCGAGCCGGTGCTGCTGGAGGAGCAGGATCGGGCACGGTGGAACCGCGGGCTGATCGCCGAGGGCCTGGCGCTGATCGACAAGGCGATGCGCCATGCGCGGCCCGGCGCCTACCAGGTGCAGGCCGCGATCGCCGCGCTGCATGCGCGGCCGGCCACCGCGGCGGAGACCGACTGGGCGCAGATCGACCTGCTCTACGCGATGCTGGAACGGCTGCAGCCGTCGCCGGTCGTCACCCTCAACCGCGCGGTCGCGGTCGGCAAGCTGCGCGGCCCCGCCGCGGCGCTGGCGATGATCGACCCGCTCGCCGAGCGCCTGTCGGGTTATTTCTATTTCCACGGCGCCCGCGGTGCCTTCCTGTTGCAGCTCGGCCGCCATGCGGCGGCCCGCGAAGCTTTCGGCCGAGCGATCGCGCTGGCGCGCGGCCCGGCGGAAGCGGCGCATATCCGCCGCCAGCTCGATCGCCTGATGGCGGATTGCCCGGACCAGCCCGCGGCGGGTTGACCTCGGCGGCGAAGGCAAGGAGGCTCCGGGCAAAAGCCAGGAGGATCCCGATGCGCCGTCTGCTGTTCGCCTGCATGCTGCTGGCGTTGCCGGGCGTCGCCGAGGCGCAGCGGGTCCTGACCATCGCGGCGCAATCGGCGCCGACCGCGATGGACCCGCATTTCCATCGCGCCAACAGCAACAACGCGATCCTGCGCCACGTCTTCGACGGGCTGGTCGATTTCGACAATGACGGGCGGATCGTGTCGCGCCTGGCGGAATCCTGGCGGGCGATCGACGACACCACCTGGGAATTCCAGCTGCGGGAGGGCGTGCGCTTCCATGACGGCACGCCGCTGGCACCGGAGGACATCGCCTTCTCCTTCGCGCGGCTGCCCAATGTGCCGAACAGCCCGGGCTCCTTCGCCTCCACCGTGCGCACCGTCACCGGGGTCACCGTGACGGGGCCGCGCACCATCCGCATCACGACGCGCGAACCCACGCCGCTGCTGGATGCCGAGCTGACCGCGGTGCTGATCCTGTCCCGCCGCCTGCACGAGGGCGCGACCACCGCCGATTTCAACAGCGGCCGCGCGATGATCGGCACTGGCGCCTATCGCTTCGTCGCCTATGAGCAGGGCAATCGCTTCGAAGCCGCGCGGAACCCGGATTTCTGGGGCCCGCCGCAGCCCTGGGACCAGGTGCGCATCCGCTTCGTCGCCAATGCCGCGTCCCGCGTCGCGGCGCTGCTCGCCGGCGATGTCGACCTGATCGACGCGGTGCCGACCCAGGACATCGCGCGGCTGGCCGCCGACCCGCGGCTGGCGATCTTCAGCGCCGACAGCAACGGCACCGCCTACCTGTTTCCCGATACGGTGCGCGACCAGGCGCCCTTCATCACCGATCGCCAGGGCCGGCCGCTGGACCGCAACCCGCTGCGCGACCGCCGCGTGCGCCAGGCGCTGTCGCTGGCGTTGAACCGCCAGGCGATCGTCGACCGCGTGCTGGAAGGGCAGGGGACACCGGCCGAGCAGTTCGCACCGCCGGTCGCCCTCGGCCGCGTGACCGACATGCCGCCGATCGCCATGGACGCGAACCGCGCGCGCCAGCTGCTGGCCGAAGCCGGCTATCCGGACGGTTTCCGCATGACCATCCATGGCCCCACCGGTTGGTTCCCGGGCGATGTCGCCGTGCTGCAGGCGATCGCGCAGAGCTTCACCCGCATCGGCGTCGAGGCGCGGGTGGAGACGCTGCCGACCTCCAACTTCTTCAGCCGCGCCACCAATCGCGACTTCGCGCTGTTCATGACCACCTACGCGTCCAACCTCGCGGCGGTGACGCTGCAGCAGGTGGTGGCGACGCGCGATCCGGCCGCCGGCCTGGGCCCCTTCAACCGCCAGCACTACTCGAACCCGGCGGTCGACGGGCCGCTGATCGAGGCGCTGCGCACCATGAACACGCCGCGCCGCGACGCGCTGGTCGCGCAGTCGATGCGCGCCGCCATCGAGGACGGCGCGGTGATCCCGCTTTTCTACCTCAAGGTGAGCTGGGCCGGCATTCGCGCGCGGGTGCGCTACGACGCTTCGCCCGCCTGGTACACCAACGCCCTGTTCGCCACCCCCGTCGATTGAACCACACGTCCCTTCAGAGGTCTGACCCGATGCCCGATGCCGCCCTGCTCGCCCGCCTGTCCGCCGCGGTCGATGCGAACTTCGAGAAACACGTCGCCTTCCTGCAGGAGCTGGTGCGCTTTCCCTCGCTGCGCGGGCACGAAGCACCGCTGCAGGATTGGATGGCGCGCGAATTCGCCAGCCGCGGCTACGCGGTCGATCGCTACACCCTGGCCGATGTGCCGCTCGCCGCGCATGAGAAGGGCGCGCCGATGGTCGATGTCGATCCGGCCGGCTCGGTGCAGGTCGTCGCCACCCATCGCGCGCCCAATCCGACCGGGCGCAGCCTGATCCTGCAGGGGCATATCGACGTGGTGCCGGAAGGCCCGGCCGATATGTGGACCTGGCCGCCCTATGCCGCGACCATCCGCGACGGCTGGCTCTATGGCCGCGGCGCCAACGACATGAAGGCCGGCGTCTCCAGCATGGTCTTCGCCATGGATGCGCTGCGCAGCGCCGGCCTGGCGCCCGCCGCCGATGTCTATCTGCAGACCGTGACGGAGGAGGAGAGCACCGGCAACGGCGCGCTTTCCACCCTGCTGCGCGGCTATCGCGCCGAGGCCTGCCTGATCCCGGAGCCGACCGGCCACAGCCTGACCCGCGCCCATACCGGCACGATATGGTTCCGGCTGCGCGTGCGCGGCGTGCCGGTGCACGTCGCGGTGGCGCAGAGCGGGTCCAACGCCATCATGTCGGCCTATGTGCTGATCAACGCGCTGATCGAGCATACCAAGGCCGTGAACCGCGAAGCCGCGTCCGACGCGCTCTATGCCGCGATCAAGGACCCGATCAAGTTCAACCCCGGCATCATCCGCGGCGGCGACTGGGCCAGCAGCACGCCGTCCTGGTGCGAGGTGGATTGCCGCATCGGCCTGCTGCCCTCGACCTCGGTCGCCGAGGCCATGGCGGGGGTGGAGCGCGCGGTCAACGCCGCGGCGCGGGCCGACAACTTCCTCGCCAACAACCCGCCCGAGATCGTCTGGCACGGCTTCCAGGCCGATGGCTTCGTGCTGGAGGAAGGCAGCGAGGCGGAGGCGGTGCTGCGCGGCGTGCACCAGACCGTGCATGGCACGCCGATGGGCGAACGCCGCAGCACCGCGGTGAACGACACGCGGTATTACGGGCGCTACTACGCGACCCCGGCGCTTTGCTACGGTCCCAAGGGCGAAGGCAATCACGGCTTCGACGAGCGCACCTCGATCGAGGATCTGCGCCGCTGCACCCTGACCATCGCGGGCTTCATCGCCGACTGGTGCGGGGTGGTCGAGCGTACTTGAGCGCATGGCCGGAGAAATCGTCTAAAAAAGACATCGCCAGCTTGGCGGTCCGCCGCCAAGCTGTGACACTCTCCCGGGCCAGGACAGAAGGAAGCAGCCATTGCGCGGCTGGATTCGAGAGAGGGTGAGCGGGTGGGGCTGGCCCTCCCTGCAGGCCTGCCTGGTCGGCTTCCTGCTGGTGGTCTTCGTGCCCACTCTCGGCGTGGTGGCGATCGCCCTCTGGAACAGCGGTACCGCCAGCCGGGATGCCTCCGGGCGGCAATTGCTCGAAACCGCGCATGTCGTCGCGCAATCCGTGACCAGCGAACTCGACGCCACCGCCCGGCTGCTGGCCGGCTACGTCTCCTGGCGGCCGCAGGAGGGCGAGGGGCCCTTCCATGAAGGCAGCCTGCAATCCGCGCGGCTCCGCCGGGACGGTGCCGCGCCGGCTGGCGATGTCCCGGCCGCGACCGCGCAGGCGGCCGCGTCCAGCGGCCAGACGGTCGTCTCCGACATCTTCCCGGCCGGCGGCGACGCGGCGCCGCACCTCGCGATCGCGATGCCGGCGGCAGCGCATGACGGGGAGGTGGAGGTGGTCTCCCTGGTCGCCCGGCCGGATGTGCTGATCCGCACCCTGCTGCGCCGGGACAGCTTCGCCGGCAGCCTGGTGGCGGCGGTGACCGACGGCACCGGCCGGATCATCGCCCGCTCCCGCGATCCCGAAACCTATATCGGCCGCCTGGTGCCGGACTGGGCGCGGCTGCGGGCGCTGGGCGCCGGGCAGGGCCTGTTCGAGGCCCGGACCCTGGAAGGGCCGGAGGTCATCTTCGCCTTCCAGACCATTCCCGGGACACCGGGCTGGGTCGCCGTGGTCGGCGAGCCGCTGCCGGTGTTCAACGACCGCTGGCAGCAGCCGATCGTCAGCATGATCGTGGCGTCTGCCGTGACCATGGCGGCCGCTCTGCTGCTGGCGATCCTGCTGAGCCGGCGCATCCTGCGCCCGATCGAGGCGCTGGCGCGCCGGGCCCGGATGGTCGCGGCGGGGCAGGGGCCGGAGCCGGTCCCGGTCACCGTGCCACGCTCCTTCGTCGCCGAGTTCGAGGCGTTGCGCCAGAGCCTGGACGATGCCGAAGCCGCGCTCCGCAGCAGCGCCGAGGCACAGCGCGCGGTCGCGCAGGACCTCGCCCTGCAGCGGGAGCGCCTGGAACTGGCGGCCGAGGCCAGCCATCTCGGCGTATGGGACTACAATATCGATGACGGCACGGCCTTCTGCGACGAACGCTGGCACGTGATCTTCGGCCTCGATCCGGCGACGCCGATCGACAGCATCGAGGCCTTCAGCAGATGGGTGCATCCCGACGATCTGGACCGCGTCACGCGGGAACGCCTGGCGGCCTTGTCGGCGCGCGACCAGATCCACCACAGCGATTACCGCATCGTCAATCCCGCCGGCGACATCCGCTGGATCGCCTCTTCCGCCCGGCTGATCGAAGGTGATCGCGATCGGCCGACCCGGCTGGTCGGTATCGTGCGCGACGTCACCGAGGAGCATCGGGCCGAAGTGGAGTTGCAGCGCAGCTACGAGGCGCTGCGCCAGGCGGAGCGCCTGGCCCGGATCGGCAGCTGGTCGCTCGATCTGACCGATGGCCGCTTCGCCTGCTCCGATATGCTCTACGCGCTCAATGGCCACGATCCGGTGGCGATGGGCCCCCTGCGGCTCGAGCACCTGCGCCAGCTCATGATGCCCGAGAGCCTGCGGCGCATGACCGTGGCGATGGAGCACTGCCGCGACTACGGCGTCCCCTATGCCGTCGAGATCGAGCATCTGCGCCCGGATGGCACGCGGTTTCCGGCCGAGGTCAGGGGCCAGGCGATCCGCGACGACGCCGGCCGGATCGTGGGCATGGCCGGCACGGTGCAGGACATCTCCGAACGCGCGGAGGAGCGGGCGCGGCTGGCCGCGCTGGCCGACAACCTGCCGAGCGGGGCGCTGTACCGGCTGGAGCAGCCATTGGAGGGCCCGGCGCGCCTGGCCTATGTCAGCGCCGGCATCCTGGGCCTGATCGGTGTGCCGGCCGAAGCCGTCGTGGCGGACCGCGCGGCCTTCCTGGGCGTGATCGATCCCGAGGACCTGCCGGGCTACGAGGAGGCGGTGCAGCAGGCCTGCGCGATGATGGCGGTGTTCGACCGTGAATTCCGCGTCAACACCCGCGACGGCCGCCACATCTGGATGCATTGCCGTTCCGCGCCCCGCACGCAATCCGATGGCCGCATCGTCTGGGATGGCATCATGCGGGACATCACCACCGAGAAGCGCGTCGCGGAGGCCCTGCTGCAGGCCAAGGACAGCGCCGAGGCGGCCGAACGGACCAAGAGCGACTTCCTGGCGACGATGAGCCACGAGATCCGCACGCCGATGAACACCGTGATCGGCATGACCCGGCTGACGCTGCAGACCGAGCTGGCGCCGAAGCAGCGCAACTACCTCGAGAAGATCGACGCCTCGGCGAGGACCTTGCTCGGGATCATCGACGATATCCTGGACTTCTCGAAGATCGAGGCTGGCGGCCTGGCGCTCGAGGATACGCCCTTCACGCTGGAGGCGGTGCTCGAAGCCGTCTCCGCCGTCACCGCGATGCGGGCGGAGGAGAAGGGGCTGGAGATCGCCTATACCGTCGCGCCGGATGCGCCGCGCAACCTGCGCGGCGATCCGCTGCGCCTGGGCCAGGTCCTGACCAACCTGGTCAGCAACGCGGTGAAATTCACCGAGGCCGGGGAAGTCGTGGTCTCGATCGGCCTCGCGTCGCCGGCGGAGGGGCCGGGGCTGCTGCAATTCACGGTGCGCGACACCGGCATCGGCCTGGATGCCGCGCAGGTCGCCGGGCTGTTCCGGCCCTTCACGCAGGCCGCGACCGACACCGCGCGCAAATATGGCGGCACCGGTCTCGGCCTCGCGATCTGCCGGCAGCTGGTCGGCATGATGGGCGGGCGGATCTGGGTGGACAGCACCCCCGGCCGCGGCAGCGCGTTTTCCTTCACCATCGCGGCCGGCACGGCCGGGAGCGAGGCGCGGCGCCCGCGCGGCGCGCGGCTCGCGGGACGCCGCGCCCTGATCGTCGACGACAATGCCAGCGCCCGGCAGATCCTGCTCGCCATGGTGCAGGATTTCGGCATGGCGGCGGAAGCGGTCGGATCCGGCGCACAGGCGCTGGATATGCTGCTGGCGGCGGAAGAGAAGGCGCATCCCTTCGACATCGTGCTGATGGATTGGCGGATGCCGGGCATGGATGGGCTGGAGGCGGCGCGGCTGATCCGGGCCGAACAGAATCTGCCGCATATGCCCGCGGTGCTGATGGTCACCGCCTATGGCCGCGAGGAAGTGCTGCGCGGCGTGGAGCAGCTCAGCCTGCAGGGCCTGCTCATCAAGCCGATCACGGAATCGGTGATGTTCAATACCGTCTCCGACATCCTGCTGCTTCCCGACCCGGATCAGCATGCCCGGGAATCGATCGTCGAATCGACGCGGCGGCGCGGGCTGCCGCTGCGCGACGCGCTGTTCTCCTCGCTGGCCGGCAAGCGTGTCCTGGTGGTGGATGACAACGCCCTGAACCGGGAAGTGGCCAGCGATTTCCTGCGCGCGGCCGGCATGGCGGTCGAGACCGCGACGGACGGCCTGGACGCGCTGCAGGCGCTGGGGCGGCAGCGCTACGATGCCGTGCTGATGGATATCCATATGCCGCGCATGAATGGCCTGGCCGCGACGCGGGCGATCCGCGCCGAGCCGCGCTGGGCGGCGCTGCCGGTCATCGCCCTGACCGCGCAGGCGCGCAGCGAGGATCTGCGGGCGAGCCTCGATGCCGGCATGACGGCGCATCTGTCGAAGCCGATCGACGAGATGGCGCTGTACCGCACCCTGGCGGAGGCGCTGGGCGGCATCGATGGGCCGGCCGTCGGGCAGGCCGGCGCCGCCCGGCGGGCCGCCGCGCCGCCCGCTGCCCCGGCGGGTTTCGACATGCAGGCCGTGCTGCGGCGCCTTGGCGGCAAGCCGGACCGTGTGGCGCGGCTGCTGGACGGCTTCCTGCGCGACTTCGCCGATGGGGCGCGGCGCATGAGCGACCTGTTGCGGGCGGGCGACGCCGAGGCGGTGGCGGGCTTCGCGCATACGGTGAAGGGCAGCGCCGCCTATTTCGACGCCCATGATCTCTGCGCCACGGCCGCGCAGATCGAGGACGCCGCCCGGCAGGGAAATGCCGCGGCGATGCGGGCCCCGGGTGCCGCCTTCGGCGCGGAGCTCGACCAGCTTCTCGCCGCGATCCGTGCCGCCCTGCCGGCGGTCGCGGACGGGGCCGGCCAGCCGGCGGATCCCGCCGGCATCCTCGCGCTGATCGCGCAGGCCGCCCCCCTGGTCACGCGCGGCGACTACGCGGCGCAATCGCTGCTCGAACGGATCGGCGCCGCCCTGCAGGGGCAGCCGGGCGGGGATCTCGCGGAACGGGCCTGCACCCATTTCGGCGAGCTGGAGCTGACGGCCGCGGCGGCCGCGCTGGGGCAGCTCCGGGCCATGCTCGAGGTCGAAGCCGGGGCCGGCGTCCGATGACCGCCGACCCGCGGCCGGTCGTTCTCATCGTCGATGACGACCGCGTCAATCGCGCGGCGCTGGCCGAGCTGCTGCAGGACGAATGCCGGCTGCTGCTCGCCAAGGATGGCCCCAGCGCCCTGCAGCGGATGATCGAGGAGGATGTGAGCCTGGTCCTGCTCGACATCTTCATGCCCGGCATGGACGGCTATGAGGTGCTGCGGCGGATCAAGGCGGATCACCGGACCGCCGATGTCGGCGTCATCTTCATCACCGGCCAGTCGGAGGAAGGCGACGAGGAACGCGGCCTGCTGCTGGGCGCCGCCGACTACGTGTCGAAGCCGATCCGCCCGGCGATCGTGCGCGCCCGCATCCGCGCGCATCTGCGCTTCGCGCGGCAGCGGCGCGAACTGGCGCGGCTGTCGGTGCAGGATGGCCTGACCGGCATCGCCAACCGCCGCCATTTCGACGAGGCGCTGGAACGGGCCTGCCGCCACGCGACGCGCACCGGCGAATGGATCAACCTGGCGATGATCGATGTCGATCATTTCAAGCAATACAACGACCGCTACGGGCACGGCACGGGCGACGACGCGCTTCGCCAGGTCGCGCGCGTGCTCGATGGTTTCGCGCGGCGCCCCTATGACGTGGCCGCCCGCTATGGCGGCGAGGAATTCGTGCTGCTGCTGGGGGAGATCGCCGATTTCCCCGGGACGCTGGAGCAGCTCCGCCATGCGATCATCACGCTCGAACTGCCGCACGCGCTTTCCGGCACGGCGCAGGTCCTCACGATCAGTGGCGGCGGCATCGCGGCGCGCCTGACCGCGGCGGTCGCGCCCGCGGCGCTGCTGCACCGCGCCGACGCCCTGCTCTACCGCGCGAAGAAGGCGGGCCGGAACCGCATCCTGACCGAAGTCGTGGCCATCCCCGGCTGACCGTGGCTTCGCAAGGGATTTTCAGCCGGGGCCGGGAACCGCCAGATAGGCGATGCGCTTCGCCTCCCGCCGGCCGCGCGTCACGGTATCCAGCACCAGGCCGCAGACCAGCGACAGGAAGGCGGCCAGCACGAGCATGGCCGACAGCACCGCCGTCGGCAGCCGCGGCACCAGCCCGGTCAGCAGGTAGGTGTCCAGCACCGGCAGGAAGAGCGCGATACCGCCGGCGCCGAGCAGCAGGGCGATGACGCCGAAGAAGGCCAGCGGCCGTTCCCGCTGCACCAGGGACACGATGGTGCGCAGGATGCGCCAGCCGTCGCGGAAGGTATTGAGCTTGGAGACGGAGCCGGGCGGCCGGTCGCGATAGGTGGTCTTCAATTCGCCGACCGGCAGGCGCAGCTCCAACGCATGCACGGTGAATTCCGTCTCCGTCTCGAAGCCATGCGCGAGTGCCGGGAAGCTTTTGACGAAGCGGCGGGAAAAGGCGCGGTAGCCGGAGAGCATGTCCGTGATGCGGTCGCCGAAGATCAGCCGCACCATGCCGGTCAGCATCAGGTTGCCCAGGCGATGGCCGGGGCGATAGGCGGCCTCGATATCGGTGACGCGGATGCCGGTCACCATGTCGAGCCGTTCTTCCTGCAGCAGGCGCACCATCGCCGGTGCGGCGGCGGCGTCATAGGTGTCGTCGCCATCGACCAGCACATAGATGTCGGCCTCGATATCGGCGAACATGCGGCGGACCACATTGCCCTTGCCCTGCAGGCTCTCGCCGCGGACCACGGCGCCGGCCGCGGCCGCCACCGCCCGCGTGCGGTCCTTCGAGTTGTTGTCATAGACATGGACCACCGCGTCCGGCAGCGCGGCGCGGAAGGCGGCGACGACGCGCGGGGCGGCGACTTCCTCGTTGTAGCAGGGGATCAGCACCGCGATGCGGGGTGGCGGGCGGTCACCGGTCATGGCGGGCTCCTTCAGCGGCAAGCGAAGCCCGAGGAAGATGGCAGCATCACGACGCGGCCTCGGCATCGGGGCGGAAGACCAGGCGCCGGGACAGCAGGAAGTTGCTGGTCATGCCGGCCAGGGCGCCCGCGAAGACGCCGATGACCGGATGCGCCGCGACCAGCGGCACCAGCGCGACCAGCGCGGCATAGGTGCCGTAGTTCAGGGCGAAGCCGAGCAGGTTGAGCAGCAGGAAGGCCAGCCATTGCCGGTGCGCCGGCGCGGCGCCGCGCCGGTGGCGGAAGGTCCAGGCGCGGTTCAGCAGGAAGGTCACGCTGGCCGCCGCCAGGTAGCTCGGCACCCGCCCGAGATAGGGGCCGGCGCCAAGGCCGATCGCCGCGTAGAGCACGGCGGTATCGACCACGAAGCCGGCCAGGCCGACCACGCCGAAGCGCAGGAATTCCGGGGCCAGGCGGATCAGGGTGGCGATCATCGCCTTGTCCATAGCGTGATTCGGCGCCTCGCGGCAGGCCATGTCGAAGCCCTTGCGCCGCCTGGGCGCGATGTGGTGATGCTGCGGCCGCGCGCCGGACAGGCACGCGGACCAGGCATGACGGGAGACGGGATCCATGCAGCGTCGCGAGCTTCTGGCCGGGGCGGCCGCTTCCGTATGGGCGGCCGGGCTGGCGCGGCCCGGCCTGGCCCAGGGGGTGGCGGCGGGCAGCGCCGCCCGGGTGCTGAAATTCATCCCGCAGGCGGATCTGGCGGTGGTCGATCCGATCGTCACCACCGCCTATGTCACGCGCCACCACGGCTACATGGTCTGGGACACGCTCTACGGCTTCGACGAGGACTACAAGGCCCAGCCGCAGATGGTGGAAGGCCATGCCGTCGAGGAGGAGGGCAGGCGCGTCACCATGAAGCTGCGCGCCGGGCTGCGCTTCCATGACAATGAACCGGTGCGGGCGCGGGACTGCGTCGCCTCGATCAGGCGCTGGGCGGCGCGGGACGCGCTCGGCCAGGTGATGACCGCGCAGCTCGACGAGCTCTCGGCGCCGGACGACAGCACCATCCTGTTCCGCTTCAAGCGGCCCTTCCCGATGCTGTTCGATGCGCTCGGCAAGCCTTCGGCCCCGGTCTGCTTCATGATGCCGGAACGGATCGCCAGCAGCGATCCGGCGCGCCCGATCACCGAGGTGGTGGGCAGTGGCCCCTTCCGCTTCGTCGCCAATGAGCGGGTGCCGGGCGCCCGCGTCGTCTATCAGCGGTTCGAGGGGTATGTGCCGCGGCCGGAGGGCACGCCGTCCTGGACCGCCGGGCCCAAGCAGGTGCATCTCGACCGCGTCGAATGGCAGGTGACGCCGGATGCCGCGACCGCCGCCGCGGCGCTGCAGAATGGCGAGGTGGATTGGTGGGAACAGCCGACCGGCGACCTGCAGCCGATGCTCCGCCGCAACCGCAACATCGTGCTGGAGATCCCGGACCCGACCGGGCTGATGGCGATCGCGCGCTTCAACCACCTGCATGCGCCCTTCGACAAGCCGGCGGTGCGCCGCGCGCTGCTCGGCGCCGTCAACCAGGCCGACTACATGACCGCGGTGATCGGCACCGACCGCAGCCTGTGGCGGGAGGAGGTGGGCTTCTTCCCGCCGGATACCCCGATGGCGAATGACGCGGGGATGGCGGCGCTGACCAGCCCGCGCGACATGGACAAGGTGAAGCGGGACCTGGCCGCCGGCGGCTACAACGGCGAACGGGTGGTGCTGATCGCCGCCGCGGATTTCCCGAGCCTGAACGCGCTGGCCCAGGTCGGCAACGACATGCTGACCAAAGCGGGCGTGAATGTGGAGCTGGTCTCCACCGACTGGGGCACGGTGGTGCAGCGCCGGTCCAGCCGGGAAGCGCCGGCGCGCGGCGGCTGGAGCATGTTCTTCACCTTCTGGGCCGGGCTCGACATGTTCAATCCGGGGGTACACCAGTCGCTGCGCGGCAACGGTCCGCAGGCCTGGTTCGGCTGGCCGACCATCCCGAAGCTGGAGGAACTGCGCACCGCCTGGTTCGAGGCGGCGGACCTCGCCGCCCAGCAGCAGATCGCCCACCAGATCCAGGAGACGGCGTTCCAGGAGGTGCCCTACCTCCCGCTCGGCCAGTATTTCCAGGCGACCGCCTATCGCCGCAGCGTCACCGGGGTGCTCAAGGGCCTGCCGGTGTTCTGGAACGTGGAAAAGGAAGTTTAGCCCGACGCTTCAGCGGCGGCGGCCGCGGACCGGCTGCGGTGTGTCGCCGGCGCCGGTCACCGGCGCCATCGGGGCGGGGCCGGCGGGCGGCGTGGGTACCGCGGCGGCGGGGATGGCTGGCGCGGCCCCGGGCTCGACGCTCGGCAGCAGGCGGGTCGGCGAGGGGCGCGCGGCGCCGACCCATTGCGCGAAGGCCTGGAAATCGCGCGCCATGGCATCGGCCTCGGTCGGGCCCATGTCGTTGCGCAGCACGCGGACGGCACGCGGCACCTGGCCATCCGCGGTCAGCAGCAACGCCAGGTTATGGCGGGCGCGGCGGGGCGCCGCGCTGTCGCCCTCCGCACCGCTCAGCACCCGCACGCCTTCGGAAGCGCGCCCGGCGAAGAGCAGGGACAGCGCCAGGTTGCCGCGCAGCGTCCAGTCGCCCGGCGCCATGGCGACGGCGCGGCGATGCGCTTCCTCGGCCGCCGCGCTGTCGCCGGCCATGTCGTAGGCGAGGCCGAGGCCGCCGAGGATCGCCGCATCGGCCGGCCCGGCCGCCTGGGCCTGGCGATAGGCCTCGATCGCGCCCTGGGCGTTGCCGGCGCGGATCTCGGCCCGGCCGAGCGCCAGCAGGCGGGGCTGCACCGGGCCGGAGACCGCCAGCGCCCGGCGCAACGCCTGGGCGGCCTCGGCCGGGTAGCCGGCGGCGACGGCGCCCTGGGCCAGACGGTCCTGCGCCGCCACATCGTTCGGGTTCTGCGCCGCGGTCTCCCGCAGCACGGCGAGGGAGGCGGCGTCCGGGGCGGCCGGGTTGTTGCGGTCCATCGCCTCCGTCAGCCGCAGCCGGGCGGCGTCGCTGAGCTGGCCGCGCGGACGCTGGTCGGCGCAGCCGATCAGGGCAAGGGCCGCGAGCAGTACCGGCAGCAGGGGCCGGGCAGGGCGAGGGCGGCGCGGGAGGGGCAGCATGTCACCAGTCTTCGTGATTGATATCGTTCCGGTCAAACGATCTGTGCCATCCGGGGTTAAGGGTCAGCGAACGAGGCGCACCCGGCCCACGCGATTGGCGATTTCCTGGAAGGCGGCGTTAAGGGTGGCGGCGTTGGAGGCCAGGAAGTAGTCCGACGGCGTATTGGCGCAGTTGCGCAGCAGGGTGTCCGCCTGGCTGCCGCTGCTGATCGTGAAGCCCACGGTATAGATGTGCACGCCGCTGTTCCTGATGGTGGTGCAGAGCCGCGACAGCCGGTCGTTCAGCGCCGCCACGGCATCATCCTGGATGTCGTCGCCGTTCGTCCCGGAATTGGTCACGTTGACGACGCGATTGGTGCCGAGGTTGAAGAGGCCGCCGCTGCTCAGCCGGCCATAGGGGCCATAGCCGGTGTCGGTGGCGGTCCGGTACACCGGGTTGTCCCGGCTGTCCGGGGGATTGCAGATGAGCGGATGCCGGGGCGACCTCGCAGGGTTCGCGGGGCTGTATTCGGTGCAGCCCGCGGGGGCACCCCGATCGGGCCGGCCGCTGGAGTTTTCCGAGAGCCAGGTCCTGGCATTGGGATAGAACTCGTTGTTGCCGTCCGTCATCAGCACGATAACCTTCTGGCCGGCGACATCCGCGGTCAACGGCAGCGTCCGGTTGTTCGCCGTGCGCGGCAGGCCCCAGAGACCCGTCCAGCGCGGACTGATCGTCAGCCAGGCCATCTGCAGGCCGGCATGAATGACCGTGCCGCCATGCGTGATGGACTTCTGCCCGGTCATGTAACGGTGCCACTGCCAGGGCTCCGCCTCCAGCCCGGCGATGCGGTTGACCAGGGTGGTGCGCCCGGCCGTCAGCGGCAGCACCACGTAGCGCGGCTCATAGAGGCAGCCGAGATGCGGCCCCACGATATCGCGCGGATCCTGCGCCGCCCCGCCCTGCGGTGCGCCGGGGCGGGTCGTATTCTGGTTGAGTGCCCATTCGTTGATGGCCCGGTTATTCACCGCGGCGTTGTTGAGGACATAGGATCGCCAGTCATTGTCGCCGGGATAGTAGTAGGTCGCGCCGCTGACCGTCCGGCTATACTGGGATTGCGGCGGAGAGGCGCCGTTGAGCGTGGACGGATAGAACCAGGCGCGAAACATGGTGTTGGAATCGGCGGTGCTGGGCGGATCGTCGGTCAGGTCGCCGGGCGGACCGCTGCTGCCGCCGATGCGCCGATAGCGTGCCTCGATGCAGCCCTGCCATGGCACCGCCTGGTTGCGGCTGTCGTACAGGCCGTTGAACTGCGCCCGGCTGTCGGCGGTGACCATGGCCTGCGCGTAGGCGGCGGTGCCGATGTTCACATGCGTCGTGTAGGGCGTGATCGAGACATAGGTCGCCTCGCGCGTTTCCTGGTTGCCGTAGATCGCGTTGATGAAGTTGGTCGCCGCCGTGCGCAACGCCTGGAACTTGTTGTCCGGATACATCGAGGCCGTCACGTCGAGCGCCAGCGCGATTTCCAGCGAGGAGACGGTGCGGATCGCCGCGGAACTGGCGATGGTGGCGATCTGGTCCCGGAAGCCGACGACACGGGACAGGGTGCTGGCCAGCCGGGCATTGACCGTCAGGGTCAGCGTGTTGTTGGCGCCGACCACGATGGCGGGATTGCCGGAATAGGCGCCCATGAAGCCGCGCGCCTCGCCGTTCGGCTGGAACTGGCCATTGGTCTGGGTGCAGGGATTGGTCGTGCTGGACGCGCCGAAATTCGCCCAGAACACGGCGCAGGCCTGCAGGGTCGGCTGCGTCAGCGCATCGCTGGTCCCCGGCGTATAGATGCGCGCCGCGGCGATGGCGGCGGCATCGAGCGCGGTGACCATGCGCGACCGCACCATCCAGGTGCGCGTCGCGTCGATCGCCACGCCCGAAGCGCCGATCAGGGCGATGGCGCCGGCACCGGCGATGATGAAGACATTGCCGCGGCGGTCGCGGCGCAGCCGGCGCATCATGGCGGCAAGGTCCCCGTCAGGTTGGCGGTGCGCGGCCGCGCCACCGCGATGGCGTACAGCACCTGTGCGGGCGGCACGGCGCCCGCCGCCGGCCTCGGCCTGTCCCACCACCTGAGCAGCAGGTAGGTCAGGGGCAGCCAGGGCACGCGTTGCGAAGCCACTTCGACGGCGATGAACTGGGCGCCGCTGGGCACCAGCACGCCGCCCGGCAGGCGCGGCGTCGAGCCGCCGATCCGGGTCGCCACCGGCCCCGGCGGATTGCCGCTGGCATAGTTGGTCAGGCTCCAGAGCGGCGCATTGGCGTTGCTGTTGGTGGTGCTGCGGGTCAGCGCGGTGACGGTGATGGCGCCATCATTGCCGGAGGTGTTGCCGATCGCGATCCCGCTGCCGCCGATCGACCCCGCCGCGTTCAGGATGGCGACGATGTCGGAGCGCTTGACGGGGTCGAGCTGGGCGATCGCGTTCAGGAGTTCGCCGGCCATGCGCTCGACGCGGTAATAGGCGCGCATCTGCATCACGAGGTCGAGCACGCCGAAGCCGAGCAGCCCCAGGATCGGCACCAGGACCGCGAATTCCACGACCGCGCTGCCGCTTCTGCCCAGGCGGCGGGCCGGGCGCTCAGTACGGCTCATTCTTGATCACGAAGAAGGCCCGGTGCCGGTACAGTGCCGGGACCAGCGACCCGAGCGGCAGGAAGGCACGGGCGTTGAACTGCACGCAGTAGCGCACGATGCCGCCGCTGCCGCCGACCGTATCCGTCCATGCTGCAGAACCGGGGCAGCTTCCGTCCGCCGGCAGCGACGGCGCGCCCGCCAGTGCCGCGTAGCTGGCGAAGAGCTGGGCGGTCAGGACCGGGGGCGTCCTGGCCCAACTCGCCAGCGGCAGGCCGCTCAGCGTCAGGACGCGCGTCAGCATGCTGTTGCTGGTCTGCAGGTTGCCGACCGGGCCCAGCGACGCGCCCCGGCTCGCTTCGCGCGCACCGTGATCGAGCGCGGTCGAGACCAGCATCTGCATCGCGAATTCCAGCGCCACGGCCAGGAACAGGATCAGGGCATTGGCCACGATCGCGAATTCCAGCATGTACACGCCACGCCGGTCGCGCCGCAGGCGGTCGATCGCGCGCCCGGCGCGCCGCCTGACCGCCCAGGCTACCACAGCCGCATCACCTGCACCGCCGCCGGCCCGGCCACGACCAGGAACAGCGTCGGCAGGATGAAGAAGATCATCGGAATGGTCAGCAGCACCGGCAGGCGGCCGGCCCGTGCCTCGAACCGCAGCAACTGGTCCTGGCGCAGCTCCGCCGCCAGCATCCGCAGCGCCTGCGACATCGGCGTGCCGTATTGCGCGCTCTGCACCAGGGTCTGCGACAGGCGCTGCAGCGCCAGCACGGTGGTGCGGCGCCCCATGCGGACCAGCGCTTCCCGGCGATCGGTCAGCACCCTGAGCTCATGCAGGGTCAGCCGGAATTCGGCGGTGACCGCCGGATAGACATCGGCCACCTCTTCGGCCACGCGCTGCATTGCCGGCTGCAGCGCCAGCCCTGCCTCGGCGCAGATCACCAGCAGGTCGAGCCCGTCCGGCAGGCCGCGTTCGAGCCGGGCGATGTAGCGGGCCCGCAGCCGGCCGGCGATCAGGTCGGGCGCCAGCAGCCCGATGATGGCGCCGACCGCGCCGGTCATCATCAGCCACATCTCCTCCATGCCCAGCAGGTAGCCCGCGAGGACGAACAGGGCCGGCATGCCCAGCAGCAGTACGATCTTGGCGCCGAGGAAGAGGCCGAGCGCGCGCTCGCCGCGGAACCCCGCCGCGCGCAGTGTCTGTTCCAGCCCTTCCAGGGTCGCGGGCGACAGCAGCTTGTTGCGCAGGATGGACGCGCCGAGCCCTTCCACCCGGCCAAGCGCGGCGCCGGCCGGGGACAGGGTGATGCCGCGCTCCGCGCCCGGGCGCACGCTGCGCAGGCGCTGCGTGACCCGCTGCCGCCGCCGCATGCCCTGCAGCAGCAGCGCCATCGCCATCATGAAGGCGACGCCAAGGCCACCGAGCGCGAGGAACAGCTCGCGGGTCACGTCAGGGATTTCCTGATCATGGTCCGCATGGTGAAGATGCCGAGGCTGAGCAGGACGATCGCGATGCCGAGGATGCGGCGGCCCATCGGATCGGTGAAGAGCTGCGACATATAGGTATTGGCGGTGAACAGCAGCAGCAGCGCGGTCCCGATCGGCAGGATGATCAGGACGATGGAGCTGGCGCGCGCCTGGCTCGCCAGGGCCCGGCCGCGCTCCCGCAGGGCGACGCGCTTGCGGATCACGTCCGCCAGATTGTCCAGGGCTTCGGTCGGCGAACCGCCGGTGCGGGCCTGCAAGGTCAGGGCGGTCGCGAAGAAGCGGTACTCGGTGACGCCGTTCTGCATCGCCGTCTCCTGCAGCGCTTCCTGCAACTGCATGCCGATGGCAAGGCGATCGGTCATCGCCTGGAATTCCCGGCTGGTGGGCAGCGGACTTTCCCGCGCCGCGGCCGCGATCGCGTCATTGATCGGGATGCCGACCCTGGCCGCGCGCACCACCAGGGCGAGGGCATCAGGGAATTGCTGGAAAAGCATGATGCGCCGCCGTTCCTCCGCCCAGCCGAAGAAGCCGCGGCAGAGAACGACCCAGACCAGCGGGGTGGCCATCACCAGCCAGTCGTCGGTCAGCAGGGCGATGAAGCCGGCGACGAGGCGTGCGACCGGCAATGCCAGCACGATCGCCAGCCACCACCGCACCGGATAGTCGCCCGCGCGGCGCAGATTGACGCCGAAGAAGCTGGTGGCGGTCTCACGCAGGCTTTGCCGCGTCGGCGCCAGCCGGGCGAAGCCTTCGACTGGGATGATGTGCCGGATGCGGCCCGGCTTGCGGCCGATGGCGATGGCGATCCGTGCCGCCGTCCTGTCCTGCCGGGTGATCGCCGCCAGCATCCGCAGGCAGATCGCCATCAGCAGCACGCAGCCGATCCCGGCGCCCAGCAGCAACATGCCGCGCGGGGTGGCCGGCATCACTGGGCCATCTCCCGCAACGCGGCGGCCCAGGCTTCCGACTGCCCGAAATAGGCCAGGCGTTCATCGAATCCGGCCCGCGCGGTGCTGATCCGGTAGCGGGTGCGCAGCCGGCCGTTCTCGGTTTCGCCCAGCTGCTCGAGCAGGGCGATGTCGTTCAGGGTGAAGACGTCGCCTTCCATGCCGACCAGCTCGGTCAGCTGGATCAGCCGGCGGCCGCCGTCGCGCTGGCGCTCCACCTGCACGATCAGGTCGATCGCGCTCGCGACCTGGGTCCGGATGGCCTTCGACGGCAGGCCGAAGCTGCCCATCAGCACCATGTTCTCGATGCGGATCAGCGCATCGCGGGAGGTATTGGCGTGGATGGTGCTCATGCTGCCGTCATGGCCGGTGTTCATGGCCTGCAGCATGTCGAAGGCCTCGGCGCCGCGGCACTCGCCGAGGATGATGCGGTCCGGGCGCATGCGCAGCGCATTGCGCACCAGGTCGCGCTGGGTGACCTCGCCCTTGCCTTCCAGCGAGGGCGGGCGGGTTTCCAGCCTGACCACGTGCGGCTGCTGCAATTGCAGCTCCGCCGCATCCTCCACCGTCACGATGCGCTCGGCGGGATCGATGAGCTGGCTCATGGCGTTGAGCAGCGTCGTCTTGCCCGAGCCGGTGCCGCCCGAGATGATGACGTTCAGCCGGCAACTCGACGCGATCCGCAGCAGTTGCGCCACCTGGCGCGTCATGGATCCGAAGCCCACCAGCTGATCGAAGCCGATGCGCCGCTTGGCGAATTTGCGGATCGAGATGCAGGGGCCGTCCAGCGCCAGCGGCGGGAAGATGATGTTGACGCGACTGCCGTCGCCCAGCCGCGCATCCACCATCGGGCTGGCTTCGTCGACCCGGCGACCGACCGCGGCGGCGATGCGCTGCGCCACGTTCGACACGTGCTGCATGTCGCGGAACTGCACCGGGCTCAGGGTCAGCTTGCCGCGCTGCTCGACGAAGACCCGGTGCGGGCCGTTCACCATGATGTCGGTGATGCTCTCGTCGTCCAGCAACGGCTCCAGCGGGCCGAGGCCCAGCATGTCGTCGACCAGGTCGAGCGCCAGCTGCCGCTGTTCCCGCGCATTCAGCTGCAGCCGCTGTTCGGAGGCGATGGCGGCGACCAGCCGTTCCAGCTCGCTCGCCAGGCGTTCCGGCGGCAGCCCGGCGACGCTGCCGGGATCCATGCGGGCAAGGCAGATGGCGCGCAGGGCAGCGAGGGAGGTGCCGGCGGCCTGCACCGGATCCAGCGCCATCGTCGCGGCCGCCGGTGGTTCGGGCACCGCCTCGGCTTCCCGGCGGCGTCCGAAGATCGGGGTGGCGGCATGGCCGCTCATTTGCGGAACAATCCGAGCAGCCCGCGGCGCTTCGGCGTGACGCTGACCGCGCCGCAGCCATGCGCCAGCTGCCGGATCGCCGCACGGAACGCGCCGGCCTTCGCCGCGGCCGGCTCGCCCATCGTCTCCGCCGTCTCCAGCCGGCGGCCGGTATCGGGAATGACGATGTCGGGCGGCTGGCCCAGGGTGTCGGTCACCTGCTGGACGGAGAGGCTGCCCTTGCGGCGGCCGCGGTTCAGCACCAGCAGCGGCCGGTGCACCTGTCCGCTGCCGGTCGGCAGGCTCAGCAGCCGCAAGGCGTCGCGGAGCGAGGCGATCTGCGCTTCCAGCACCACGACCCGCTGCTGGGCCATGTCGCAGAGCTCGCGGCTGAAGGGTTCGCTGCGGAAGGGGACGTCGGCGACGATGTAGTTGTAGCGGCGGCGGAGCGTTGTGATCAGGCGATGGGTGGCGCCGCCGGTGAAGCCGGGATGGTCTTCCAGCGCTTCCTCGCCGGCCAGCACGTGCAGCCTTTCGCTGACGAACTGCGCGCTGCGCTCGATGAAGAGTTCATCCACCCGGTCGGGGAATTCGAGGGCGGCGCGTAGGCCATTGCCGCTCTGGGTGCCGAGCATCAGCGCGCCGGTGCCGCGGTGCAGGTCGGCATCCAGCAGGATGGTGTGCCGTTGCGCCACATTGGCCAGGTACCAGGCGAGATTGGCGGCGATGGTGGTGGCGCCGGTGCCGCCGCGCGCACCCGTGATCGCGATCATGCGGCCGCCGCGCGTCATCGGCTCCGGCGCGCGGCGGCTGGAGACGAGGGGGCGGAAGGTCTCCGCGATCATCGTCGCGGAAACCGGCTTGTAGAGGTAGTCCGCGACGCCCAGGCCGCGGGTCAGGTGGCGGTAGAAGCCGAGATCGTGGCGATCGCCGATCACCAGCACCCGCACATCCGGCTCCACGACGTTGGACAGATCGTCGAGGGCGGCGAGCGGCTGGGGATGGCCGGAGACATCGACCAGCAGGGTATAGGGCGTCGGCATGCGGCGCATCGCGGCGATCGCGGCGGCGATGTCGCCGCGCCGCACATCCGGTGCTTCCTGGGCCGGGTCGGCGAAGCCGTCCCTGAGCGCCGCCTCGGTCTCCGCGTCGGTCGCGAAGCAGACGATGCGCTTGCGGTCGGCGCGGCCGAGGGCGGGGGCCGCGGACGCTTCCAGGGTCGCCATCAGTTCGATCCGCCGCCGAGGTTGGTGGCGGTCGAGCTGGCGGACGGCAGCGGCCGCAGGCGGTCTTCCAGCAGCCGCCGCACCGCGGCGCCGGCCAGCTGGCCATTGGCGCCCCGGTCGCCGACGCCCTGCTGCAGGTCGCGCGGATCGGCCACCATGGCGCGCAGATTGGTCTCGTTGACGGCGCTCGGGCGCCAGACGCCGTCCCGGCTGTAGGGATCGAGCGCGCAGCCCGTCAACGGCAGGAGGAGCATGGCGAGGGCGGCCCGAAGCCGCATGCGGACAGGGGTCATGGCAGGCCGAACCCCGCTTCGCCGGGGATGGAAGGCGGGGTGCCGCGCGCGCGCGCCACCTGGCGCAGCAGCAGCCAGCGGTCGACATCATCCGTCGGCGGCGCCGCGGCGGTCGGCTCCCGCAGGGCGTTCGGGTCGCTGACCGGGCGGACGATGTAGGGGGTCACCACGATGACCAGCTCGGTCTCGTTGCGCTGGTAGCGGTCGGAGCGGAACAGCGCCCCCAGGACCGGGATATCGCTGAGCCAGGGCAGGCCGCGATTGGTGCGCCGCGTCGAATCGGACAGCAGGCCCGCTATGGCGAAGCTCTGGCCGCTGCCGAGTTCCACCGTGGTCTCGGCGCGCCGCACCGTCAGGCCGGGCACGGTGATGCCGGTGCTGCTTGGCCCGTTGCTGACGGTGAACGCGCCGACATCGGTGATCTCGCTGACTTCCGGCCGGACGCGGAGCGAGATGCGGCCCTGGCTCATCACCGTCGGCACGAAGGCGAGCGAGACGCCGAAGCTGCGATAGGTGACGGTGACCGTGTTGCTGTTGTTGCCGCCCGCGACCGGAACCGGGAATTCGCCGCCGGCGAGGAAGCTCGCCACCTCGCCGCTCATGGCCGTCAGGTTCGGCTCGGCGAGGACGGTCGCGAGCTGGTCCTGCGCCAGCGCGTCGATGACGGCGTCGAGGGAGAAGGCGCCGGTGCGGAATGCCCCGGCGATGCTGCCGGCGGCGGTGCCGACGGTGCCCACCGCCGTCGAGGTCGCGGCGCCGAGCGCCCAGCGCCCGGTATTGCCGAGCGCGGTCCAGTTGATGCCGAATTCGCGCGTCACCTGGCGCGACACTTCCGCGATCCGGACGCGGAGATTGACCTGCACCTGGCCGAGGACGGTCAACCGGTTGTCGACACCGCCCACCGTGGCCACCGTGCTGCCGGACGCCGCCGCGCCCTGCGTCTGGCCAGCCGAGGTCTGCCCGCCGGCACTCGCCGCCCCGGTCTGGCCGCCGCCCGCCAGATAGCCGCGCGCGATGCGCACCGCCTGCTCGGCTTCGGCGGCATTGGCCACCTCGCCATAGAGGGCGATGCCGTCGCCGCGGGTCACGGCGCGGACATTGCGCCCGGGCAGGGCGCGGGCGATCGCGGTCTGGGCTTCGGCGGCGCCATAGGCGGAGGGACGCACCGTGACCTCGAACTGCGCGATCGGCGCGCCCTGCGCGTCGAGCGCCGCCACGGTGGTGCGGCCCGGCCCGGCGCCGAACAGGAACAGGGTGGTCGGGCTGGCCGCCCGCACCTCGGTGATCGCCGGATCGGCCGCGAAGACGCTGGAAGCGGCGCGGGGCAGTTGCACGATCCGCCCGATACCGGTCTCGATGACCACCGGCTGGCCCGGCCGCATCAGCAGGCTGCGGGCATCGACGATGGGCAGCGGCGGCGAAGCGGCGGGCGGCGTCAGCGCCGGCTGCATGGGCGTCAGCGGCGCGGGCTGCGCCGCGGCCGCGAAGGGCGCGGCGGCCAGCAGGACTGCCAGGGTCGAGGGAGAGAGGCGCATCAGAAGCGAACCTCCTGCCGCGCATCGCGGCCGCGATAGATCTGCATGGTGGCGGGCGGTGTCAGGACGCTCTGGCCTTCGCGGAGGGCGGCCGAGGCGTCGCCACCCCAGGTCACGCCGGCATCCGCGGGACTGGCGTCGCCGGGCTCCTGGACCGGGCGGACCAGCAGCGACAGGGCGCCCAGACGGCGCGCGACGGTGAGCCGTTCGGCCTGCCGCAGCGTCACTTCCAGGGTGATGACGCGGGCGGGGCGGTAGCCGCCGTCGCCGCCATCGGCAATCGCGCCCTGGACCAGGTTCTGGTCCACGGCGATCACGCGGACGTCGCTGACGGCGGTCTCGCCCGCCATGCGGCGCGCCAGCGGCACGCCCTCATTCGCCGGAAGCTGCTGGGTCAGCACCACGTCGACGCGGTCGCCGGGCCAGATCAGCCCGGCGGCGCCGCTGATCTGGTCGACCGCGATCGGGATGGCGCGCATGTCGGGGCCAAGGGCGGCGGCGAGGTAGCCGCGATCCCCTGGCATGACGATATCGGTATCCAGCACCGGGTCGCCTTCGCGCAGGCCGCGGCGGATCAGGGCGCCCTGGATGGCGGCGCGGCTTTCCCGTCCTTCGGGGCGGGCATCGGCCGGCATCGCCTCAGCCGAGACGGTGCGGGAGACGAGATCATCCGGGCGCAGCAGCGCGCCGGCGCGCAGGGACCGGGCCGCGACCAGCATGGCGACCTGCTGGGGCGGTGGCGGCGCGGGGGCCGCGGCGGGTTCGACCGCGGTGGCATCCTGCTGTGGCGGCGCGGATGGGCTCAGGCCGATCCAGGCGATGACGCCCATGCCGACGAAGCCCAGCGCCATCATGACGAAAAGCAGCGCGCGCAACATGGCGGGCTCCTGGAGAAAGCGGCCGTTTCAATGCTCTTCCGGCCGGCGGAAAGGGGGCGGGCCGGCAGCGCTTCCGGGATGAGGTGGCGGCGGGTTGGGGCCGGCGCCGGCGCATGATTCCGCCGGCGCCGATCTCCCGTTCAGAACGCGTTGGCGAGGTTGTTCATCGCGGTGCCGACCTTCGGCCCGAGGAGGACCAGCGCCGGGATCACGACGGCGGTGATCAGGGCCGCGATCAGGCCGTACTCCAGGGCGGTGATGCCCCGGCGGTCCTGCAGGGCGTCGCGAATGGTGGAGGTGAGCATCAGCATGCGGTGCATCCTTCGGAAAAGCCGCCGGTGGGCGGCGTGATCCCGGGAGACATGCCCGCCCGCCGGGGGAGGCGGGGCGGGCGGACCAAGCGCGTCCCGGAAACGCGCGCTCGGCCGTCCTCGGCCCGGGCGAAGCCGGGCAGGATTCTTGCGGGTCCATCCGGAAACCGCGGCAGGTCGGTCACGTCAGGGGCGAAAAGCCCCGCGCCGCACGGCCGCCGCCGTGGCGTCAGACGCCGGGGCCGGCCTTCAGCATCGCCCAGGCGGCGCCGGCCGCGATCGCGATCGCATAGGGCAGCGGGCCGCCGCGCCCGATGCGCCAGCGCTCCGCCCGCCAGATCCGGGCCGGCAGGCCGGCAGGCCGTGCCCCGCGCCGCGCGCCGCGCAGCAGGGGACGCAGCGCCAGGTAGACCAGCGCCAGCACGCCGCCGGCGAGCGCCACGGCCATCAGCAGCGTCGGCACGTCCGCCGGCGGCAGCAGCGGCGTCGCCGCGGTCAGCAGCTTCACATCCCCGCCGCCCAGCACGGCGAACCGCCAGGCCGTCACCGCCGCGGCGAAGATCAGCACCGTCGCCAGCACCGCCCAGGGCGCATTGCCGTCCCAGAACCGCAGCCAGAAGCCGATCGGCAGCAGCGTCAGCGAGACCCAGTCGGGGATGATGCGCGCCGCCAGGTCGTGCAGCGCGGCGAACAGCAGCAGCGCCAAGGCCGCCAGCAGCGGCAGCCACAGCATCGGCTCGGACGGGAAGAGGGCCATGGCGCATGATCCGTTTTTCGCGCCGGATCGCTCCGGCGAGGACCTCCGATCCTAGGCTGTGATGCCGGCGTGGTCGCGCCGGTCATCGCCGCCATGCTGGGGGGATGGCATCCTGGTATTCCGTCGGGGGTTCACGTTGAGAAACGCAACTGGTGGTTGTGATTCATTGCCGAGCCGGGGGAGCGTCGGCGCCGTTCTGACAAATAGGTGATTTGTCGATAACAAAACCGTGTTGTCAGAAATGTATACGGTGCTTGTCTTAACAGAAGGAAAATCCGTGCCCGCACCAGCGGCCGCGGCCTTCCAGGCCGTTGAAATCAGGGTCTATCGGCGCTGGATGATGAGGACGGACGGCCCCCGCCCCGGTGCCACCTGGGTCTGGCGGCCACGCACGATCTCGACCCCGGCCGCGGCCGTGGTGCGGGTGATCACGATGACATGCGGGTCGCGCATCGGCGGCGCCGCGACGCCGCCCGGCAGGGGCAGCCCGGCCATCGCCGCCATCACCCGCGCCCGATAGGGCTCGCCGCGTTCCGGCACCGCGGAATGGTAGCGCGCGATCGCCGCCTCCCAGCCGCCCTGCTGCTCCAGCCGGCGCAGGAAGCCGGCGGCGTAGCGGGCATTGGCCAGCGGGTCGAAGGCCTCCGTGAGGCTCGCGAAGGCCGCCGGATGGTGCAGCAGGTTGACCTGCATGCAGCCGACATCGACCGAGCGCTGGCCGCGCGCCTGGTAGCCCTGCACCAGCGCCATCGCCTCCGCCATGGTCGCGGCGTAGCGGCCTTCGCCCCCGGCGTTGAGCGCATAGGGCCAGGGCTCGATCCGGCCGGTCAGCGGGTCGCGGCGGCCGCTTTCGACGCGCGCGATCGCCAGCATGACGGCCGGCGGCACGCCGGCTTCCGCGGCGGCACGTTCGATCGCCGGCCGGCAGAGACCCCAGGGATCCTCCTGCGCCCGCGCCGGCGGGGCGCAGAGCAGCGCGGCCAGCGGGAGGGAGGACAGGATGGCGGCAAGGCGCATCACGCCCTCTTAGGCGCCGCGAATGAAAGGAACGGAAAGGACGATGGAGGCAACCTGGTCATGCCGGGCGCATCGGCCGTCCTTATGCCAGGTCCAGCCAGGCGCGGATCTCCGCGCCATGCTCGTCGAGGTCGGGCGCGCGGCGGCGGATCGTCGCCGGCGTGGCATCCAGCCGCACCGGCGGTGCCAGTTGCGGCAGCGCGCCGCGCGACGGGTCGGCGAAGCCCTGCACCGCGCCGCGCGCCATGGCCTGCGGATGCGCCAGCGCCTCGTCATAGGACAGCACCGCCTCGGACGGGATGCCGGCCTCGCCGAACCGCGCCAGCCAATGCGCGCTGTCCTGCCGTACCAGCACATCCTGCAGCAGCGGGATCAGCGCGGCGTTATGGGCGACGCGATCGGCATTGGTCCGGAAGCGCGGGTCGTCCGGCAGGTCCGGCCGGCCGATGATCCCGCACAGCGCGCGCCAGAACTTCTCCTTGGAAGCGCCGAGGGTGATGTGGCCATCGGCGGTCCGGAACACCCGATAGGGCGCGGAGCCGCGGTGCAACTGGCCCAGCCGCTGCGGCCGGGTGTTGTGCGCGAAGACATGCGCCGCCTCATAGACGCCGAGCGACAGCCCGGCCTCGAACAGCGACTGGTCGATATGCTGGCCCTGGCCGGTGCGGTGGCGTGCCTGCAGCGCGCCGAGCACCGCGACGGCGGCGAACATCCCGGCGGTCACGTCGGTGATGGCGATCGGCAGGCGATAGGGCTCGCCATCCGGCGGGCCATTGCCGGCCATCAGGCCGGACATGCCCTGCGCCATCATGTCGAGCCCGCCATGCCCGGCCCAGGGACCGGTCTGGCCGAAGCCGGAGATGGAGCAATAGACCAGCCGCGGGTTCGCCGCCCGCAGCGCCGTGGCACCCAGGCCCATCCGGTCGAGCGTGCCGGGGCGGAAATTCTCCACCAGGACGTCGGCGCGCAGTGCCAGCCGGCGCACCAGCGCCAGGTCGGCCGGCTGCTTCAGGTCGGCGGCGATGCTGCGCTTGTTGCGGTTCCACACCGCGAAGGGGGCGCTGCGGCCATCCACGAAGGGCGGCATGCGGCGGGCATCGTCGCCGCCATCCGGGCGCTCCACCTTGATGACATCGGCGCCCATGTCGCCGAGCAGCATGGTGCAATAGGGACCGGAGAGGAAATTGGTGAGGTCGAGCACCACCAGCCCATCCAGGGCGCCACCCGCGACCGCGTCGTCCACCGCCATCCTCCCGCTTTTCTTGCCGCCAGTAGACGCGCGGCAAGGCGGGCCGGCAACTTCGTTTGATCGCGCGATTCAGACTTTTCGGCGTTGCCGCCGCAAGTCATCGCACCCTAGATCGGGTCCGCGCCGCCGCGCGCCGCCGCGATCAGTGCCTTGAAACGGGCGATGACGGCGGGCAGGCCTTCGAACACCGCCTGGCCGATCAGGAAATGCCCGATGCTGACTTCGGAGACTTCCGGGAAGGCGGCGACCGCGCCGACGCTGTCATAGGCCAGGCCATGCCCGGCATGGCAGACCAGCCCCGCCGCCGCCGCCATCTTCGCACCGGCGGCGAGCCGCGCCAGATGCGGCGCGCGCGCGTCCGGCGCCGCATCGGCATAGGCGCCGGTGTGCAACTCCACCACCTGGGCGCCGATCGCGGCCGCGGCTTCGATCTGGGCGCGATCGGCCTCGACGAAGATGGAAACGCGCACGCCCGCCGCGCGCAGCCGCGCGACGCTCGCGGCCAGCGGTGCGCCGGCGCGGATCACGTCGAGCCCGCCTTCGGTGGTCAGCTCCGCGCGCTTCTCCGGCACGATGCAGCAGGCATGCGGGCGCAGCCGCTCGGCGAAGGCGATCATCTCCTCGGTCGCCGCCATTTCGAAGTTCAGCGGCGCCGCGACCTCGGCGGCGATGCGTTCCAGGTCGCGGTCGCGGATATGGCGGCGGTCCTCGCGCAGATGCACGGTGGTGCCGTCGGCGCCGGAGGCGATCGCCAGCTGCGCCGCCGCGACCGGGCAGGGATGCTGGCCGCCGCGCGCATTCCTGAGCGTCGCGACATGGTCGACATTCACCGAGAGCAGGAGCGGCGTCATGGCATGCGGTTCCGGGCGATGGCGGCGGCGAGCAGGATCGCGGCGATGAGGGAGGAGGGATCGGCGACGCCGCGGCCGGCGATGTCGAGCGCGGTGCCGTGGTCCGGGCTGGTGCGCACGATGGACAGGCCGAGCGTGACGTTCACGCCGCCATCCATGTCGAGCGCCTTGATCGGAATCAGCGCCTGGTCGTGGTAAAGGCAGATCGCCGCGTCATAGCCGGGCCGCGCCTTGGCGGTGAACATGGTGTCGGGCGGCAGCGGGCCGCGCGCATCGATGCCCTCGGCCCGCAGCATCGCGACCGCGGGCGCCACGACCTCGATATCCTCGCGCCCCAGCGTGCCCGCTTCCCCGGCATGCGGGTTGAGGCCAGCGACCGCCAGGCGCGGCGCGGCGATGCCGAAGTCCCGGATCAGCGCGGCATGGGCGATGCGGGCGTGTTCGGCGATCAGTCCCGGCGTCAGCCGGGCGATGGCGGTGGCCAGCGGCTCATGCACCGTCACCGGCACCACGCGCAGCATGGGGGAGGCGAGCATCATCACCGGTGGCACGCCGGTGCCGGCGATCTCGCCAAGGAACTCGGTGTGGCCGGGATGCCTGAAGCCGGCCGCGTAGAGCGAGGCCTTCTGGATCGGGTTGGTCACCACGCCGCCGGCGCGGCCGGCGCGGGCCAGCGCCACCGCTTCCTCGATCGAGCCGATCACCGAAGCCGCATGCGCGGCATCGATCCGCCCCGGCACCGCCGGCGTCGGCAGCGGCCGGTGCAGCACCGGCAGCGCTTCCCCGAAGATGCCGCCCGCTTCCTCGGGCGCCGCGATCCGCCGCACCGGGGCGCCCCGCACCGCATCGGCGTCGCCGATCAGGAAAAAGGCCGGCCCATCTGCGCGCAGCGCCGCCCAGGCCTCGGCGGTGACTTCCAGCCCGATGCCGGCGGGCTCACCGATGGTGAGTGCGAGAGGGATCATGGGATGATGGTGTAGAGCAGATGCCGTCGGGGGGAAATCAGGCCCCGCGGCATGGTGTCGGTGGCGTGGAACTGCCGCGGCGGCGAATGCACCCCGCCGCCCGCGAACCGGAAGCGGACACCGCGGGCCCGGCCGGTTCGCGCCAGCGGAAACCGAGGATTCACAACAGCATGGCAGGATGGCGGGCGGGCGCCGGGTATGGGTGCTGCAGAAGCGGTCGGGGTTCGCGCAAAGAAGCGCATTTCGCGAGGCTGTTCGGAGAGATATGCATGGGGCGGTCGCCCTCCGTGCGAGGGCGTGGATAGAAACATCGAATGGCAAGCCGCGCTCCACCAGATCCTGCGTCGCCCTCCGTGCGAGGGCGTGGATAGAAACTTGGGCGGCCAGGAACTCGGCAATCTGGCCCTGCGTCGCCCTCCGTGCGAGGGCGTGGATAGAAACTGCCTCCCGCGCCCGCACCCGGGCCGCCTCTCGATGTCGCCCTCCGTGCGAGGGCGTGGATAGAAACGTATACAGGGCCGCCCCAGGGGCCGGTCTGCTCGGTCGCCCTCCGTGCGAGGGCGTGGATAGAAACCGTCAAGCGCAAGGTCGACGTCACCTTCACCTTGCGTCGCCCTCCGTGCGAGGGCGTGGATAGAAACTCGGCCGCGGTCAGATAGGCCGATCCGGTCAGCAGGTCGCCCTCCGTGCGAGGGCGTGGATAGAAACTCCCCCCGACCACGACTCCCAGTTTCCTTCCGAAGTCGCCCTCCGTGCGAGGGCGTGGATAGAAACATCGATCCGACGGACAACGTCGAGAAGCCGATGCGTCGCCCTCCGTGCGAGGGCGTGGATAGAAACTCGCTGCTGCTGCTGGATCAGGCTGCGCATCTCGTCGCCCTCCGTGCGAGGGCGTGGATAGAAACGGAGCGCACGGCGAAATGCGCGAGCGCCGTAAGCGCGTCGCCCTCCGTGCGAGGGCGTGGATAGAAACTTGCGGATGGCCGGCCTCAAGGCGGATACGCTCGGTCGCCCTCCGTGCGAGGGCGTGGATAGAAACGTCCAGCAATCCGGGTCGCGCTTCCTCGAGGGGAGTCGCCCTCCGTGCGAGGGCGTGGATAGAAACTCCAAAAGAGAAGGAATTACTGGGGTTTCTGGGGTCGCCCTCCGTGCGAGGGCGTGGATAGAAACTGCATGACCTGAGCTTGCGAGCAGCTGCCCGTGAGGTCGCCCTCCGTGCGAGGGCGTGGATAGAAACGCCCACCGCGCCTGATGGACTGCGTCATCCAGCGGTCGCCCTCCGTGCGAGGGCGTGGATAGAAACCCAGCGAACGGCGATCTCGCCCTGTTCGGTGGTGGTCGCCCTCCGTGCGAGGGCGTGGATAGAAACAGAATGGGCTTGTGGAAACGCCGGGCCGCCGTCGAGTCGCCCTCCGTGCGAGGGCGTGGATAGAAACCGGCTGGCCGCGGCATCTCCTCCTTCGTCCGCGAGTCGCCCTCCGTGCGAGGGCGTGGATAGAAACCGCGCGAGGTGAACCGGCGGAAGTCGAACACCTGGTCGCCCTCCGTGCGAGGGCGTGGATAGAAACGACATCTCCCAGCCGACGTTGAAGCGCTGGCTCGAGTCGCCCTCCGTGCGAGGGCGTGGATAGAAACGGCATCGGCCTGTCCACCGCCAGCAACCTCAAGGGTCGCCCTCCGTGCGAGGGCGTGGATAGAAACATCGAGGGCGGCAACCAGGTCACACTTCGCGGCCGTCGCCCTCCGTGCGAGGGCGTGGATAGAAACGGCGGTTTCCCCCAGGGCAGCAACGGCACCGCGGCGGTCGCCCTCCGTGCGAGGGCGTGGATAGAAACGCTTCGACACGGACGAACTCAGCGCCACATTCGGTCGCCCTCCGTGCGAGGGCGTGGATAGAAACACGAAGATGGGTCCCAAGGCGACGACCGGACACGTCGCCCTCCGTGCGAGGGCGTGGATAGAAACCGTCCAAGCTGCAGAAATGGGAACGCTTCCATGGGGTCGCCCTCCGTGCGAGGGCGTGGATAGAAACACCGATCGGCAGGCGGGCCCGGATGACGTGCTCGAGGTCGCCCTCCGTGCGAGGGCGTGGATAGAAACTGCAGGGCGACCGCCTGGTCCGCGGCCGTTTGGAGTCGCCCTCCGTGCGAGGGCGTGGATAGAAACGCCCAGGACGGGTCCGGCCGCTGGACGGCCAGCAAGTCGCCCTCCGTGCGAGGGCGTGGATAGAAACGTGCAGATCGGCGGAACGTGGTGGCTCGAGCCACGTCGCCCTCCGTGCGAGGGCGTGGATAGAAACGTCCCACCGGTGCCCCCACCACCACCGCCCCCGCGTCGCCCTCCGTGCGAGGGCGTGGATAGAAACTTCGATCGCGAGCTTCGTCGCCACCGCTGACGCGTCGCCCTCCGTGCGAGGGCGTGGATAGAAACTTCCCGCGGAGGGCGACCTTCACGCGATCCCGGTGTCGCCCTCCGTGCGAGGGCGTGGATAGAAACTTCGTCACCCCGGAGAACAACCTCATCCGTGACGTCGCCCTCCGTGCGAGGGCGTGGATAGAAACGCGGGATCGGTGCGGCCCGACGTGGACCGCCGAGGTCGCCCTCCGTGCGAGGGCGTGGATAGAAACTTGGGCTTCGGCCATGGTCAGCCTCTGATGATGTGTCGCCCTCCGTGCGAGGGCGTGGATAGAAACCTGCAGGGCGATCGTGACCATCATCTGCCGCGATGTCGCCCTCCGTGCGAGGGCGTGGATAGAAACATGGCGCGCCTGGTCGCGGTGGATAGCGGCGGCGCGTCGCCCTCCGTGCGAGGGCGTGGATAGAAACTGGGCAACGTCGGTGCTGTCGACCGAGGCAAAGGTCGCCCTCCGTGCGAGGGCGTGGATAGAAACGTCGGCGAGCCGATCGATCTCGCGCGCGGCCTCGTCGCCCTCCGTGCGAGGGCGTGGATAGAAACGCCGCCGACACGGCGCGCTGGTCGACCCGTGGGAGTCGCCCTCCGTGCGAGGGCGTGGATAGAAACAACTCGCGCTTGCCGCGGCCAGAGAGGCGCGGGGGTCGCCCTCCGTGCGAGGGCGTGGATAGAAACTTCCTCGGCAGCGGCCTCCGCGATGGCGTCTTCGTCGCCCTCCGTGCGAGGGCGTGGATAGAAACGTGGGCGGCCTGGCCGGGGGCGCCTTGGCCGTCCCGTCGCCCTCCGTGCGAGGGCGTGGATAGAAACGCAAGCTTGGGCGTCATCACAGGCTGCCCGGGAGTCGCCCTCCGTGCGAGGGCGTGGATAGAAACACCCAAACGATGGCGTCGGAGGCGCCGGCGTCTGGTCGCCCTCCGTGCGAGGGCGTGGATAGAAACTTCGAGCAACTCGCCGCCGAGGAGCGCGACCCGACGTCGCCCTCCGTGCGAGGGCGTGGATAGAAACGCGCTACTGCGACACCGGCCGGCGGATGGGCTGGGGTCGCCCTCCGTGCGAGGGCGTGGATAGAAACAGCCTGACGGTCCCCTGGTGGGCGCGGTGCGGGAGTCGTCCTCCGTGCGAGGGCGTGGATCGAAACGGCCTGGCCGCCGTTGCCCGCCTGATCGCCTGTCGCGCCACCCTCCGTGCGACGGGGCGGATGTGCAGCCTCGCCGCCGCGGGCCCCCGCATCCCCTGGGGTGACCCCTCCACAATCGGGCGGCGATTCGTCGTCAGCCCGGGTCCGGTGAGAAGCGGCGCTTGAGCAGGCGCAGGGTGAAGCTGGAACGGGTGTGGCGGATGCCGGGCAGGCGGTAGATCTTCTCGCGCAGCAGCTTCTCGTAGCCCGCGGTGCCGCCGACCGCGAGCTTCAGCACGTAGTCGTATTCGCCGGTGACCAGCCAGGCTTCCAGCACCTCCGGCATCGCGGCCACCGCTTCCTCGAAGCGGTGCAGGATGGCGTCGTCGTGCTTTTCCATCTGGATTTCGAGGAAGACGGTGTCCGGCAGGCCGAGCGCCGCCTGGTCCAGCAGCGCGTGGTAGCCCTGGATGACGCCCGACTGCTCCAGCCGCTTCACCCGCGTCCAGCAGGGGGAGGGCGAGAGGCCGACGCTCTCCGCCAGTTCGGCATTGGTCTGCCGGGCCTGGTTCGAAAGCGCGCGGAGGATGCGGCGGTCGGTGGCGTCCATCGCGAAAGCTTCCGCCGCGGCCGCGCCGCGTACAATGATTATCCTGGCCTATCGGCCCCGGCGCTGGTCCTGCAATTCACCCAGCGGCAGCCAGTTCTGCTGCGACACCAGGTGCAGCGCGATGGCGTCCAGCCAGCCGCGGGCCTGCCAGGCTTCCAGGATGGGGCCGCGCAGGGCGCGGAACTTCTCTTCCTCGACCAGCTGGAAGCCGTCCACGGCATGCTGCCCGCCGCCCGGCGTCCGGATCTGGACGTTGCGCGGCGCCAGCAGCCCGGCCTCACGCAACGCCCGCGCGAAGGCGACGGTCCGCTGCTGCTCCTGATGGGCCGTGTGGCAGAAGGCCATGACCTCCTGCGCCGCCGCGGCGGCATCCCCCGCATCGTCGAAGAGCCGCGTCGCATGCCGGTGCCGGCTGGAATCGACGAAGCGCGGGCAGGCTTCATCCACCAGCAGCGTGGCGGTTTCGCCATCCGCCGAGGGGCTGAGGATGAACGGATAGCGCCGCAGGTAGCCCGGCACGTAGTGCTGCGGGCGCCAGGTCCCTTCGCTGCTGACGAACAGGTTCCGCCCCCGGGTCAGCCCGGTGACGGCGACCGGCATGGGATCGGCGGCATCGGTGAACACGATCGGGTAGTGGCGCAACGCCGGCATGAATTCGCCGACCCCGATCACGATCGCGGTGCTCTCCGCCGCGAAGCCGTAGCGGGCATCGGGCAGCAGTCCGTGGTTGCGATGCCGGTCGCCATCCAGCACGGCCGGTTGCCGATAGAAGGGCGGCACGCCAGGCCATTGGGCCGGCGATGCGGGAGCGTCCATGGATGCGAGCCTCAGCGCGAAGGGGAGTGTTCGAGCGGGACGGAACCCGATTCCATCGCCACGCCGAAGTCTCGCATGGCCGTCGCGGCCGGCACCAGCGCCCCCGCCGCCGGCTGATGGCCGGCATCGACGGGTTTGCGGGCCGGGCGTCCGGCCTGGCGTCATTCGCATGTCAAATCGACTGCGATGAAAGACGTGATTTTCCGATGATGTCGGCACGCGGGTCGGGTGGTGCGCGCGGATGGCAGTCCTGATTCACCACACCCTGAAATAATCTGCGCGGATGCATGGGTAGAAGAATCGTATACGAATTTATAGTTCATGGTCTGGATAAGGAGCGGTCAGAATTTCTGGAAAGTGGGAATTTTATCCGAAATTTTGTGGCAAGGTGAGTGGACTCAAGCCAGCGATGCGCGTTTAACGTGTATTTAGTCTTATAGTCACAATAGGAATCGCAGTCCCGGACGAAAAGCCTTGATGGTCGCTGCTGGTCGTGCGTGCGTCGCCGCATGAGGTTCCCATTGCTGACGCCCGGGCTGCGGGCGATCGCGATCGTCTCCTTTGGAGACGAGATCCTGCTGCTCAGGCGGGGGAGGACCTCATCCGGGAACGGGCCCAGGCCATTGCGGTAAGTGCCGGGTCTAAGCAGGGGTGGAAGAAGCGGATGCAGTCTCGCCAGGGCGATTTGACGGACAGGTGCGCCGGGCCGGTTGTGCGTGCCGGCAGGGCGGGCGCTTCGCTGCGCCATTGGCTGCTGCTCTCGGCGGCGCTGGTCGCGATCGCGCCAGCGGCGCGGGCTCAAAGCTTCAACTGGACGGGCGCGAATTCGACCGATTGGGCCGGGTTGGGCAACTGGACCCTGCTTGGAATTCCCGTTTCCGCACCACCCGAAGGAGCCGCGGTGATCGTCAACACGATTGCCCCGAATGCCACGATCACCGACCTGTCGGCGTTCAATGGCGGCGCATCCTTTTCCATCGGCAGCCTCGCCATCGGCAGCGCAGGCAATACGACCGGCGACGTGACCTTCCGCTTCCTCACCCCAGGGTCGATAGGGGACCATTCCTTTGATGCGGGGAGCAATCTCACGGTCGGGGCCAATGGCGGGTCCGGGACCCTGACCTTCGACCTCCACGGCGTCACGAGGAATATCTCGCTCTTCGCGAGCACCTTCACCTTCGGCGTCGGGTCCGGTTCGGTGGCACGCATCAACGTGCTCGGGGCGGGAACGGATCAGTCCTCCTATGGCGGTTCCGTCGCCCTTTCCACGGATACCGCGGGCGACATCGTCTTCGGGGCGCAGGGCGGCGCGGCGCATCTGGTCGCCGACGGTGCGGATATCGGCATCTCGCCCCAGTCCTCCTCCGACCGCATCATCTTCGGCAGTGGCCTGGGCTCGACCAGCACGGTGAATGCGCTCAGCGGCAGCAAGATCGCCCTCGGCGTGGGCAACGGCGCCGCGTCCGTCTTCGGCGATGGTGGCGTCGCCGATGTGACGGTCGATGGCGCCGCCGCGGATGGGACGCCGAGCCGCCTGATCCTGGGCGGCGGGGTCGTGTTCGGCAATGGTCCCGGCGGCCGCGGCACGCTGAACGTGCTGTCCGGCGGCAAGGCGACCAGCATGCCGGGCCAGCCATCCCCCGATCCGCAACTCGGCGCGAATGGCGGCACCGGCATCGCCACCGTCAGCGGTCCAGGATCGGTCTGGAACATCCTTGGCCAGACTCCGGTGGGAGGCCCGGTGGGCGAGGTCGGCAACCTGCATGTCGGCGGCCCCGGTGGCACCGGCGTGCTGACCCTCTCCGACGGCGGCCGCGTCGCGCTCGGCCAGGGCGCGATCGGCCTCAATCCGACGCCGGATCCCGTCAACCCTTCCAGCGGGCTCATCCTGACCGACTTCACGCCGGGGCTCGGCACGGTGTTCGTGGCGGAGCAGCCGGGTTCGACCGGCACGGTGAATTTCGGCGCCCCGGCCGGCAGCGCCCCGGTGGCGCCCGGCACGCTCGATGCCGCGGCGGTGCAGTTCGGTGACGGCAATGGCCGCATCGTCTTCAACCACACCGCACCCGACTTCACCTATTCCATCCCGACCAGCGGGCCCGGCACCGTCCAGACGCTGGCCGGCACCACCGTCTTCGATACCCCCGGC
>DASYDR010000073.1:0-7788 GCA_036499545.1 Roseomonas sp. | reverse complement strand
CGGCAATATCGGCATGGCGGAAGCCGCGCGCGGCACGCCGGACGGCACCGTGCTGATCCAATGCGCGTTCGGCCCCTGCGGCGCCAATCCGGCGCTCTACGCCAATCCCGGCTACGACCTGCTGCGCGACTTCACGCCGGTAATCATCTCGGGCGCCGTGCGCAACGTGATGGCGGTGCGGCGCGACCTGCCGGCACAGGATATCGCGGGCGTCATCGCGCTGGCACGGTCGCGGCCGGGTGGGCTGACCTTCGGCTCTTCCGGCGTCGGCGCTTCGAACCATCTGGGGCCGGAGCTGCTGCGCAGCCTGTTGGGGCTCGAGATGAACCACGTGCCCTATCGTGGCTCGGCGCCGGCGATCACCGACCTGATCGCCGGCCGTATCGACATCTTCTTCGACAACCTGCCGTCGATCCTGCCGCATATCCGCGCCGGCTCGGTGCGGGCACTGGCGGCGGCGAGCGCCGAGCGCATTCCGGAACTGCCGGAGGTGCCGACCTTCGCGGAAGGCGGCGTGCAGGGCATGGTGATCGACAGCTGGTTCGGCTTCATGGCGCCGGCGCGCACGCCGCCCGCCGCCATCGCGGCGCTGAACGCCGCATTCGGGCGGGCGCTGGCGGATCCGACGGTGCGCCGACGCCTGGCCGAGCTGGCGGTGACGCCGGTCGGCGGCACGCCGGAACAGATGGGCGCGCATATCCGCGCCGAGGTCGCGCGCTGGGCCGAGGTGGTCCGGCACAACAACATCCGGGCCGAGTGAATCCGATGGCGAAGATCGAAAAGCTGCGCACCATCCGCCTCGCGGAGCGGTCGAACCTGCTCTGGGTCGAGATCACCACCGATGAGGGGCTGACCGGCCTTGGCGAGGCGTTCCGCGGCGCGCAGGCGGTGGAGGCGGTGATCCACGAACAGGTGGCGCCGGCCCTGCTCGGCCGCGATGCGCGCCACATCGAAGGCATCTCGCGCCAGCTGCTGACCCCCTATGTCGGCTTCGGTTCGTCGAGCGCCGAAGTGCGCGCGGCCTCGGCGGTCGATATCGCGCTCTGGGATCTGGCGGGCCAGCGGCACGGGGTGCCGGTGCATGAGGCGCTGGGCGGGCTCTCGCGCGAGAAGATCCGCGCCTACAACACCTGCGCCGGCTACGACTACAATTCCCGCCAGTCCGGCAGCATCGCGGGGCGGCGCGACATCGGCAGCGGCGATGTCGCGCGCGGCCCTTACGACGATCAGCTCGCCTTCACCCGCGACGCCGGCGCGCTGGCGCAGTCGCTGCTGGAGGAAGGCTACGCGGCGATGAAGATCTGGCCGTTCGACCCGTACGCCGCGGCGACCCAGGGGCAGTCGATCTCGCTCGAGGACCTGAAGCGCGGGCTGGAGCCGTTCGAGAAGATCCGCGCCGCGGTGGGCGACCGGATCGAGGTGATGGCGGAGCTGCATTCGCTCTGGTCGCTGCCGGCGGCGATGCGCATCTGCCGTGCACTGGAGCCGCTCGGCATCTATTGGGCCGAGGATCCGCTCAACAAGATGGACGACGTCGCCAGCCTGGCGGAACTGCGCCGCGGCGCGCGGGTGCCGATCTGCGCCAGCGAGACGCTTGGCGGCAAGGTCGCCTTCCGCGACCTGCTGGTTGCGGGCGCGACCGATATCGTCATGCTGGACCTGACCTGGTGCGGCGGGCTGACGGAAGCACGCAAGATTGCTGCCCTGGCGGAAGCCTGGGCCCGGCCGGTGGCGCCGCATGACTGCACCGGCCCGGTAACGCTCGTCGCCTCCCTGCACCTCGCCCTGCATGCGCCGACCGCGATCTTCCAGGAAGTGGTGCGGGCGACGCTGGCAACCTGGTACCGCGATCTGGTCACCGTGCTGCCCACCATCGAACGGGGCTTCGTCCTGCCGATGCAAGGCGCGGGGCTCGGCACGACGCTATTGCCCGATCTGGCTCAACGCCCGGGCGCAATGGTACGGGAGGTCAGCCTCCAGGCTTGAATTATCAATGCCTAACACACGTTTTGCGTGTGCTGAAATATCGGCATGACGCATTAGAGAGTCGCAATCCCAAAAACATAAAATTATAGAGGACAAATTCAAAAAAAATAATACTTGCAGTATCGTCAGGGGGCGTGAGCCGAAAAGCTCAGCGCCCCCGCGTCTTTCGAAGGGGGCCACACCAACCGTGATCACACCCTCCGAAAGGGACTGCCACGATGACTTACATCGGAACCCCCGCCGCCCTGCGCAACGACAACAGCGAACTGCTGGACACCGTCGCCTACTCCGCCTTCACGCGCTACGAGACGCTCGAGGTGACGCTGGAAGCCCAGAGCCGCACGCATTGGTGCCGGATGCAGCTGCCCGGCCGTCCTTGCTTCAGCCGTGAGCTGCTGCGCGACTGCGCTTCCGTCCAGCAGGCGCTGCGTGAGCGTTTCGCCCATGCGGGGGCAGGTGTGGCCCCGGCGCAGTATCACGTGCTGGCCTCGCTCACCCCGGGGGTTTTCAACCTCGGCGGCGATCTCGGCCATTTCGCGGAGCGGATCAAGGCCGGCGATCGGGCCGGGCTGCGCCGCTACGGTGAAGCCTGCATCCGCATCGGCTACAACAATTCCGTGGCGTATGACCTGCCGGTCGTGACCATCGCGCTGGTGCAGGGCGACGCGTTGGGCGGCGGCTTCGAATCCGCACTGACCCATGACGTGATCGTCGCCGAGCGCAGCGCGAAGTTCGGCCTGCCGGAGGTGCTGTTCAACCTCTTCCCGGGCATGGGCGCCGTGAGCTTCCTCGGCCGCCGCATCGGCCCCGTGGCCGCGGAGAAGATGGTGATGAGCGGCCGGCTCTACACGGCGGAAGAACTGCACGCCATCGGCGTCGTCGACGTGCTGGCCGAGGACGGTGAAGGGGAAGCCGCGACCCGGCAGTACATCGCCCAGAACAGCCGCAAGCACAACGCGCACCTGGCGATCTATCGTGCCCGGCGCCGGGCCAACCCGGTGACCTTCGAGGAGCTGTCCGACATCGTCGACATCTGGGTCGATGCGGCGCTCGGCCTGTCCGACATGGATCTGCGGAAGATGGTGCGTCTCGGCGCGGCGCAGGACCGGCGTATGGAAGCGGTGCATGCGCCGCGGTCTTCCTTCGCCGCGTCCTGATCCATGGGGCCAGGGGGCGCATTGGGGCGCCCCCTCCCGGAAGGGGTGTTTTCTTGCGGCGGCCTGCTTCGATCAGCCGCCGGTCTGCGCCGGAAGGGTGCCGGAATCGGCGATCGCCCGCCGGACGCGTTCGATTTCCACGGCGACACGCGCCACCGCGGCCGGGGCGCCGGAGCCGAATTCGCGGGATTGCAGGCGTTCTGCCCGCTGGCAGCAATCCTCCACGGCCCGGGCGCCGAGATTGGCCGCGATGCTGCGCATGGCGTGGGCGGCCAAGCGGAAGGCGGTCACGTCCGCGGCCTCCGCGGCCTTGCCCATCGCATCCAGATGAGCCGCCGCATCGGCCAGGAAATCCTGCGCCAGCTCCTCCACGAAATCAGGGCCGCCGAGTGTCTTCAGGCTCTCGATGACGGCCGGATCCAGGGGGGGCGGCGCGCTGCCGCCCGAACGCCAGCGCGGATGCTCGCTGATGTCCGCGACCGCCGGTCGTGGTTCCGGCCTCGCCTCCGTCATCATGGTGTCGATCGTCTCCAGCAGCTTGCGCGGTTCTACAGGCTTCAGCAGGAAGGCATCAAATCCTCCCTCCCTGCAGCGCGCCTCGGCTTCCGGCGTCGCATCCGCCGTCAGGGCGATCATCGGCAGCTGCTTGCGACCCAGCGTGGTGAAGCGGTTCATCTTCACCACCTCCAGCCCATCCATCACCGGCATGTTGAGGTCGAGGATCGCCAGGTCGATGCCGCCGGCCTCCAGCATATCGAGCGCCTGTTCGCCATCATTGGCCAGCAGGACCTGGTGGCCGGCACGTTCCAGGATGGTGCTGAGCACCCGGCGGTTCATGCGGTTGTCGTCCGCGACCAGGATGGTGTGGGCGGTTTCGCTGACCGGCAGCGGCTGCGCCGCCTCATCCTTGTGTTCGGGGCCGACCGCGATGTCGATCGCGCGCGACCAGGCACTGGCGTCGGCCTCCGGTGACAGCCGCGCGCGGCAGATCCGCCGCAGGGCGAGAGGCGGCAGGCCCGGCTCCGCGTCCGGCGTGGCGAGGATCACCGGCAAGCCGGTCATGGACCGCAGCCCGGCGGGCAGGCGCGGGCCCAGCACGATCAGCGCGCGGTTCTCCTGCGGGGTCAGGCGGCGCGCCAGGGCCAATGCCTCGTCGATGCTGGCGCAGATGCGCAGCCGGTGCCCCGCGGCCTGGAGCCGGGCCTGCAGGGCGGGGGCGGCGGTATCGCCCGGAGGGGACAGCAGCAGCAGCGCCGCGCCCGCCGGCATCACCGGCTGCGGGTCGGACGCGTCGACGGCGTGCGTGAACCAGAAGGTGCTGCCTTCGCCGGGGCGGCTGCGCACGCCGATGATGCCGTCCATGGCGGTGACCAGGCGACGGCAGATCGCGAGGCCGAGGCCGGTGCCGCCGTAGCGGTGCAGGATCTCGGGGTTGGCCTGGGTGAAGCTTTCGAAGATCCGCGACTGCGCCTCGCCCGGGATGCCGATGCCGGTATCGGAGACCTCGCAGCGCAGATCGAGGCGCCCGTCGGGCCGCCGCTCCGCGTCGAAGGCGATGACGACGCCGCCGGCTTCGGTGAATTTCAGGCCATTGCCCGCGAGGTTGAGCAGGATCGCGGTCAGGTGGCGCGGATCGGATTCGATCGCGAGCGGCACCCGCGGGGTGATGTGGAAGGAGAAATCGAGCCCCTTGTCCTGCGCCTGCCCGGTCAGCATGCGCTCGACCTCGATCAGCAGTTGCGGCAGCTCCACCCGCTCGATGCGGGTGGCGGCGGCGCCGGCCTCGACGCGCGAGAAGTCGAGGATGCCTTCGATCAGCGACAGCAGCGACCGCGCGGCGCCATCCACGGTGCGCGCCATCTCGCGCTGCTCGGGATCCAGCCGGGTCCCTCGCAGCAGGCTGCTCATGCCGATGATGGCGTTGAGCGGTGTGCGCAACTCGTGGCTGACGCCGGCGAGGAAGATGCTCTTCGCCTGGTTCGCCGCCTCCGCCTCCCGCCGCGCCTTGGACAGCTTGCGGACCAGGGTGCCGGCATAGAGGGGAACCGCCACGAAGCCGATCAACAGGCCGAGGGAGAGGTGCTGCTGGCTGCGCCAGAATGGGCTGGTCGTGGCCACCAGCGCGAAGCTGACGGCGCTCAGCACCATCGCCACATGCATCCAGCGCACGCCGAAGCGGAAGCCGTAGCCGAGGGTCAGCCAGAGGTAGATGGGGCTGACGATCGACAGCGCCTCGCCGCCGCCATGCAGCGTGAAGGAGAGGAAGCCGATATCGCTCAGCAGCGCGATGAAGCGCCGCGGCGTGCTCGGCCGCGGCCGCCGGCGGATATGGCCGAAGAGGGCGAGGCTGATGATGACGTAGAGCGCCGCCGCCACCTGGGTCGTCGGCGGCGGCAGCGCCACCAGCGCCATGTAGGTGCCGACCACCACGCAGAAGACGATGCGGTTGACGGCGATTTCGAGTTCGCTGTCACGGTTGCGCGCGAAGCCGGCGCGCAGGAAGGCCCTGAGCCTGGCCAGCCGCTGGGCCGGAGGTCCCTCCGGGGACGGCTGGCCCGCCGGGGTCACGCGTCCGGCGCTGCCATGTCGAGCACCAGCTCCGACAGCGCCTGGGCGCTCATCGGACGGCCGACATGATAGCCTTGCACCTCATCGCAGCCGCAGGCGGCGAGTTCGCGCACCTGCTCCTCGGTCTCGACGCCTTCGGCCGCGACCTCGAGATTGAGGTTGTGCCCGAGCGCCACGATGGCGCCGATGATCGCCGCGTCGGCGCTGCCCGGGCGCAGGTTCTCGACGAAGGACCGGTCGATCTTCAGCCGGTCCACCGGCAGCCGCCGCACATAGGACAGCGCCGAATAGCCGGTGCCGAAATCGTCGATCGAGATCCGGAGCCCGAGCGAACGGAGCTGCGACAGCGTCTCCGCCACGCCATCCGCGTCGCGGATCACGGCGCTTTCGGTCAGTTCGAGGTCGAGGCGGGTCGGCTCCAGCCCGGTATCGGCCAGTGCCGTCTGCACGGTGCGGACCAGATCGGCGCCGCGCAGCTGCAGGGGGGAGATATTGACCGCGACCCGCAGCGGTGGGGAGCCGAGCAGGTTCCACTGCGCCGCCTGGCGGCAGGCCTCCTGCAGCACCCAGGCGCCGAGCGGGCGGATCAGCCCGGTCTCCTCGGCCAGCGGCAGGAAGTCCTTCGGCTCCAGCAGCACGCCGCCGGGCTGCTGCCAGCGGATCAGCGCCTCGACACCCACGATCCGGCGGGTGCGCAGCGACAGCTGCGGCTGGTAGAGCAGCACGAACTCGTTCCGCGCCAAGCCGGAGCGCAGATCGGTCTCCAGGATCATCAGCCGCCGGGCGCTGGCATCCATGCCGGCTTCGAAGAAGCGGAAGCTGCCGCCGCCATCGGCCTTGGCCTGGTACATGGCGAGGTCGCCGCGGCGCAGCAGCTCGTCGGCGGACAGGCCGTCGCGCGGATAGAGGGCGATGCCGATCGAGCTGCCGACCACGACCTCCCGCCCTTCGATCAGGAAGGGGCGGGAGACGGCTTCGGCGATCCGTTCGGCCAGGGCCGCGGCTTCGTCGGGGGAACTGACGCCGTTCTGCAGCACCGCGAATTCATCGCCGCCGAGCCGGGCCACCACGTCGCCGCTGCGCACCAAGCCGAGCAGGCGCCGGGCGATGGCGCGCAGCACGCCATCGCCGACATGATGGCCGAAGACGTCGTTGACGGTCTTGAAGCGGTCGAGGTCGAGGAAGTGCAGCGCCATGCGCTGGTCGCCACGCCGGCTGTGCTGGCGGCCGCGCGGCAGCCGTTCGGTCAGGAAGAAGCGGTTCGGCAGATCGGTGAGGCTGTCATGATGCGCGAGGTGATGCAGCCGGGTCTCGGCCAGCTTGCGCTCGGTGATGTCGACGGAGGAGGTGAGGACCGCGACCACGTCCCCCGCCGCATCGCGCAGCGGCGCCTTCGCGGTCAGGAAGACCCGCACGCGGCCATCGCGGTCGGGGAATTCCTCCTCGTAGTTCGGCAGGGCCGCGCCGCGTTCCAGCACCATCCGGTCGGCATCGCGGGACCGGGCGCCGCGTTCACCCAGCAGTTCCGCCATGTCCTGGCCGATGATGTCGGCAGGCGCATGGCCGAGGGCGGCGGCGAGGTTGGCATTGGCGAAGACGCAGCGGCCGTCCGGCCCCGTCGCGCTGATCAGGGCGGGCAGGGTGTCGATCACCTGGGCGAGCGCTTCCCGGCTGTCATGCAGCAGGCGCTGGCGGGAGCGTTCGCTGTCGTCGAGTTCGCGCTGCAGCGCGCTCGCCTGGCGCCGCAGCATCTGCCGGTGCGCGTTCAACGCGATCAGGTTGCGGATGCGGGCGCCGAATTCGGAATGGTCGACCGGGCTCAGCAGGAAGTCGGTGGCGCCCGCATCCAGCGCGTCCAGCCGGAAGCGGCGGTCGTTGTAGACAGTGATGACGACGATCGGCACGTCGGCGCCATGCGGCATCGCACGCACGCGCCGGGTGAACTCGGCGCCATCCATGCCGGGCATGCGGTAGTCGGTGATGATGACGTCCGGCTGGTTGTCCTCCAGCCAGGCGAAGGCGGCCCCTGGATCGCCGAAGGCGACGACGCGCACGCCTTCCGCCACTGTCGCGGCGA
>DASYDR010000072.1:0-19035 GCA_036499545.1 Roseomonas sp. | reverse complement strand
TTCCTTGCCGAAGCGTGTCTTGCGGAAATCGTCCACGATGCGGCGCGCGGCAGCGACGCCGAGATCGGCGGCGATCAGCGTCTCCTCCAGCTCCTCCAGCGCTTCCTCATCCAGGCGGCGCTTGACGAAGAGGCTGGTGACGCTCTCGGTCAGGCGGGCGGTGGAGCGGGACAGGCCGGATTTGAGGCGGGAGAACCAGCCGCCCTTCTCCTCCACCACGGGCGCCGGCGGGGGTGGCGGTGCTTCAGGCGCCGGCGGCGGGGGTGGCGGCTCCGGCACGGGCGCCGGTGGTGGCAATTCGGGCTCGGGCTCCGGCGGTGCCGGCGGCAGCTCCGGCGCCGGCGGCGGCGCCTCGGGCACGGGCGGCAGCGGCTCGGGCGCCTGGATGGCGGGATCGGGCTTCGCTTCCTCGCGGCCGGTCAGGCGGCCCCAGAGCGATCGCAACGCCATCAGGCCGCCTCCGCCAGCAGGCCCTGCGGCTCCAGGCCGGTGACCTTGAAGCGCCGCAGCTCACCCGGCGCGCCGGTCGCGCCAAGGATGCGCAGCGGCGCGAATTGCTCGGTATGGCCGCGGTCGCCGCGCTCCAGCAGCACGCTCTCTTCCCGTCCCAGCCGGGTCGCGAACAGGCGCTGGGCGGCGGTGGCGCCAGCGTCCCGCAGCCGCGCCGCGCGTTCCCGCCGCAGGGCCATGGGCAGCTGCGGCATCTTCGCGGCCGGGGTGTTCGGACGGGCCGAGAAGGGGAAGACATGCAGGAAGGACAAGCCGCATTCCTCGACCAGCGCCAGCATCTCAGCGAAATGCTCCTCGGTCTCGGTCGGGAAGCCGGCGATCAGGTCGGCGCCGAAGACGATGTCCGGGCGCAGGTCGCGGGCGCGACGCGCCAGGGCAATGGCGTCGGCGCGCAGATGCCGGCGCTTCATGCGCTTCAGGATCAGGTCGGCGCCATGCTGCAGCGACAGGTGCAGATGCGGCATCAGCCGCGGCTCGTGGCCGATCAGGCGCCACAGATCCTCATCCATCTCGACCGGATCGAGGGAGGACAGCCGCAGCCGCGGCAGCTCCGGCACCAGCGCCAGCAACCGCCGCACCATCTGGCCGAGGCGCGGCTGGCCCGGCAGGTCGGGACCGTAGCTGGTGATGTCCACCCCGGTCAGCACCACTTCCCGATAACCGGCGGCGACCAGGGCGCGCACCTGCTCCACCACCGCGCCGATCGGCACGCTGCGCGACGGGCCGCGGCCATAGGGGATGACGCAGAAGGTGCAGCGATGGTCGCAGCCCTGCTGCACCTGGACGAAGGCCCGCGCCCGGCCGGCGAATTCGGTGACGAGATGCGCCGCCGTCTCCTTCGCCGCCATGATGTCGGTGACCGGCGCCGGCGGCGCGTCCAGCGCCCAGCTCTCGGGCTTCAGCTTGTCAGCATTGCCGATGACGCGAGTGACGCCGGGCAACCCGGCCCAGGCATCGGGCGCGATCTGCGCGGCGCAGCCGGTGACGATTATGGGCGTGCCGGGATTCTCGCGGCCGGCACGGCGGATCGCCTGGCGCGCCTGGCGCTCGGCCTCCGCCGTCACCGCGCAGGTATTGACGATGATGGCGTCGCGCTGCCCGGCCCGGGTCGCCAGGTCCTGCATCGCCGCGCTCTCATAGGTGTTCAGCCGGCAGCCGAAGGTGAGCATGCGCGGGCCGCCCGCGCCGCCGCTCTCCTCCGCATCCAGGCTGTGCTCGCCGGTCATGACAGGGCCAGGCTGCCGGCGAAGGCGGTGGCGACCGGGCCTTCCATCAGCACATGCCCGTCGCTTTCCCGCCATTCCAGGATGAGGTCGCCGCCCGGCATGGTGATGGTCGCCCGCCGCCCGGTCAGCCCGCGCCGATGCGCGTTGACGATGGTCGCGCAGGCGCCGGAGCCGCAGGCGAGCGTCATGCCGGCGCCGCGTTCCCACATCACCAGCTTCAGGTGGTCCGGCGCCAGCACCTGGGCGAAGCCGATATTCGCCCGTTCCGGAAAGGCCGCGTGATGCTCCAGCCGCGGCCCGATCGCCGCGACGTCGAGCGCCGCCACATCGGGCACGAAGAAGGTCGCGTGCGGATTGCCCATGGAACAGGCGGCCGGGGCCGCCACCGGGCCTTCGGCGATATCCAGCGCCAGCGTATCGGCCGGCCCCGCCAGCGGCACGTCCCGCCAATCGAGACGGGGGGCACCCATATCGGCGATCACCCGGTCCGGCCCCAGGATGGTGCAGGGCAGATCGCCGGCCACGGTCCGGACCACGACCCGGGCCTTGCCGGTCTCGGCAGCAACCAGGGCAGCGACGCAGCGGGTGGCATTGCCGCAGGACTGCGCTTCGGAGGCGTCCGGGTTGCGGATGCGCATGAAGACATCCGCCCCCTCGCCCGGCGGCTCCAGGCTGATCAGCTGGTCGCAGCCGATGCCGAAATGCCGGTCCGCGATCAGGCGGATCTGCGCCTCCGTCAGGCCGAGCGGCGCCCCGCGCGCGTCCAGCACGACGAAATCATTGCCCAGCCCATGCATCTTGCGGAATGCGACCATGGCCAGGGATATGCCCCGTCGCGGCGCCCGGTCCAAGGGGAACCTCGGCGGCCCAGGGTTGCGGCGGGGCCGGGAGCCGTGGAGCGGGACAAAAAAATCGCACCCCGGCGCGAATAATCCGCACCCCGCCCCGGTCTGCTCCTCGGGACCACCCCGACGGAGCATTTCCCATGGACGACACCCGCAATCCCCCGGACGAGGCCGATGGCCCGAGCCGCCGCGGCTTCCTGCACTGCATGACCTGGGCCGGCGCCGGCGTGCTCTGGACCATGAGCGGCGGCGTGCCGCGGTCCCGGCTGCTCGGCAGCGCCGAGGCCCAGACCCCCGCCCCCGGCCGCGCGTTCAGCTTCCTGCAGATCAGCGACAGCCATATCGGCTTCGCCAATCCGCCCAACACCGATGTCGCGGGCACCCTGCGGGAAGCGGTGGCGCTGGTGGCGCGGGAGCGGGCCAATGCCTCCCTCCTGCTGCATACCGGCGATGTCAGCCAGCTTTCGCGTCCGGCGCAGTTCGACACGGCGGATCAGATCATCCGCGAAGCACGGATGGAGACCCGCTACGTGCCCGGCGAACACGACGTCCTCGAGGAGGATGGCCGGGACTTCTTCGCCCGCTTCACGCCGGGCGCGCCGCGCGGCTGGTACAGCTGGGACCAGGAGGGCGTGCATTTCATCGCCCTGAACAACGTCCAGGACCTGCGGGCGGGCGGGCTCGGCAATCTTGGCGCCGAACAGCTCGCCTGGCTGCGGGACGACCTCGCCGGCCGGGCCGCCAGCCAGCCGATCGTGGTCTTCGCGCATGTGCCGCTCTGGACCGTCAGCCAGGAATGGGGCTGGGGCACGGATGACGGGGAACAGGCGCTGGTGCTGCTGCGCCGCTTCGGCTCGGTGACCGTGCTCAATGGGCATATCCACCAGGTGATGCAGAAGGTCGAGGGGCAGGTCGCTTTCCACACCGCCTGTTCGACCGCCTTCCCGCAGCCGGCACCCGGTACCGCGGCGTCGCCGGGCCCGATCCGGGACCTGCCCGCCGGCCGCCTGCGCGCGACGCTCGGCATCACCCGCATCGCCCAGGTCCAGGGCCGCGCCGGCCTGGCCATCATTGACCGCCCGCTTGGCGCCTGAGCGTCCGATGACCGGAGGGCCGAATGGCCCGCAGGTCTGAATCGGACGCTCCACTGACAAGCGTCCGATGACCGGAGGGCCGCATGGCCCGCAGGTCTGAATCGGATGCTTCACGGACAAACTCGGAAGCAAGGCCATGATCACCCGACGCATCCTGATCGCCGGCGGCCCGCTGGCGGTCGGCACCCTGCTCGCCGCCTCGGTGGGCGCCCAGCCCGCCGAGGCGGCGATTCATATCGACAACTTCGCCTTCACGCCGGCGGAGCTCACCATCGCCGCGGGCACCCGGGTCACCTGGATCAACCGCGACGACATCCCGCACAATGTCGTGGACCGGGACAATCCCCGCACGCGCCGCTCGCCGGTGCTCGACACCAATGACAGCTACGCCTTCACCTTCGAGAGCCCCGGCACCTTCCACTATTTCTGCGCCCTGCATCCGCACATGCAGGGCACGGTCATCGTGCGATGAGGCCGGCCGGGCCGGTGCCGGCGCATGCGCCGGCGGTGCGCATCATGCACTGGGCCAGCGCGATCACGCTGGCCGCCACCTATCTGCTCGCCTGGACGATCGCCGATGCGACGAGCCGGGAAGAGGCGGCGCGGCTGCTGATGCTGCACCGCTCACTCGGTTGCGCGATGCTGCTGCTGACCCTGCTGCGCCTGGCAATCCGCCTGCGCAGCGCGGCCCCGCCCTTTCCCGCCGATATGCCGCGGCTGCAACAGGTCGCGGCGCGGGCCAATGCCCTGGCGCTCTATGCGCTGCTGCTGTTGCAGCCGCTGGCCGGGCTGGCCGGCAGCATGCTGCATGGCGACCGCATCCGGGTGTTCGGCAATCTGCTGCTGCCCAATCTCCTGGTCGCGAACCGGCCCCTCGCGCATCGCGTCTTCGAGGCGCATGGTTGGATCGCGACCGCATTGCTGGCGCTGATCGGCCTGCATGTGGCGGCGGCGCTGTTCCACCATCTGGTCCGCCGCGACGGGGTGCTGACCGGCATGCTGCCGGGGCTGCCATATCCGCCGCGGCGAAAGCGGATCCTGCCGTGAGCGCCCGGCCGCGCCAAGGGAGGCGATGAGCATGCGATGGCGTCGCCTGAGCAGTCCCGCAGCCGCAGAGGATGCCCCGACATCCTTCGAGACCGCCGTCCTGCCGCATCTGGACGCGGCCCACAACCTGGCGCGCTGGCTGGTCGGCGATGCCAGCTTCGCCCAGGACGTGGTGCAGGAGGCAGTGCTGCGCGCGCTCGACTATTTCGACACCTATCGTGGCGGCGATGCCCGGTCCTGGCTGCTGCGCATCGTGCGCAACACGGCCCATTCCCTGCTCGCCGCGCGCCACCGCCGCCGGGCCGCGAGCCTGGACGATACCGGCCCGGAGGGCGACGCGCCGGCGCTGGAGGTGCCGGATCCCGGGCATGACCCGGAAGCGGCGCTGGCGCGGCGACAAGGGCTGGACCGGCTCGACGATGCCCTGGCGGCGCTGCCGCTGGAGCTGCGGGAATGCCTGGTGCTGCGCGAGCTGGAGGGATTTTCCTACAAGGACATCGCCCGCGTCACCGAGACGCCGATCGGCACCGTGATGTCACGACTCTGGCGCGCGCGCCGGGCGCTGACGCAGCGCCTGGAAGAAGGAGAGACAGCATGACCGAGGCGTGCGCCGGGGAATGGCGCCTGCTGGTCCAGGCCGATATGGATGGTGAGCTGACGCCGGCCGAAGCGGCCCGCCTGGCCGCCCATCTGGAGACCTGCCCCGCCTGTCAGGCCCTGCAGGACCGGCTGCTGATGCTGGTGCCGCAGCTGAAGCGCGGCCTGACCTATCATCCCGCGCCGGAGGCGCTGCGCACCGCCCTGCAGGCGCGGCTTGGCGCGGCGGCCCGGTCCGCGCGGCCGGCGGCAGCGCCGGCCAGGGCACCGCTACCTGCCCGGCGCTGGCTCGGCGGGGCACGTCTGCGCGGGGCGGCGATGGGGATGGCCCTGGCCGCCAGCCTGGCCTTCGTCCTGGTGCTGCCGCGCGGGGCGGACCTGCCGGAGACGGTGGTCGCCGGCCATATCCGTGCCCTGCAGCCGGGCCACCTGATGGATGTGGTCTCCACAGACCAGCACACGGTCAAGCCCTGGTTCGAAGGCCGGCTGGATTTCGCCCCGCCGGTGACGGACCTGGCGCCGCAGGGCTTCCCGCTGGCCGGCGGGCGGCTGGACTACATGGCCGGGCGGCCGGTCGCCGCCCTGGTCTACCGGCGCGCCCAGCACGTGATCAACCTCTACGTCTGGCCCGATGGCAGCCACCTGGAGCGCGGGCAGTCGACGGGGAGCCATAGCGGGTACAACTACATCCGCTGGAACCGGGATGGGATGGCCTTCTGGGCCGTGTCCGACCTGAACCCGCAGGAACTCGGGGATTTCGTGCGGCTCTGGCAGGCGCAGTAAGGCGCCGGCAGGGTTGCGCGCGCTGCCCCGCCCCGCTATACGCCCCGCTCCCCGCGCCGTGGCCCCTATGGACATGCCCGGCCGGAGGAGCGCCCGTTGCCGCATGGTGCGGCAGGCAGGGCGGCCATCCCCGAGGAGGGCCAAATGTCCAAGATGAAGACCAAGAGCAGCGTGAAGAAGCGCTTCAAGGTGACGGCCAGCGGCAAGGTCCTGGCCGGCCCGGGCAAGAAGCGGCATTGCCTCACCGCCCGCGACAGCAAGGCGAAGCGCCAGAATCGCGGCAGCCAGGTTCTGCGCCACCAGGACGGCCTGACCGTCCTGCAGTGGATGCCCTACGGCAGCGCGCGGTAAGGAGACGCAGCCATGGCACGTGTGAAGCGCGGCGTTACCAAGCACGCCCGGCACAAGAAGATCCTGCGGCTGGCCAAGGGCTATGTGGGCCGGTCGAACAACGCCTACCGCCCCGCTCTCGAGCGGGTCGAGAAGGCGCTCCGCTACGCCTATCGCGACCGCCGGAACAAGAAGCGCGAATTCCGCGCGCTCTGGATCCAGCGCATCAACGCGGCGGTGCGCGAGCATGGCCTGACCTACTCCCGGTTCATCGCCGGCGTGAAGGCGGCAGGCATCGAGATGGACCGCAAGGTGATGGCCGCCATCGCCTATGATGATCCCAAGGGTTTTGCGGCGCTGGTCGAAAAGGCCCGCGCCGGCCGCCCCGCCGCCTGAGTTCAGGCGGGTTTGATTTCGGCGAAGGGCCGCACCCCACCAGGGGCGCGGCCTTTTGTTTGTCCGTGCCATTCGCGAGGACCCCTCCCATGTCCGCCGATGACCTCCAGGCGCTCAGCGCCGATACCGAAGCGGCGATCGCCGCCGCCGCCGATCTCCGGGCGCTGGACGCCGTGCGCGTCGGCGTGCTGGGCAAGAGCGGCACGCTGACCGGGCTGCTGAAGGGCCTGGGTGCGGTGGCGCCGGACCAGCGCAAGGAACGCGGCGCCGCGGTGAACCGGGTGAAGGCGGCGATCGAAGCGGCGCTGGAAGCCCGGCGCCTGGTGCTGGACGCCGCGGCGCTGGACGCCCGGCTGGCCGCCGAACGCATCGACGTGACCTTGCCGGCGCGGCCGCAGGCGCCCGGGACCGCGGCGGAAGGTGGCATCCACCCGATCAGCCGCACCATCGAGGAGCTGACCGCGATCTTCGGCGCGATGGGCTTCTCGGTCGTCGAAGGGCCGGATATCGAGAGCGACTGGCATAATTTCGGCGCCCTCAACATCCCGGACCACCACCCGGCGCGCCAGGACCAGGACACCTTCTACCTGCCCGGGCGCGACGCCGATGGGCACCAGATCGTGCTGCGCACCCAGACCAGCCCGCTGCAGGTGCGGACCATGCTGGGCCAGGAACCGCCGATCCGCATCATCGCGCCGGGCCGTACCTGGCGCGCCGACCACGACGCGACGCATTCGCCAATGTTCCACCAGGTCGAAGGCCTGGTGATCGACCGCGGCATCACGCTGGCGCATCTGAAGGGCTGCCTGGTCGATTTCCTGCGCACCTTCTTCGGCATCGCCGATCTGCCGGTGCGCTTCCGCGCCAGCTATTTCCCCTTCACCGAGCCCTCGATGGAGGTGGATATCGGCTGGAACCGCAAGACCGGCGAGCTCGGCAAGGGTGCGGACTGGCTGGAGATCCTGGGCAGCGGCATGGTGCATGCGAAGGTGCTGGCCAATGCCGGCCTCGACCCGCGCGAGTGGCAGGGCTTCGCCTTCGGCATGGGCATCGAGCGCATCACCATGCTGAAGCACGGCATGAACGACCTGCGCCCCTTCTATGAGGCGGATCTGCGCTGGCTGAAGCACTACGCGGCGGATCCGCTGGCACCGCCCTCGCTCGCGGAGGGAGTGTGACGCCATGAAGTTCACCCTGTCCTGGCTGCGCCAGCACCTCGAGACCAGCGCGACGCTGGACCAGATCAGCACCACGCTGTCGTCCATCGGGCTCGAGGTCGAAGGCATCGAGGATCGCGCGGCCGCGCTTGCGTCCTTCCGCATCGCGCATGTGGTCGAAGCGGTGCAGCACCCGAATGCCGACCGGCTGCGCGCGCTGAAGGTCGATGCCGGCGACGGCAAGCTGTTGAGCGTGGTCTGCGGCGCGCCGAACGCGCGCGCCGGCATGAAGGGCGTGGTGGCGCTGCCGGGCGCCTTCATCCCCGGCACCGGCATCACGCTGAAGAAGGGCGAGATCCGCGGCGTCGCCAGCGAGGCGATGATGCTGTCGGCGCGGGAGATGGGCCTCGGCGACGATCATAGCGGCATCGTCGACCTGCCGGCGGATGCGCCGCTCGGCCAGGCCTATGTGCAGTATGCCGGCCTCGACGATCCGATCATCGAAATCGCGGTGACGCCCAATCGCGGCGATGCGCTGTCGGTGCGCGGCGTGGCGCGGGACCTGGCGGCGGCCGGGCTCGGCACGCTGAAGCCCTGGAGCGCGGCGCCGGTGCCGGCCGCCTACCCCGCCCCGCTCGCGTGGGAGATCGCCGATCCGCGCGCCTGCCGCTGGGTGCTGGGGCGCGCGGTGCGCGGCGTGAAGAACGGCCCCTCCCCGCAATGGCTGCAGGACCGGCTGACCGCGATCGGGCTCAGGCCGATCAGCGCGCTGGTCGATGTGACGAACTGGTTCACCTTCGACCTCGGGCGCCCGCTGCATGTCTTCGATGTCGCCAAGGTCAAGGGCGGCACGCTGACCATGCGCATGGCGCGGGACGGTGAGTCCCTGGCGGCGCTGAACGGCAAGACCTATGCCCTGACCGCGGAAGACGGGGTCATCGCCGATGATGCCGGCGCCGAGGCACTGGGCGGCGTGGTCGGCGGCGAGCCCTCCGGCTGCGACGAAGGCACCACCGAGTGCTTCATCGAATGCGCGCTGTTCGACCCGGTGCGGGTCGCCCTGTCGGGCCGGCGCCACGCCATCAACACCGATGCACGGGCGCGCTTCGAGCGCGGCATCGACCCGGCGCTGATGCCGGCGGCACTGGAAGCCGCGACGCGGATGATCATCGATCTCTGCGGCGGCGAGGCGAGCGCGGTCAGCGAAGCCGGCGCCGAACCGGGCTGGCGGCGCGACGCCACGCTGCGCTTCGAGCGCCTGGCCGGCCTCGGCGGCGCCGATGTGGCGGCGGATGACGCGGTCGGCATCCTGGAACGCCTCGGCTTCGCGGTCGAAGCACGCGACGCGGCGCAGGTGACGGTCGCGGTGCCGTCCTGGCGCAACGACATCGCGGGTGGCGGCGCGCTGACCCAGGCGCCCGGCCTGGCGCCGGAGCGCGCGGCGCGCGCGGCGGAAGGCTGCGCGGCGATCGAGCCGGAGGCCGACCTGGTGGAGGAGGTGCTGCGCATCCGCGGCCTCGATGCCATCGCGCCCATCTCCCTGCCCGTCGCTTCCCCGGTGCCGGCGGCGGCGCTCACCGCGAAGCAGACACGCGCCACCCTGGCGCGGCGGGTGCTGGCGGCGCGCGGCATGCAGGATTGCGTGACCTACGGCTTCCTCGATCAGCCGACGGCAGCCCTGTTCGGCGACACGCCGGAAGCGCTGCGGGTCGCCAACCCGATCGCGGCCGATCTCGACCAGATGCGGCCGACGCCGGTCGTCTCCCTGTTGATGGCGGCATCGCGTAATGCGGCGCGCGGCTATCCGGCGGTGGCGCTGTCGGAGCTTGGCGCCGCCTATCGCGGCACCGGCCTGGACGGGCAGTTGCAGGTCGCGGCCGGCATCCGCACCGGCGAAACGCCGCGCCATTGGGCGACACCGGCCCGCGCCGTCGATGCCTTCGACGCGAAGGGCGATGCGCTGGCCGTGCTGACCGCGCTCGGCGTGCCGATGGCGGCACTCAGCGTCACCGCCGATGCGCCGGGTTTCTACCACCCCGGCCGCTCGGGCGTGGTGCGGCAAGGCCCGAAGACGGTGCTGGCGACCTTCGGGGAGGTGCATCCGCGAATCGCGGCGGCGCTCGACCTGACCGGGCCGGTGATCGCCTTCGAGGTCTTCCTGGACGCCGTGCCGGAGCCGAAGCGGCGGAAGAAATCCGCGCCGGAGCTCTCGCCCTTGCAGCCGCTGCGGCGCGACTTCGCCTTCCTGGTGGATGCGACGGTCGCCGCGGAAGCGGTGCTGAAGGCGGCGCGCGGCGCCGAGCGGGCGCTGATCGCCGATGTCGCGCTGTTCGACCGCTACGCCGGCGACAAGCTGCCGGACGGCAAGGTCAGCCTCGCGGTCGAGGTCACGCTGCAGCCGCGCGAGGCGACGCTGACCGATGCCGAGATCGAGGCGGTCGCCGCCAGGATCGTGGCCGCGGTCACGAAGGCGACCGGGGCGGTGCTGCGGGGGTGAAACCCCGGCTCAGGAGCCTGTCCGGGCGCGGGATGCTTTGATTTCCGGCGCTTTTGTCCTATCTGACCCCAAAGAGTGCCGGCGGGCTTTTCCCGCGCGACCGCGCTCCCCCGGATGCCCATGACCGATACGCCGCTCAGCCTGATCCGCAATTTCTCCATCATCGCCCATATCGATCATGGGAAGTCGACCCTTGCCGACCGGCTGATCCAACTCACCGGCGGCCTTTCGGCGCGCGAGATGACCGAGCAGGTCCTCGACAACATGGATATCGAGAAGGAACGCGGCATCACCATCAAGGCGCAGACGGTGCGCCTGACCTACCCGGCCAAGGACGGCAAGACCTACGTCCTGAACCTGATGGACACGCCGGGCCATGTCGACTTCGCCTATGAGGTCAGCCGCAGCCTGGCCGCCTGCGAAGGCTCCCTGCTGGTGGTCGATGCCTCCCAGGGGGTCGAGGCGCAGACGCTCGCCAATGTGTACCAGGCGATCGATGCCGGGCACGAGATCGTGCCGATCCTCAACAAGATCGACCTGCCGGCGGCCGAGCCCGAGCGGGTGCGGCAGCAGATCGAGGATGTGGTCGGGCTGCCGGCCGATGACGCGGTCGAGATCAGCGCCAAGACCGGCCTCAACATCGAAGGCGTGCTGGAAGCGATCGTGACGCGGCTGCCGCCGCCGACCGGCGATGCCGGCAAGACGCTGACCGCGCTGCTGGTCGACAGCTGGTACGACGCCTATCTCGGCGTCGTCGTGCTGGTGCGGGTGAAGGACGGCCATCTGCGCAGGGGCCAGAAGATCCGCATGATGGCCAAGGGCCAGGCCCATACCGTCGAACAGGTGGGCGTCTTCACCCCGAAGATGGTGGCGGTGGACAGCCTCGGGCCGGGCGAGATGGGCTATGTGACCGCCGCCATCAAGACGGTGGCGGATACCAATGTCGGCGATACGCTGACCGATGACCGCAACCCGGCCACCGAGGCGCTGCCGGGCTTCAAGCCCAGCGTGCCGGTGGTGTGGTGCGGGCTCTACCCCGTCGATGCCGATGATTTCGAGAAGCTGCGCGAAAGCCTCGGCAAGCTGCGGCTGAACGATGCGAGCTTCCACTTCGAGGCGGAATCGAGTGCCGCGCTCGGCTTCGGCTATCGCTGCGGCTTCCTCGGCCTGCTGCATCTGGAGATCATCCAGGAGCGGCTGTCGCGCGAATTCGACCTGGACCTGATCGCGACCGCGCCGTCGGTCGTCTACAAGATCCGCAGCACCAAGGGCGAGTTGAGCGACCTGCACAACCCGGCCGACATGCCCGACCCGTCGCTGATCGACACCATCGAGGAGCCCTGGATCAAGGCGACCATCATGGTGCCGGACGAATATCTCGGCTCCATCCTGACGCTCTGCTCTGAACGGCGCGGGCAGCAGGTGGAGCTGACCTATGTCGGCAACCGCGCCATGGCGGTCTATCGCCTGCCGCTGAACGAAGTGGTGTTCGATTTCTACGACCGGCTGAAATCGGTCAGCCGCGGCTATGCCTCCTTCGACTATGCGATGGATGGCTATGAAGCGGGCGACCTGGTGAAGATCAGCATCCTGGTGAACAGCGAGCCGGTGGATGCGCTGTCCTTCATGGCGCATCGCGGCCAGGCGGATCGCCGCGGCCGTTCGATCTGCGAGAAGCTGAAGGAGCTGATCCCCCGGCAGCTCTTCAAGATTCCGATCCAGGCAGCGATCGGCGGGCGCGTCATCGCGCGCGAGACGATCAGCGCCATGTCCAAGGACGTGACCGCCAAATGTTATGGCGGCGACATCAGCCGCAAGCGCAAGCTCCTCGACAAGCAGAAAGAGGGCAAGAAGCGCATGCGGCAATTCGGCAAGGTGGAAATCCCGCAGAGCGCCTTCATCGCCGCGCTCAAGATGGATGATTGAAGCAAGAACCGGAGGAAACATGTCACTGACCCGTCGATTGCTGGGCGCCCTGGCGCTCGGTGCGCTGGCGGCCGCGCCGGCCATGGCGCAGCAGGCCTATCCGACGCGCCCGATCAGCATCGTGGTGCCCTTCGCCGCGGGCGGCCCGACCGACACCGTCTCCCGCCTGGTGGCCGAGGTGATGAGCCGCGACCTGGGCCAGAACGTGGTGGTCGAGAATGTCGGCGGCGCCGGCGGCACGCTCGGCTCGAACCGGGTCGCGATGGCGCGGCCGGATGGCTACACGCTGTTGCTGCACCATATCGGCATGGCGACCACGCCGACGCTGTATCGCCGCCTGCCCTATGACCCGGTGAATGCCTTCGAGCCGATCGGCCTGATCACCGAAGTGCCGATGACGGTGATCGCGCGCCCGGACTTCCCCGCCAATACCCTGGCGGAGGCAATTGCGGTGATGCGCCAGCGGCGCGATCAGCTCAACTACGCCAATGCCGGCATCGGCGCGGCCAGCCATCTCTGCGGCCTGCTGTTGATGAGCCAGGTGCAGGCGCCGATGACGACCGTGCCCTTCCGCGGCACCGGCCCCGCCATGCAGGAGATGCTGGGCGGGCGCATCGACCTGATGTGCGACCAGACCACCAACACCACCGAGCAGATCCGCGCCCGTGCCGTGAAGGTCTTCGCGGTGACGACGCGGGAACGGGTGGCGGCGCTGCCGGATGTGCCGACCGCGGCCGAAGCCGGGCTGCCAGGGCTGGAAGTGACGATCTGGCACGGACTCTACGCACCGCGCGGCACGCCGGCACCGGTGCTCCAGCGCCTGTCGCAATCGCTGCAGGTGGCGCTGCGTGACCAGCGCCTGATCGCGCGCTTCGCCGAACTCGGCACCGCGCCGGTGACGCAGGAGCAGGCGACGCCAGCCGCGCACCGGGCTTTCTGGATGGCCGACATCGCGAAATGGCGGCCGCTGATCGAAGCCGCCGGACAATACGCCGACTAAGCGCTTTTAAGACGCCAGGGTGGGTTGATACCGGGGCGCGGCCTGACTATGGTCCGCGCCCTTACAGCGCCCGGAGACGGGCGCTTCGCGGATGGGTGGCCGAGCGGTCGAAGGCGCGCGCCTGGAAAGTGCGTATACGTCAAAAGCGTATCGTGGGTTCGAATCCCACCCCATCCGCCACTTACACCGCCGTTTACTCTCTATAGTGCGATATTGCCGCCGGTCACCGCATCCCATCGGGTGAGATAGCAAACCGCCGATTCCACGCTACCGCCCTGTATATTTTTGAAAATCAGCGAGGTCAGCATCCGACCCCATATCCGCCATTCGTTCTCGAAATTCGCCATGCCGAAAGTTGCCGTTGGGCGGTTGCGCGGCGACGCCTAGTCAGGTGCTAGCGGGGAAGTCGGTAGAGGACGCCAGGTCTTTCTGCGCCTCGACGGCCGCGAGTCGTTCGGTGAGCGCCTCTTGGATCATCGTAAAAGCGTCGGTCCCAAGGACGATCCGTTTCGGTACCGGTGTCTGGCTTACGCTGTCGATCATGAGCCTCACCATCCTGGCGGGATCGCCCGCCGCCACGAAGCCTGGATCGGAAAGGCGACCCAGCATGATGCCGACCGGCGTTTCCTTATAGGCATCGGGGATTGCCCCCATGCTCGTGCCGGCGGCGTTGCGGAAGGCCGTCCGCGCGCCACCCGGCTCGACGATGGTCACGCCGATATTGAAGGCAGCCACTTCCCCGGCAAGGGAGTCGAAGAAGCCCTCCAGACCCCATTTGCTCGCATGATAGAGCGAGGCGCCGGGATGGGTAGCCTGTCCGCCATAAGTCGATAGTGCCAGGATGCGGCCGCCGCCTTGAGCCCGCAGATGCGGCAGCGCCGCGCGCGTTACCTGGATCGGACCGACGAGATTGGTGTCGATCTGATGCTGAATCTGCTCGTCCGTCAGCCCTTCGACAGGGCCGAACAGGCCATAGCCGGCATTGTTGACGATGACGTCGATCTTGCCGAGATCGGTGAAGGCCCGTGCGACGACCTGCTTGATCGCGGCAATGTCCGTGACGTCGAGGCGCGCAGTCCAGAGGTGGTCGCCATACCGCGTCTTGAGGTCGTCAACGCTGTCCAGCTTGCGCACTGTGCCGGCGACGCGCTCGCCACTAGCCAGGAGTTGCTCGGTCATCTCGCGGCCGAAACCGCTATTGATGCCTGTAATGAACCATGTCCGCGACATCGAAATTCCTTTCGTGGGTTTTTCTGATGCCCGGAAGATAGCGGCGATGATTGATTGTGATAAACCATGCAATCTGGCATGGCATGGTGGCAGATGGCCACCAATTTCCAACCAACTCTGACAGAACTGAAAGCCCTTGCGGCTATCGCGACCCATCGGAGCTTCCGCAAGGCCGCCGACGAACTGGAGATGGCGCCCTCGACAATCAGTCACATGATGACAGGGCTGGAAGCCCGGGTGGGTACGCGCCTGCTGAACCGCACCACGCGCAGCGTGTCGCTCACCCAGGCGGGCGAGCGGCTGGTGACACGGCTCCGATCGATCCTGCACGATCTGGACGATGCCCTGGCGGAGATCGACGCGGTTCGCGATCGCCCGAGTGGCCTGTTGCGGCTCACCGCTTCAGAGACCGTCGCCAGCCTGCTGGTGCGGAGCGTCATCCCGGTTTTTCTGGAACGTTATCCCGAGATGGCGGTGGACCTCGTGGCTCAACCCGCTTTCGTCGACATCGTGGCGGAGGGGTATGACGCCGGCTTCCGGCTGGGAGAATCCGTGCCGCTCGACATGGTGGCGGTCCGGTTCGGCGGCCTATCGCGGATGCTGCCGGTGGCGTCACCCTCCTATCTCGAAGCACGGGAGTTGCCCCGGACACCCGACGATCTTGCCCAACACGTCTGCATCCGGTCGCGCACACCGAACGGGCGCCCCTATAAATGGGAGTTCGAGCGGGATGGCCATGCGATGGCGGTCGAGGTTCCTGGACCGTTGACGCTCAATCGTACCGAATTGATACTGGAGGCGGCACTGTCCGGGCTTGGCATAGCCTTCGTCCCACAGCGCCTGGCCGAGCCCTGGCTGAAGCAGGGCACCCTCCGCGCGGTGCTGGAGGAATGGTGCCCCACCTATCCCGGCCTGTTCCTCTACTATCCTGGCCATCGCCAGGTGCCGACAGGCCTGCGGGCGTTCATCGATATCCTGAAGACCGTCGTTATCGATTAGCTCGATCCGGACCTGAAGTTGGCGGTTCTGGTCGTGTCGATATGCGCATCCGTGTTCTTGCAGGTTATCTGAAACAGCAACCTCAAGATAGTAACTTTAGCTCAATTGCTCCATACCGCTACGTCTGCAATTGCACGTCAACGCAAAAAGCCGCCAGTCCGCAACCCACCCCATAATGGCCGCAAGCTCGTTCCTCAATTTTAGAGGGCTATGGAGTAGACATAGTTCTCATCACTATCCCGCATGTCCCGCCAGTCCTTCAGGGCCGATTTAAGATTCCCTGCGTCTCTGCGGCATGACCGCGAGAAGTGGCCTGTTTCCGCGCTATTCCCGGCATTGATCAAACCTGGCGTGCCTTCAGATACAGTCTCTCCGGCCGATGCGCGCGATGGTGCCGACCTGCGTCTCTGAGACGCCGTTCCGGCACTACCTTCTTGTCGGCAAGTGGTGGGGACGCGGCCTCAGCGGAGGCTGAGCATTTGGCGCTGCTGTTGCCAATCGATTGGCAAGCGGGTGTCCTGCAGCAGCCTGTTCGCCGTGAGCTCCGCCGGCTGCCGCCCCTCCAGGAATGCGACGACAATCTCCGGCGCCAGATAGGCAAGCCGCACCATCCGCGTCACCCGGGCCTGTCGGAAATTACGTGTGTGATCGGCCATAATGGACCCGATGGAGGTTCCCGGCGGCACGACGCAAAGCGCCTCACATCCCTGACGCGCTGCTGGACCAGTTGCTGGCCGGCGCTGACCCTGAGACGGCGTTCGGCCCGAGCGGGCTGCTCGACGATCTGAAAAAAGCCTTCGCCGAGCGGGCTCTGTACGCCGAGATGGACTCGGCCGGCCTCATCACGGATACATATTACCCCGTGAGTTCCGGCGCCTTGAAGAGAGTTTTCGGTGAGAAATATATTCCACATAAGCTCTATCCTCCTAAGATATATATTCAATACATTTACTTTTTAATATTTATTTTGGAACAAAGATCTGTCTTCTATAAATACTCCCATTCTTACTCCTGGCTCCAATCTTACGTGTGCTATAGACTCCCTTAGTATATATCCATCACCCGCGATGGCATCGTGCCGAACCACGATCCTGGCATGACACTCAACAATCCGATCGATATTTCCGCATCGGAATCCCATCGCATTTAGAGTATCTATTCTCGAGAGCATATCTCGTCTTATAGTTCTACTTCGAACTAAATTTCCAAGGCAGCCGTCTCTATCGCCACCACGCACAACGCATTCCCCGATTCCATAATCTAAACTTTGCCCCTCAACCACATACACAAGAACTCGAAATGGATTCAGAGCACATGAACTCAAGAAAATTAGCGACAACACAGATATAGATCCGAACAAAATCATCTTATTTTTACCATTATTTCCCCAGGCGTCGACACAACAGGCAACTCGCACCTATTAGCGCAAATAGATTCCATACTTTTAGTAATAAACATAATATATGTCACCAAAAATCAGAGGGTTATGGAATTTTTTATTGATTAATAATATATTCTTGGGTCCGCGACCTGCCCAGCCCCGGCAGGGCGACGCCAAACATCGGTGAGACATATTCGCAGGCGACGGCGATCACCCAAAGGACGAGACGGCTCGTGTGTCCGGCAAAAGCGCCGCTGATCCAGAAGACCGCCGCGATACAGAGCCAGCCGAGCATGCGCCGGATCGGCGGCGTGCGGATGGTCGCGGCCCAACTCCCAGACGATATAGCCGGTGCGCCCGACCTGGATCGCGACATAGGCCAGGACGAAAATCGGGCCACCTTCCCCGAACGCGCCAGGGACGACCGCCGCCATGATGAGCGCCGCCAGCATCAGGGCGAAGAGCAGGCCACGGATACGCGGTGTCTCGGGCTCGAACCAGTTCGTGACCCAGCAGGTATATTGCCATCCGAGCCAGACCGCGAACCATAGAATGAGCGTCTCGGCGACGCCGGTGAGGGTCAAATGGTGAAGAAGCGCATGGCTGAGCTGCGTGACCGCGAAGGCGTAGACCAGATCGAAAAACAGTTCCTCGTTGGTGACATGGGCATGATGTCCGTCGCGGTGGCGAAGGAGCGTTTGGCCCGCAAAGAGATTGGTCATGCTATCGTCTTCAGCGGGCCAGGCGCCCGATGCCGGCGCCGCGCAGGCATTGCGTGAAGGCGGCGACGAAACGGTCCACATCCTCCTCGTCATTATAGACGTGCGGGCTGATCCGCAGCCGGCCGACGCGCGGCGCGGCAAACGCTTTCTCGGCGGACAGCGCCTCGATGAAGCCGGCCGGCATGCCTTTGGGAAAGGAAACGCTGAGAATGTGCGGCGCGCGCAGCCTCCGCTCCGGCAGGACGGCGCCGGCGCCGGCCAACCCCTCCTCGAGCCGCGTGGTCAGCATCGCGCAGCGGTCCCTGATCGCGGCATGGCCCCAGGATGCCATCAGCTCAAGGCCCGTCGCCGCCATCTCGAGGCCCACAAAATGGTCGCGCTCGCCCATGTCGAAGCGCCGCGCGGTCGCTGCGTAGGAGAGGTCCGCCATATACGGCACGCGTTCGGTCTGCACGCCCTTGCGGCCAAAGGCGGTCTGTTCCAGCGGCACGCCGTCCTGGTGGCGCTTCGCGATGTAGATGAAGGCGCGCCCATAAGGGCCTAGCACCCATTTATAGGTCGGGAAGATCAGGAAATCGGGGTCGAGCCGCCCCACATCGAGATCCATCATCCCCGCGCCATGCGTCGCATCGATCAGCAGCGCGGCACCCTTCGCCTTCACGGCCGGCGCCAGCCGGTCCATGTCCAGCACCCCGCCATCCGCCCAGTGCACGTTCGAGATGGACACGATCGCGAGCGGTGCGGCAGGCGCCGCGACCGCCTCTTCCATCGCGGCGGTCCAGTCACCATCCGCCGGACGCCTGACCGTCTGAACCGTGAAGCCCTGGGCAGGCGCGCGGGCAAGCCATTCCAACACCGGCGAGGAGTGATCATCCTCGAACACCAGCACCCGGGACCCGGCGGGCGGGGCGAAGATCTTCCCGGCCATCGCGACGCCGTAGGAGACGGAAGGGATCACCGCGACATCATTGGCCGCGGCGCCGATCAGGGCGGCGGCGGCGGCGCGCGCCCGCTCGATCACGTGGCCGGACAGCGCGGGATCGACATTCCACGGGTGCGTCTTGCGCTCGACGCCCAGCCGCCCGGCCGCCTGGACCGCGAGCGGCAGCGGTGACCAGGCGGCGGCGTTGAGATAGGCGACGTCGCGCGGAATATCGAAGAGGTGGCGTTGGCAGGGCAGCATGCCGGGCTTCCTTGGACGGTTTCCGGCAGCCTAGATCAGCGCGAAGCCACGGCCAAAGTGGCGACCGGCAACCTCATCGGAATCGGAGATTCGCGCGTGAAAGCCCGGCGAT
>DASYDR010000071.1:0-10629 GCA_036499545.1 Roseomonas sp. | reverse complement strand
GTATCGGCGCCGAGCGGGCCGCGGAAGCCATGATGGGTCCAGGCGCGCTCCTGCAGCAGCGGCTGCATCAGCGCGTCGATCAGGGGCACCGCCTCCCGCTTCAGCGCCAGCACGGGATGGGCGGAGAGCACGGTCGGGCGCGGGTAGATCAGCACCGGCCGGGCCGGCGCCGAAGCCTCCACCCGCCGCCAGCGCTCGGGATCGGCCAGCACCCATTCGATCAGCTGGTTCTCGTAGCCGACCACCAGCGGCTGCACGCCGGGGCCGCCGGCCAGGTAATCCTCGAACACCCGGGCCGAGGAAGGCGGCTTGAAGCCCATGGCGCCGAACAGCCGGGTCAGATCCGGCAGATGCCGGTCGAGCAGCGGGCCGGAGGCGACATCGCCGGCCAGCACATTGGCTGCCAGCCCGGCGAACATGAAGCCAGAATTGGATCGGTTCGGGTCGGTGGCCAGCAGCCGCGCCCGCCCGGATTGGCCGCCGACCCCGAGCGCCGACCAGGCCCGCCCCTCGAGCAGCGCCGGCAGCAGCCGGTCCAACGCCAGCTCGTAATGGCGTGGCCCGAGCTGGCGGGCCAGGCCGCCGTTGACCAGCCCATCGGCGATCCGATCCCAGGAGAACAGCGCGATCGGGACGTTGAGCACCACCTGTTCGCGCAGGATCGTCAGCCCGCCGCGGCGCGCGATGTCGCCCACCACCGCGGAGGATGGCCAGAGGAAGGCCGGGTCCTGCCGCAGCAGGGCCGGGTCGCGCACCATCTCGATCGAGCCGGCGCGGCGGTCGACCAGGGCGAAGCCCGCGCCGCGCAGCCCGGCCACGATCTCCGGATCCGCCAGCAGCCCTTCCTTCTCGCCGCCCACGAAGCCGGTCAGGCTCGTCGCCGGGCGGAAGCCGGGGTTGGACCGCACCACCTCCATCCCCGCGCCGGCCGCCGCGCTGGCGCCGAACAGGCCGAGGCCGAGGCTGCGGCGGGCAATGGGCATCAGCCAGTCACCTTCTTCCGCGGCAGGTCGGTCCCGGCCAGCGCGTCCTCCAGCAGCTTCAGCTCCAGGTCGAGGGCGCGCAGCTCCGGCTCCGCCAGGCTGTCGCGGCTGCGGGTGAAGGCATTGTCGAGGCGGCCGGTCATGGCGGCCAGGCGGCTCTGGCGGTCCGGATCGGGCTCGGCCTGCGCTTCCACCAGGCGCAGCCCGTCGGCGAGCTGCGCCGCGCGCGGCAGCAGATAGGTCAGCAGGCGCTGGCCCTGGGTGATGCGGGCGGGATCGGCAGCCAGCGCCTGCATCACCGCCTCCGCCACCTCCGCCATATGGGCGAAGCGGGTTCCCATCCCAGGGCCGCGAAGCTGCGCGGCGGTGGCCCGCAGCCGGGCAAGCTGCGGCTCCGCCTCGGTGATCAGCTTGCGCACCAGCTCGCCCCGGCCGCCGGTGGGGATGCGCTCACTCAGCCCGCGCGGCCGCAGCACCAGCAGCAGCACCAGGCCGAGCAGCAGGCCGGCGCCGAGGGCAGCCGGGAACCCGAGGCCGAGGCCCAGCTCCAGCACCAGCAGCAGGGCCGAAGCGGCGCCCCAGGCCGGCAGCCAATGCGGTCCGTCGCGGAACATCAGTTATAGCCGCGCGCGGCGCGGAAGGCGGCTTCCAGGTCGCGGCGGCCATCGAAGACGCGGCCGCGGGTGGCGGTGGCGATGGCATCGAGCTGCCCGCGCTCGGCATCGCCGAACAGGATGCCGAAGACCGGGATATCGAGGTCGAGCGTGCGCCGCGCCGAGGCCTCGGCGGCTTGCAGGACCGCGGAGGAGCCTTCGGAGCGGCCATCGGTCATCAACAGCACCGCCGGCAGCGCCGAGCCCGGATTCTTGGCCAGGCGCTGGTGCAGCGCATCCACCGCCGCGGCGGCACAGCTGTAGATATCGGTGCCGCCGCCGGCGCTCAGCCCTTCCATCTGGCGCAACAGCCCGGCCTGGGATTCGGCGGCGCCGGTCGCCTCGAAGCGCTGCTGCACCTGGTGGTTGAAGGTGAAGACCATGATGTGGTCGGCCGGCGTCCACTGGGTCAGCGCCTGTTCCATCCTGGCCGGGGTCAGCAGGAAGCGCATCGCCGCCCGCAGCTCGTCGATGCCGCGCCCTTCCATGGAACCGGAAACGTCGAGGCAGATCGCGGTCAGCGAGGGATGGCGCCAGCCGCTCTGATAGAGGCCCAGGGCGCGGAACAGCACCTGCGGGTCGGGCGGCCGGATGGCGACCAGCGGCCGGGCCGGGTCGAAGCCCCAGTCGGGCTCGGCCGGCGGCAGCGTGGCCTGGCTGCCGAAGGCCGGGCGGCGGCCGGTCGCGGCGATGCGCGTCTGCACCGCCGGCGTCAGCAGGTATTCCTGCAGGGCGAGGAAGAAGGCTTCCGCCTTGGGCGCGTCCGGGCGCGGCAGGAAGCCGAGCGGCGCATCGGCGACCGCGACGCCGTCGCGCGGCGTGATGGCGACCAGCAGGTCCCGCCCCATGGTGCGGAGCTGGTCGTTGGTCTCCTTCAGCACCGTCTCGTAGTTCCACATCGCGCCATAGGCGCGGCCCTGGCGCTCCCCGTCCAGGAACAGGTCCATCAGCCAGCCGGAGGAGCCGGAGGAGCGTTCGACGCCAGCCAGCAGGTCGCGCACCGCGGCCGCGACCTGCGGCCGGTCGAGGCTTTCCGGCTCGATCACGTCCGGCGCGCCATCGGCGGCGGCGAGCATGGCGAGGAAGGCGGCGGCGCCGGAATTGGACTGGGTGGCGGAGGTCATCAGGAAGCGCAGCCGCCGCGCCCGCACCGCCGCCACGATCTCCTGCATGCCGACCTCGCGCCCGACCCAGCCGAGTTCGCGCGCCAGGGGCGCCCTGACGCCAAGCACCACCGGCGAGAGCGAGATGGAGCGGGTGTGCCGCACCCGGCGCTCGGTGTCGAAAAGGTCGATCCAGAGGCTGGCGGCCGGCCAGACCGCATCGGCCGTGGGCGGGATGCCGGGCCGGAGCGACAGGCCGATATCGAGCGAGCCCTGGTAGACGAAGCGGCAGGTGACGCCGCGCCGGCCGCAGAATTCCTGCACGATCGGCTCCAGCGCCTGCTGCTCCGACCCCGCCATGATGGTGAATTCGCGCGGCCCGTCGGGGCCGCAGCTCGCGAGCAGCGTCAGCAGCAGCACCGCGAGCAGGCGCCGCATGATCAGCGCGCCGCCTCGATCAGGGCGGTGCGGAGCTGGCCGTTCATCGCCTCCATCCGCTGCTCGGCATCCGCGCGCCTGGCGCGGCCTTCGCGCTGCACCGTCAGCACGCCGCGGATGGCGCCGACCATCGCCGCGTTGGTGTGTTCCAGCGTCTCGATATCGACGATGCCGCGCTGCGCCTGCTTCTCCACCTCGATCGCCTGGCCCTTCATCATCTCGGCGGTCTGGCGCAGCATCTGGTTGGTGGCATCGGTCACCGTGCGCTGCATCTCGAGCGCCTGCTGCTGGTGCGTCAGGCCGAGCACCAGCACCATCTTCTGCTTCCAGAGCGGCACGGTCAGGTTGATGGTGGCGCTGAGATTCTCGATCAGCGTCTCGTCGCCCGACTGCACGATGCGGATCTGCGGCAGTTGCTGCAGGCCGACCTGGCGCGCCTGCTGCAGGTAGAAGACGCGCTTCTCCAGCCGCTCCAGCGCCTGGCCGATGTCGCGCAGCGCCTGCGCTTCCAGCACGGCCTGCGGCCCGGTCGCCGCGGCCGCCGCCTGCTCCATCCCCGGCAGCCGCTCCGCCCTGAAGCGATCGACGTAATGCTTGCCGGCGGCGATATAGGTGTCGAGCTGCGCGACCGACTGCAGCGTCTCGGCATGCAGCTGGTCGAGCACGGCGATATCGTGCCGCAGCCTGTCACGATGCTGGTCGAGGTCGATCGCGATGCTCTCGATCTGGGTCGCCACATCCTCGAATTGCATGACGAAGCGCTTGATCCGGCTTTCCAGCGAGCCGAACAGCCGGCCGAGAAAGCCGCGTTCCTTCAGCGAGGCGGGGTCGAGGCGCTCGGCCTTCAGGATGATGTCCTGCAGCAGCCCGCCGGTATCGCCGAGGTCGCGGTTGCGCGCCTGGCCGAGGATGCGGTCGGCGAAATCGACCACCTGGCGCTGCGCATGCTCGCCGAAGCCGGACAGGCGGGCGCGATCGCCGAGGTCGATCTGGCGCGCGATCTCCTGCACGGCCTTGTCGTCCGGCGGCGGGATCGCGGGCAGGTTCGTCGCAGCGCCCGGCGCTGCGGGCGTCTCGGCGGTTGCTGCCACGGGGGCCCCCTTCCAGTGCGGGCGGAAAGTAGGGTGACCGCCCGAAAGGCGCCAAGTTGCCGTTTGATGACAGTGCGCGGCGGATCAGGCCGAGGCCGGCACCCCCGCCGCCGCCAGCGCCGCCGCCTGGCGCTCCGCCAGCGCCGCTTCCGAGAAATCCGCCACCAGCTCCTGGAACAGCTGGTGCCAGTTCACCTCCGCCCGCAAGCGCAGGAAGACGCTGCCGAGGCCGATCGCGGCACGATCCATCAGCGGGAATTCGCGTGGCACCCTGACCGGCCCGGTGCGCTGCAGCCCCTCATGCACCTGTTCGGCGATCTTGCGGCCATAGGCCATGTCCGGGCTTTCCTGGATCGGCCGCACCCGGTCGTCGAGCAGCGGCTCGTAGAGGAATTTCGCCCAGAGGCTCAGCACCTCCCGGGTTTCGCGCTTGAGGTCGCCGAAGCCCCAGATGCGGTAGGCCTCGGCCGCCTTGTCGTCGTCGCCGTCGCGCACCGCCTCGTAGAGCATGATGACGCCACCGACGAAGCGCGGCGGGAAGACGCGGATGGTGCCGAAATCCAGCAGGTTGATGCCGAAGCCGTCATTCTCCGGCGCTTCCGCGTGCACCTGGTAATTGCCCAGATGCGGGTCGCCATGGATCACGCCGTAGCGGTAGAAGGGCACGTACCAGGCGCGGAACAGCGCGCGCGCATAGGCGTTGCGCTCCTCGAGCGGCGCCTCCTCATCCAGCCGCGCCTGGATCGGGCGGCCTTCGAGCCAGGTCATCGTTAGCAGCCGCTTCGTGGTCAGCGCCTCCACCGGCCGCGGCACCCGCACGCCCGGCACGCCCGCGAGCATGGCGCCGTAGAGCCGCATCTGCGCGGCTTCGCGCGTATAGTCCAGCTCCTCCCGCAGGCGGTCCACCAGCTCGGCATAGACCTCCTCATGCTGCAGGGTGCTGTCCATGCGCTTGTAGACGTTCATCGCGAGCTTGAGCTGGCGGAGATCCGCCTCCACCACGCTGGTCATGTCCGGGTATTGCAGCTTGCAGGCGACGTCGCCGCCGTCCGGCAGCCGGGCGCGGTGCACCTGGCCGAGCGAGGCGGCGGCGGCGGCGTGCTGGCCGAATTCGGCGAAGTGCCGTTGCCAGTCGGGCCCGAGTTCGGACTGCATGCGCCGGCGCACGAAGGTCCAGCCCATCGGCGGCGCATTCGCCTGCAAGGTCGCGAGTTCCTTCGCGTACTCATCCGGCAGCATGCCGGGCACGGTCGAGAGGAACTGCGCCACCTTCATCATCGGGCCCTTGAGCCCACCGAGGACGGTCTTCAGATCCTCCGCATGCGCCGCCTTGTCGGTCTTGATGCCGAGGAAACGCTGCCCCGCGACCCGCGCCGCGATGCCGCCGACGGCGCCCGAGGTGCGCGCCATGCGGCGGATCTCACCGAACAGACTGCCGCGCTCCTCAGCCACCGTGCTGCGCCAGTTCATCGTCCGGCGAGGAGCGCGCCAACTCATCGATGAAGCCCGAGATCACGTCGAGGCCCTTCATCCAGAAGGACGGGTCGGAGGCATCGAGGCCGAAGGGCGCCAGCAGTTCCTTGTGGCGGAGCGTGCCGCCGGCGCGGAGCATGTCGAGGTACTTGGCCTGGAAATCCGGCACCGCGCCCTCCCGGTAGACGCCATAGAGCGCGTTCACCAGGCAATCCCCGAAGGCATAGGCGTAGACGTAGAAGGGCGAATGGATGAAGTGCGGGATATAGGCCCAGTAGACGCCGTAATCCGGCGTGAACTCGAAGGCCGGGCCCAGGCTCTCGGTCTGGATCTGCATCCAGATCTCGCTGAGGCGTTCATGGCTGATCTCGCCCTTGCGGCGCTCTTCGTGCAGCAGGGTCTCGAAGCGGTAGAAGGCGATCTGGCGGACCACCGTGTTCAGCATGTCCTCGACCTTGCCGGCCAGCATCAGCCGGCGCCGCTTCGGGTCCCGCTCGGCGTCCAGCACGGCGCGGAAGGTCAGCATCTCGCCGAAGACGCTGGCGGTCTCGGCGAGCGTCAGCGGCGTCGAGGACATCAGGTAGCCCTGCTCCGCCGCCAGCACCTGGTGCACGCCATGGCCGAGTTCATGCGCCAGGGTCATCACGTCGCGCGACTTGCCGTGGTAGTTCAGCAGCAGATACGGGTGCGCGGACGGCACCGTCGGGTGCGCGAAGGCGCCGGAAGCCTTGCCCGGCCGCAGCGCCGCGTCGATCCAGGGCTTGTCGAAGAAGCGCCGGCCGATCGCCGACAGGTCCGGGCTGAAGGCGGCGTAGCTGGCCAGCACCCGCTCGCGCGCCGCATCCCAGGGGATCAGCGCGTCGTCCTCGTCCGGCAGCGGCGCGTTGCGGTCCCAGTGCTGCAGCTTCTCCAGGCCGAGCCATTTCGCCTTCATCGCGTAGTAGCGGTGCGACAGGCGCGGATAGCTCTCGCGCACCGCGGTCACCAGCGCGTCGACGACCTGGTCTTCCACCATGTTGGCGCGGTTGCGGGCTGAGCCGGGGCGCGGGTAGCGGCGCCAGCCATCCACGATCTCCTTGTCCTTCGCCAAGGTATTGGTGATCAGCGAGAACAGCCGCACCCGATCGCCGAAAGCGGCGGAGACGCCTTCAGCCGCCGCGGCGCGCACCGCGCGGTCACGGTCCGACAGCTTGTTGAGCGCGGCCGAGACCGTCTGCTCCTGGCCCGAGACGGTCACCTTCATGGTGGCGATGGTCTCGTCGAACAGGCGGTTCCAGGCGCTGCGGCCGGTCACCTCCTTCTCGTGCAGCAGCTTCTCGGCCTCGTCCGAGAGCTGGTGCGGGCGGAAGACGCGCAGGTCGCGCAGCCAGGGCCGCCAATGCGCCAGCGCGGCGCTGCTGGCGGATTTGCCCTCCAGCAGCGCATCCTCCAGCCGGTTCAGCTCCAGCGTGAAGAAGATCATGCGGGAGGAGATCGCGGTGATCCGTTCCTGCATGGATTGGTAGAAGCGGCCATTGGCGGCGTCCTGCGCATCGCCCGAGAAGATGAGCTGGGCGTAGCTGATGGCGCGGCCCAGCACTTCCTCCATCCGCTCGTATTCGGCGATGGCGGCGGCCAGCGCATCGCCGGACAGCCCGGCGAGCTTGCCGGCATGGGCCCGTTCGAAGGCCTCCGCCGCCTGGCCCACCCGGTCGAGATCGGCCTGCAGGCGCGGATCGTCCGGGGCGGCATAGAGGTCCGACAGGTCCCAGACGGGCAGCGGCGGTCCCTCGCCGGCTGCGGCGTCGAGCGGGGAATGGGCTGGGCGGGAGGCAGGCAGGATCTGGGTCACAGGTTCCATATAGACCGACCAGCGCCCCGGCCAAGCCGCGCCCCCCATCGCGCACGCCGCCCGCGGCCGGTCGCGGCGGATTGTCATCTTCCGGAGCCATGCCGGCCAGCCGTCACTATTCGTTGCGCTATCAGATTTCCTGGCCTGGTTGAATTCCGCCCCGCCGGTATCTGCTTTACAGGGGCGGGCCACCGGGGAAACGTCACGGGGACGACATGCCGTATTCACAGGGCGCCTGGCCCACCCTGCCGGCGATGATGCTGGCCCGCGCCCGCGCCTGGGGGCCGAAGCCGCTGTTCCGCTTCTGGCGGGACGGCGCCTGGCAGCGGCTGTCCTGGGGCGACTTCGCGCAACAGGTCGCGGCATTGTCCGGCTTTCTGCGTGCCCAGGGCGTGGCGGCGGGCGACCGGGTGCTGCTGGTGTCCGAGAACCGGCCGGAATTCCCGGTCGCCGATACCGCCATCATGGCGATCGGCGCGGTGACGGTGCCGACCTACACCACCAATACCGCCGCCGATCACGCGCATATCAAGGGCGACAGCGGCGCCCGCGCCGCCATCGTCTCCAGCCGCCGCCTGGCCGAGCGGGTGCTGGAAGCCTCCGCGATGACCGGCGGCCTCGACCTGCTGATCGTGATGGAAGACCCGCCGAAGCCGGACGGCATCGCGAGCTTCGCCTGGGCGGAGGCGATCGCCACCCCGGGCGATCCCCTGATGCTGGAGGCGGAGGCCGAGCAGGCGTCGCGCGAATCGCTGGCCTGCCTGATCTACACCTCCGGCACCGGAGGGCTGCCCAAGGGGGTGATGCTGCCGCACCGGGCGCTGCTGGCCAATCGCGACGGGGTGATCCCGCTGGCGAAGCGCCTGCGCTTCGACGGCAAGCCCTATCTCTCCTTCCTGCCGCTCTCGCACAGTTACGAACATACGGTGGGCGGCTTCCTGTTGCCCTCGGTCGGGATGGAGGTGGTCTATTCGCGCGGTGCCGACCGCCTGGCGCAGGAATTCCAGGACATCGCGCCGGCCGTCGTCACCGCCGTGCCGCGCCTGTTCGAAGTGCTGCGCAACCGCATGCTGGCCCAGGTCGAGAAGGATGGCGGGCTGAAGCGCTGGCTGTTCGAACGCGCGCTGGCGCTCGGCCTGCGGCGCCTGGACGGGCCGCCGCTCGGCCCGCTGGAACGCCTGCAGGACCGGGTGCTGGACCGGCTGGTGCGGAACAAGGTGCGGGCGCGTTTCGGCGGCCGGCTGGAAGCGCTGGTCTCCGGCGGCGCCCGCCTCGATCCGGAACTCGGCGGCTTCTTCATCGCGCTCGGCCTGCCGGTGCTGCAGGGCTTCGGCCAGAGCGAGGCCGGGCCCGTCATCAGCGTCAACCTGCCCTGGGCCAACCGGCGGGAAACCGTCGGCCCGCCGCTGACGGGCGTCGAGACCCGCATCGCCCCGGATGGGGAGGTGCTGGTGCGCGGCGAACTGGTGATGCTCGGCTACTGGGGCGCGCCGGCGGCGACCGCGGCGGCGCTGCAGACCATCCCCGGCGACCCGGATCCGCGGCCCTGGCTGCACACCGGCGATGTCGGCGCGCTGGATGACGGGTGCCTGCGCATCACCGACCGCAAGCGCGACTTCATCAAGACGCTGGGCGGCGACATGGTCAGCCCGGCCAAGGTCGAGGGGCTGCTAATGGCCGAGCCCGAGATCGCCCAGGCGGTGATCGCCGGCGAAGGCAGGCCCGCGATCGTCGCGCTGATCGTCCCCGCCGAGGGCCAGGAGGCACGGGTCGGCGCGGCGGTGGACCGGGTGAACACGCGGCTGTCGACCATCGAGCGCATCCGCCGCTTCGCCGCCGTCCCCGCCTTCACCGTGGAGGACGGCACGTTGACGCCGACCATGAAGGTGCGCCGGCGCATCGTGCTGGACCGCAACGCGCCGCTGGTGGAGAGCCTGCACCTGGCGCGGGGGTGAATCGTTTCCCTCGCCTGTGCCGCATCGGGCTGCTTGCCCTCTCCTGCCCAAGGGTCGAGCATGCCCGCACGCATTGAGGATGGGGAACGGTCGATGGAAGCGCTGGCGGGACTTTGGCGGCAGGCGGGGCTCGATGCCCGCGCCCTGGATGCGGTGACGCTGACCGGCGCCGACCCGATCCTGCCATCCGGCTTCAAGGTCGGCACCGCGGCGCAGGCGACCATCGCCGCGTCCGGGCTTGCGGCGGCCGAGATCCATCGCCGCCGCGGCGGCCCGGCCCAGGGCGTCAGCGTCGCCATGCGCGATGCCGCGGTCGAATTCCGCTCCGAGCATTACTGCGCCGTCAACGGCCAGACCCGCGGCGATGGCTGGGACAATATCGCCGGCCTCTACCCGACCGGCGATGGCGGCTATGTCCGCCTGCACACCAATTTCCCGCATCACCGCGCCGGCGTGCTGCAGCTGCTGGGCTGCGAGGGGGAGCGGGCGGCGGTCGCCGCCGAGCTGATGAAATGGGACGCGGTCGCCTTCGAGACCGCGGCCGCCGAGGCCGGCATGGCGGTTTCCGCCGCGCGCGATTTCACCGCCTGGGACGCCCATCCGCATGCCAGGGCGGTCGCCTCCCTGCCCGCGCTGGTGATCGAGCGCATCGGCGATGCGCCGCCGCGCCCGCTGCCGCCGCTGGCCGCCCGGCCGCTCGCCGGCATCCGGGTGCTGGACCTGACGCGGGTGATCGCGGGCCCGGTCGCCGGCCGCACGCTGGCTGCGCATGGCGCCGACGTGCTGCATGTCACCTCGCCGCATCTGCCGAGCCTGACCGCGCTGGTGATGGATACCGGGCGCGGCAAGCGCTGCGCCTCGCTCGACCTGCGCGACCCGGGCCAGAAGGCACGCATGGAAGGGCTGGTGCGCGGCGCCGACGTCTTCCTGCAGGGCTATCGCCCGAGCGCCATCGCCGGCCTCGGCTTCGCGCCGGAGCGCCTGGCGGAGCTCAACCCCGGCATCGTCTGCGTCTCGCTCTCGGCCTATGGCCATATCGGCCCCTGGGCCGGGCGGCACGGCTTCGATTCGCTGACCCAGACCTCGACCGGCATCAACTGGG
>DASYDR010000070.1:0-1540 GCA_036499545.1 Roseomonas sp. | reverse complement strand
GGGCGGAACGGACGGTGCGCCTGCTGGAAGCGCAGATCGAGGCATTGCAGGCGCGCGTGTCCCCGCTGCCCCTGCCGCCAGCCGGCTGATGGGCAGCAAGCTGATCGTCGCGCTGGATACGGTCGACGCTGGCCGGGCTCGACTGTGGGCCGATGCTGTCAGCGCGCACGCCGGCCTGCTGAAGCTGGGGCTGGAGTTCTTCCTGGCCAACGGCGCCGCCGGTGTCGCGGAGATCACCGGCGCCCCGATCTTCCTCGACCTGAAGCTGCACGACATCCCGAACACCGTGGCCGGAGCAGTCCGAGCGGTGCTGCCGCTGAAGCCGGCGATGCTGACGATCCACGCCGCCGGCGGTCCGGCGATGATCAAGGCCGCCAGACAGGCCGCCGATGGCGCCGGGGCAGACCGGCCGATGATCCTGGCGGTGACGGTGCTGACCAGCCTGGACGAAAGCGAGCTGAATGCAACCGGGATCGCCGCGACGCCGGCCGAACAGGTGCTGCGCCTCGGGCGCCTGGCGGCAGATTGCGGGGCCGACGGTCTCGTGTGCAGCCCGCTGGAGGTCGCCATGCTGCGCCAGGCGCTGGGTCCGGCGGTCAAACTGGTCGTGCCTGGAATCCGCCCGCCCGGATCCGCGACCGGCGACCAATCCCGGACCATGACGCCGGATCAGGCGGTCGCCGCCGGAGCGGACTGGATCGTGGTCGGCCGCCCGATCACCGGCGCCACCGATCCAGGCGCCGCCGCGGCGGATATCGCCGCGACCATCCGATGACCAAGGTCAAGATTTGCGGCATCAACGACCCCGTGGCATTCGACACGGCGGTCGAGGCCGGGGCCGACTGGGTGGGCTTCGTCTTCTTCCCGCCTTCTCCGCGTTACGTGACGCCGGAAGCCGCCGCCGCCCTGTCGGCGAGGATCGCCGGCGGACCGCCTCGGGTCGGATTGTTCGTGCGGCCCGACATCGCGGCAATCGCCCGCGTGCTGGACGTCGTGCGGTTGGATGCCCTGCAGATCTACGACACGCTGGATGACCTAGCGGCGATTCGCGCTCGGTTCGACCTGCCGGTGTGGCGCGCGGTCGGGGTCGCCGGGTTGGCCGATCTTCCCGCCGACTCGGGCGGCGCCGATCGCCTGTTGCTGGAGGCGAAGGCACCGGCGGGCGCCACTCGGCCCGGCGGCAACGCGACGACATTCGACTGGCGCATCCTGCGGGATTGGAAGGCGGTGGCGCCCTGGATGCTGGCGGGCGGCCTGACCCCGGACAACGTGGCCGTGGCCATCCGCGAAACCGGGGCGGAGGCGGTCGATGTGTCCTCCGGCGTGGAACGCAGCAAGGGTGTCAAGGACCCGGCGCTGATCCGCGCCTTCATCGCTGCCGCGAAAGGCTGACCAGAGGGCCGGCAGGCTACTTCTTCTTCGCGGATGCCAGTTCCGACCGCAGGCGCTCGATCTCCAATCGAAGCGCCTCGATCTCCGATCCGTGTACGTCGGACGGATTGGTGGGTTCGGTGCCGCGGTAGAACGGCGTGAACATGCT
>DASYDR010000069.1:0-22836 GCA_036499545.1 Roseomonas sp. | reverse complement strand
GCATGGTCCTCTCCGCCACTTACCGGCAGGATTCGTCGGCTTCGGCGGAACTAATCGCGCGCGATCCGGAGAATCGCCTGCTCGCACGCGGGCCGCGTTTCCGGCTTTCCGCCGAGGCGATCCGCGACCAGGCGCTCGCCGCCGCCCGGGCCGCGCCGGGCGCCGATCTCTGCTTCCTGTCCTGCACCGCGATCCGCTCCGCCGGGGTCATCGCGGCGCTGGAAGCGGCCCTTGGGATGCCGGTCATCACCAGCAACCAGGCCATGCTCTGGCACGGGCTGCGGGCGATGGGGATCGGGGATGCGGTGGCGGGCTTCGGTCGCCTGATGGATATCCGGTAACGTTTCGCCCACTTTACGGCTCCGGCGGCTTCCGTATACACGGCAGGGAGAACACGCGCGGCGATAGAGGCGCGGGCCGGGGAAATAACGCCATGAACCGTTTCACACGCCGCGACCTGGTGGCTGGCGCCGCCTTCCTGGGCGGCCTGGCGCCTGCCATCCTGCGCGCCCAGGCCCGTCCGGTGCTGCGCCTGGGCTGGACCAGCGGCGATGGCGCCCAGGACCCCTATGCGATTGCGGCGCGCGAGTTCCGCAAGGCGCTGGAGGAGAAGCTGCCCGGCCGCGTCGAGGTGCAGCTTTTCCCCAATCGCGCCATCGGCGATGAACGGCCGCTGATCGATGGCATGCGCCTCGGCACCGTCGACATGGGCGTCATCACCAATGCGGTGATCGCGCAGATCGAACCCGCCTTCCAGCTCATCGACCTGCCCTTCCTCTTCGCCGACGAAGCGCAGGCGCACCGGGTGCTGGACGGTGCGGTCGGTGGCGAGCTGAAGCAGCGGCTGGAACGCCGCGGGGTCATCGCGCTCGGCTTCACCGAGGGCGGCTTCCGCCACATGATCAACAATGTCCGCCCGATCGCCCGGCCGGAAGACGTGCGCGGCATCAAGTTCCGCGTGCTGCAGAGCCCGATCTTCATCGAGATGTACCGCAGCCTGGGCGGCAATGCGGTGCCGATGGCCTGGGGCGAGACCTTCACCGCCGTGCAGCAGGGCGCGATCGATGGGTTGGAAATCCCGCTCGGCGTCATCGACCAGAACAAATACTACGAAGTGACGAAGTACCTGTCGCTGACCGGGCACATCTATTCGATGAACGGGCTGCTGATCAGCAAGCGCAGCTTCGACCGCCTGCCGGCCGAGGTGAAGACGGCGGTGCAGGAGGCGGCGGCCACCGCGGTGCAGATCGAACGCCGGACCATCGGCGCCCTCGCCGCCGATCTGGTGCGGAGCCTGGCCGGGCATGGCATGCAGGTGAACGAAGTGCCGGACAAGGCCGCGTTCCGCCGCGCCGTGCTGCCGATGTACGAGAATTTCCGCGGCCAGATCGGCGCCGAACTGGTGCGCGACGCATTGGCCGCGGTGCAGTAGGCGCCGTGCTGCGGCTGTTCGGCAGGCTCGCGACCCTGGTCGGCACGGCGACGCGCGCTTCCGTCGTGCTGGCGGCGGGGGCGATGCTGCTGGCGATCGCCTACCAGGTGCTGATGCGCTACGTCTTCGGCGCGACGCCGTCCTGGAGCGAGGAACTGGCGCTGCTCCTGTTCAGCTGGACGGTGCTGGGCGGCTTCGCACTCGGCGTCCATGAAGGCTGGCATGTGCGGCTGACCTTGTTGCCGGATGCGCTGCCGCCAGCGCTGCGCCGCTGGACCGAGCGGCTGACCGACGCGGCGACGGCGGGGCTCGGCGCCTTCCTGGTCTGGGCGGGGCTGCGCTTCCTGGAGGTGACGGAAGGCTCGGTCTCCGCCGCCATCGAGTATCCGATCGAGATCCTGAACGTGATGGCGCCGCTCGCGGGCGGGCTGATCGCCCTGTTCGGCGCGGAACGCGCGCTGCGCCCGGGCGGCGCAGCGACGGAGGAGATCGCGGCGTGAGCCCCATCGCCTGGTGCCTGACCGCCGGCTTCGCCGGGCTGGTCGTCTGCGGCTTTCCTTTCGCCATCGCGATCCCGCTGGCCATCACGGCGGCGCTGATCCTGGCCGATATCGAACCCGCCTTCCTGGCCCAGGCGGTGATCAGCGGGTCGCAGCAGTTCAGCCTGCTGGCCATTCCGCTGTTCATGCTGGCGGGGGAGCTGATGACCGCCGGCGGCCTGTCGCAACGGCTTGTGGATTTCGCCTCCACCCTGGTGCGGCACCGCACCGGCGGGCTGGCGATGGTCGCGGTCATCGCGGCGACGGTGTTCTCGGCGATCTCCGGCTCGGCGCCGGCAACCACGGCGGCGATCGGCGGCATCCTGATCCCCGCCATGGCGAAGGCCGGCTACGACAAGGGCTTCGCCGCTTCCATCGCGGTGAGCGCCGGGGTGCTGGGACCGCTGATCCCGCCCTCCATCGCCTTCGTCATCTGGGGCATCGTGGCGGAGCAGTCGATCGGGCGGCTTTTCGTCGCCGGCATCGTGCCGGGGCTGACACTCGCCGTCGGGCTGCTCGTGGTCTGCTATGTCCATGCCCGCCGCAACCAGGTGCCGCGGCTGCCGCGCGCCACGCTGCGCGAGAGCTGGACCGCCTTCCACCGCGCCAAATGGGCGCTGGGCTCGCCGCTCGTGGTGCTGGGCGGCATCTATGGCGGCATCTTCACGCCGACCGAAGCGGCCGCCATCTCCTGCCTCTATGCCCTGCTGGTCGGGCTGTTCGTGGAACGGCTGCTCACCTTCCGCGCCCTGCCCGGGCTGATCGCGCAGGCGATGAAGACCAGCGGCATGGTCTGCGCCATCATCGCGGTCTCCACCGGCTTCGGCATCCTGGTCGCGCAGGAACAGCTCGCGACCCAGTTCGCGCATTGGATGGCGGACAACATCCAGGAGAAGTGGCTGGCGCTGGCGGCGCTCAACATCGCCTTCTTCCTGCTGGCCGCGGTGATGGACGAGATCGCCATCATGGTGATCCTGGGCCCGATGCTGATCGCCATCGCCACCCGCTTCGGCGTCGACCCGATCCATTTCGGCCATCATCGTGACCAATGTCGCGATCGGCATGGCGGCGCCGCCGATCGGCTATTGCCTGTTCATCGGCATGGCCCTGAGCGGCCTGTCGCTGGCGCGCATATCCCGCGCCATCTGGCCGCAGATCCTGGTGATGCTGGCGGTGCTGTTCCTGACCACCTACATCCCGGAATTCGCGCTGATCCTGCAGCCCGGGGCCCGCTGAGGGCGAGCCCCGGTCGCCTTTCAGGCGAAGCCGTAGAGCCGGGCCGGATTGTCCACCAGCACCGCCTGGCGCTGCGCCTCGCTCGGCGCCCATTCGCCGAGCAGGTCGAAAAGCTGCCCGTCTTCCGGCACTTCGTCGAACAGCGAGGGATGCGGCCAGTCGGTGCCCCAGAGGCAGCGCCCAGGAGCCGCGGCCAGCAATGCCTTGGCGAAAGGCGCGACATCGGCATAGGGCAGGCCGCCCGAGGAAATACGGTAGCCGCAGAGCTTCACCCAGACCTGCTCGCTGCCGAGCAGCCGCAGCAGGGCCTGGAATTCCGGCGCGTCGACACCGTCGGCGGTGCGCACGCCGCCCATATGGTCGATCACCACCGGCACCGGCAGCTTCGCCAGGCGGGGCGCCAGCTCGGGCAGCTGATGTCCTTCCAGATACATCTGCAGATGCAGCCCGATGGGCGCGATGCGGTTCGCCAGCGCCTCGAGCTGATCGAGCGGCGTGCCGTTGCCGGAGACGGCGTTGAAACGCAGCCCCTGCGTGCCCTGCGCCTTCAGCGTGCGCAGCGCGGTGTCGTCGAAGCTGTCATCCACCACCGCGACGGCGCAGGCGCGGTCGCGGCCGAAGCGCTGCACGGCGTCGATGGTGCAGCGGTTGTCGGTGCCATAGACGCTCGGCTGCACCACCACCATGCGCTCGATGCCGAGCGCATCGGCCACCCGCATGTAATCGGCGAAGGAGGCTTCCTCGGGGTCGTAGCTGCGGCCGGGATCAAGCGGGAAGCGGTCATAGGGGCCGAAGATATGGAAATGGCAGTCGGTGCTGCCGGCGGGGCCGCGCCAGCCGGGGCGCGGGGTTTCCTGGCGATGCGGCAGGTTGCGCTTCATGGCGTCTACTCCGGGGATCAAAGCGTCGGCGGCAGGGTGGCGGTCAGCACCGCGCCGCTGTCGCTTTCGGTGATGAAGAGGCTGCGGCCGTCCGCGCCGCCGAAACAGAGATTGGTGGTCTGGAGGCCGCGGCAGGAGCGCAGCCGCAGCACCGGCTCGCCGAGCGGGCTCATGATCCAGACGGTGCCGAGCCCGCAATGGCCGATGGCAAGCTGACCGCCGGCGCTCATCGCCAGGCCGTCCGGCCCGGTCAGCCCGCCCGAAAGCTGGATGAAGATCGCGACCTTGCTGGTGGTGCCGTCCGGATGCAGCGGCAGGCGCCAGATCTGGTTGGCGCGGGTGACGGCCAGCAGCAGATGCTTCTCGTCCGGCGTCAGCACCAGGCCGTTCGGGCTCGGCACATTGTCCACCAGGCAATCGACCTGGCCGTTCGTGCGCAGGCAATAGACGCGGCCGGTCGCGTCCTGCATGCCGGTCTGGCCCTGGTCGGTGAAATAGAGGTCGCCGTTGCGCGCGAAAGTCAGGTCGTTGAGGCCCTTGAAGCCCTCGCGCTTGAGCCGCGGCAGGACGAAGTCCAGCTGCCCGCTGCGCGGATCGAAGGCGACCAGGCCGCGACGATGGTCGGCGATGAAGATGCGGCCATCGGGATGGATGGCGAGGCCATTCGGTTCGCCGTCATACTCCAGCGCCACCTCCCAATCGCCGCCGGGCGAAATGCGGAACAGCCGGCCGAAGGGGATGTCGGTGATCCAGAGATGACCATCGGCATCGAAGACCGGGCCTTCGATGAAGGAATGCGGCGTCGCATTCTCCTTGCCGAACAGCCAGGAGGATGGGCGGCCGGTCAGGTGCAGGCGCTGCGGGATCTCGGTGAAGACGGTCGTGGTCAGCTCGGGCGGCGGGGCGAACATGGCGGTCATTCCACGGTGATGTTGGCGTCGCGGACCAGGCGGCCCATCAGGTCCCGCTGGGCGGCGACATAGGGCGCGAATTCCGCCGGCGAGGTGCCGCGGGTGACGGCGCCGATCTGCGCGAAACGGTCGCGCACCGCCGGCGTGTCCAGCGTCTGCCGCACCGCCTGGTGCAACTGCGTCAGGATCCGCGCCGGCGTGCCGGCCGGCGCGTAGAGTCCGTTCCATTCATCGACCACCACGGCGGGAAAGCCGGCTTCCGCCATGGTCGGCACCTCCGGCAGCGCGGTGACCCGCGCATCGGAGGCGACGGCCAGCGCCTTCAGCCTGCCGTCGCGCACCAGCTGGCTGGCGGAATTCACGGTGGCGAAAGCGAACATCACATTGCCGGCGATCAGGTCGGGCAGCACCGCGGAACCGCCGCGATAGGGCACATGCGACAGGTCGAGCCCGGTTTCGCGCAGGAACAGCACGCTGGCGAGATGCGATCCCGTGGCATTGCCGGAGGAACCGAAAGCGAGCTGCCCGGGCCGCGCCCGGCACCAGGCGATGAATTCCGCCAGGGACGCGACCGGCAGGCTCGGCGGCACCACCATGATCTGCGGCAGCACGGTGATCAGGCTGATCGGCGCGAAAGCGGTCGCATAGTCGAAGGGCAGGCCGCGCAACAGATGCGGGTTGACGACGTGCCCCAGCGCATCGATCAGCAGGGTATAGCCGTCGGGCGGCGCGGCCGCGACCAGGGCGGCGCCGATCGAGCCGCCGGCGCCGGCGCGATTCTCCCCCACGATCGGCTGGCCGAGCAGCTGCTGCAGCACCGGCGCCATCAGCCGGGCCGTCGTGTCGGTACCGCCGCCCGGCGTATAGGGCGAGATGACGCGGATCGGCCGCGCCGGAAAGCCTGGCGTCTGCGCGCGGGCGATGCGCGGCAATGCCAGGGTGGCGGCCGCGACGGTGAGCAGCCTGCGGCGCGGTGCCGCGCCTGCGGATGTGTTCATGACCTGCCTCCCCCGGCGCGCGGAGAGAAGACCACGCGTCGGCCTACCCTCCAACCCCCCTTCCCGGCCGCGCCGGCTATGCGCATGATCCGGTGACCGCCACCGGGACGAGCGGCAGGGAGGAAGGCATGAGCTCGACACGCCGCGCAATGCTGCTGGCCGCCCCCGCCTTGGCGCTGCATGGGGCAGCCCATGCGCAGGGCCATTACCCGAACCGGCCGGTCCGGTTGCTGGTGCCCTATGCCGCCGGCGGCGGCCAGGACATCACCGCGCGGCTGGTGGCGGAACCGCTGCGCGCGGCGCTCGGCCAGCCAGTGATCGTCGACAATCGCTCCGGCGCCAGCGGCATGATCGCAGCGGCGGCGCTGGCCCAGGCCGCGCCCGACGGCTACACGCTGATGCTCGGCGGCTCCGGCGAGACCGCCATCAACCCGCATCTCTTCCGTGGCCGCATCACCTATGACGCGGCGCGCGACTTCCGCCCCGCGATCATCCTGGTCAAGGTGCCGAACGTCATCATGGCCAATCCGGACGCGCCCTTCCACAGCGTGCCGGAATTGGTGGAACAGGCGAAGGCGGCGCCCGGCCGCTTCAGCTACTCCTCCTCCGGCATCGGCAATCCGCAGCATCTGTCCGGGGAGCTGCTGAATTTCATCGCCGGCATCCAGACCGTGCACGTGCCCTATCGCGGCTCGGGGCCGGCGGTGCTCGATATCGCGGCGGGCCAGGTGCAGTTCGGCTACAACAGCCTGGCATCAGGCCTGTCGCTGATCCGCGAAGGCCGTATCCGCGCCATCGGCGTGACGTCGAAGGAGCGCATGCCGCAAATGCCGGATATACCCTCGGCATCGGAATACCCGCCGCTCGCCACCTATGAACTGGTGAATTTCTTTGGCCTCTATGCGCCGACCGCCACGCCGGATGCGATCACCGACCGGCTGCATGATGCGCTGGCGACCGCGCTGCGCGAGCCCGGCCTACGCGGCCGCTTCGAGGAACAGGGGCTGCTGGTGCAGAATATGAGCCGCGCCGAATCCTGGGCCTTCCAGCAGGCGGAATCGGAGAAATTCGGGCGCATCGTTACCCAGGCCAATATCACGGTGGATGGCTGACCCCATGAAGCACTGGCGACGCCTTCTCCTCACCGGCGCGGCGGGGGAAATCGGCAGCGTGCTGCGCCCGGCGCTGGCCGGCACCGCCGATGTCATCCGCCTGCACGACCTGCGGCCGATCATCGGGCTGGCGCCCCAGGAAGCGGCGCTGCAGGGCGACCTGACCGAACATGGCGTCGCGGAGGCGGCAATGGCCGGGGTCGATTGCGTCATCCACCTGGCGGGCATCCCGCGTGAAGCCGGCGGCGATCCTGATGCGATCTTTCGCGCCAATGTGCTCGGCACGCATCTCATGTTCAGCGCGGCACGGGCGGCCGGGGTGAAGCGCTTCATCTTCGCCAGCAGCAACCACACCATCGGCTTCCACCCCGCCGATCGCCCGGTCGGCACCGAGGAACGGCCGCGGCCGAGCGGCTTCTACGGCGCGAGCAAGGTCTACGGCGAAACCCTGGGCCGGCTGCACGCGGACAAGTTCGGGATGGAGGTCGCCTGCCTGCGCATCGGCGCCTTCCGCGCGAAGCCCGGCAATGCGCGGGAGCTGGGCGGCTGGATCAGCCACCGCGACATGGCGCAGCTCGCGCGCCGCTGCGTCGAAGCGGCGGGCTTCCACTTCCTGGTGCTCTACGGCGTTTCCGCCAATCGCCGCGCGCTCTGGGGCGGCGACGAAGCGGCCCGCGCCGCGGTCGGCTACGCGCCGCAGGACGACGCGGAGATCTACGCCGCCGAACTCGAAGCCATCGCGCCGCCCGCCGGCAGCGTCGCCGCGCGCTTCCACGGCGGCAGCGTCAGCGAATACGGCTTCGCCGGCGATCCGGACCGGATCAGCTGAGAGCCGGTGGGACGGGCACCCCGAAATCGCGCGCCACGGCGCTGAGGTCGCGGCGCGTCTGTTCCGGCAGGTCCAGCCCCTCGGCACGGTGGCGCGCCTCGTTCCGGGCCTCAATCTCGCCGGGGTAGAAGATTTCGGCCGCGCCTTCAGCCAGGGGCACCGCCTTGATCTCGGCGATCATGCGTTCGATCCGGGTCTCGAAGACATCGCGCGGGCCGAAGGCCGCGACATCCAGCGCCATGACGAAATGCCCGGATCGGCTGCGCTTCTCCGACTGATAGGGCCCGTTCACCTCCGTCATCATGCCGCTGCCGGAGAGCGCGCCGGCCAGCACGTCCATCATCACCGAGATCGCGTAGCCCTTGTGTTCCGCCATCGGCAGGATGACGCCGCCGAGCGCCGCCACCGGATCGGTGGTGCGGCGGCCTTCGGCGTCCATCGCCCAGCTGTCCGGGATCGGGATGCCCTTCTGGCGCGCCAGGAAGATCTTGCCGCGCGCCACCACGGTATTGGCGATGTCGAGCATCAGCGGCGCATGCCGGCCGGCCGGCGCCGCGATCGACCAGGGGTTGTTGCCGATCGCCTTGCGCCGCCCGCCCCAGGGCGCCATGGCCGGGCTGCCATTGGCGACCAGCATGCCGATGAAGCCCTGTTCCGCCGCCAGGCGGGTGAAGTAGCCGAGCGCGCCGTGATGGTTCGATTCGCGCACCGAGACGATCCCGACACCATGCTTGCGGGCCCGCGCCACCGCATCCAGCATCGCCTGCTTCGCGATCACCTGGCCGACGCCGTCATGGCCGTGGATCACGCCGATGGCACCGAGATCGACCAGGGTCTCGGTCTGCGTCACCGGCGTCATCATGCCGGTCTTCACCCGGTCGATGTACCAGGGCGCCCGCATCACGCCATGGGAGGAATGGCCCCACAGGTCGGCCTTCACCAGCGTATCGGCGACCAGGGCGGCGTCGTCCTGCGGCAGGCCGGCGCCACGATAGAGCGCGGCGGTGAAATCGGTCAGCGCCTCGGCGGCGATGCGGGTCATAGGCGGCGTCCTTCCCTGTCGGACCGGATGGTGCGGAGCCGGCGGCCGGCGCGCAAGGTGATGACGCGGCGCGACATCTGGGGGATGCTCCGCCGATCATGAACGCGAAGACAAGTTTCGATGCGGCCGTGATCGGCGGCGGCGTGGTCGGGGCCTCGGTGGCGCGCGGCCTGCTCGGCGCCGGGCTCTCGGTCTGCATCCTCGACGAGGGCGACATCGCCCATCGCGCCAGCCGCGGCAATTTCGCGCTGGTCTGGGTGCAGTCGAAGGGCCTCGGCATGGCGCCCTATGGCGTCTGGACCCGGCGATCCTCCGACGCCTGGGCCGGCTTCGCCGAGGAGCTGCGGCAGGAGACGGGCATCCCGCTGGCCTTCCAGCGCCCGGGTGGCTTCAGCCTGGCCTTGTCGGAGACGGAGCTGGAGAAGCGCCGCGACGCGCTGCTGCGCATGCACAACCAGCCCGGCTGGCAGCCCTATGACTGGGAGGTGCTGGATCGCCAGGCCCTGGCCAGGATCTTCCCGGATATCGGGCCGGATGTGGTGGGCGGGCTCTATACCCCGCTCGACGGGCATGTGAATTCGCTGCGCCTGTTCCGGGCGCTGCACGCGGCCTGCGCCGGGCGCGGCAGCAGCTACCGCCCCGACCATGCGGTCACCGCCATCACGCCGCTCTCCGCCGGCGGTTTCCGGATCGGGACCGCGCGCGGCACGATCGAAGCCGCACGCGTGGTGCTGGCTGCCGGCATCGCCAATGCCCGGCTGGCGCCGATGGTGGGGCTGCAAGCGCCGGTGCGGCCGCAGCGCGGCCAGATCCTGGTGACCGAGAAGACGGCGCCCTTCCTTTCGCATCCGCTGGTCACCGTGCGGCAGACCGATGAAGGCGGCGTGATGATGGGCGACAGCGCCGAGGAAGCCGGGCTGGAAGCGCGCATCGGCCTTGGCGTGCTGTCGGTGATGGCGGCGCGCGCGGTGCGCATGTTCCCGCGCATCGCGTCCCTCAACGTCGTCCGGACCTGGGCGGCGCTGCGCGTGATGTCGCAGGATGGCTTCCCGATCTACGACCAGTCCGAAAGCGCACCCGGCGCCTTCATCGCCACCTGCCACAGCGGCGTGACCCTGGCCGCGGCGCATGGCCAGTTCCTGGCACCGATGATCGCGCGCGGCACGCTCGATCCCGCCCTCGCACCGTTCAGCGCCCGGAGGTTCCATGTTCCGCAGGCTGCATGACGACGCGCCGCGCATCGGCTTCACCCTGGATGGCGCGGCGGCCGAAGGCCGCGCCGGCGACACGGTCGCGGCGGCGCTGCTGGCGCTCGGCCGCGCCGCCTGCCGGGAAACCGCGGTCGGCGGCGTGGCGCGCGGCCCCTATTGCATGATGGGCGTCTGCTTCGACTGCCTGGTGGTGATCGACGGCATCGGCAACCGCCAGGGCTGACTGGTGCCGCTGGCCGACGGCATGGCGGTGGAGACGCAGCATGGCCGGCGGGAGATCGGGCGATGAGGCGCCTGTCCGGCGTCGATGACCTGCGCGACGCCTATGACCTGGTCATCATCGGTGCCGGGCCGGCCGGCATGGCGGCGACGCTGGAGGCCGGTGATGCCGGCCTGTCGGTGCTGGTGCTGGATGAGAATCCGCACCCCGGCGGGCAGATCTGGCGCGCCATTGGTACGGCGCCGCTGCGCGACCCCGCGATCCTGGGGCGCGAATACTGGGCGGGCAGCGCTGTGGCCGAGGCTTTCGCCGCCAGCGGCGCCGATTACCTGCCCGGCGCCACCGTCTGGCACCTGGACGACACGCTGGAAATCGGCGTCTCCGCCGGTGCGCGGTCCACGGTCCTGCCGGCGCGGCAGGTGATCATCGCGACCGGCGCGATGGAACGGCCCTTCCCGATCCCCGGCTGGACCTTGCCCGGGGTGATGACGGTCGGCGCCGGCCAGACCCTGCTCAAGGCCCAGGGCATGGTCCCCGCTGGCCGGACGCTGCTGGCCGGCAGCGGGCCGCTGCTCTGGCTCTATGCCGCGCAATGCATCGCCGCCGGCGCGCCGCCCGCCCTGATCCTGGAGACGACACCGCGCGGCAGCTGGCGCGCGGCGCTGCGCCATCTGCCGGGCTTCCTGGCGACGCCCTATGCGCCGAAGGGGTTGCGCCTGATGGCCCAGGTACGCCGCCGGGTGCGCGTCGCCGGCGGCGTGACGCGGCTGGCGATCGCGGCCGAGGGATCGGCGCTGCGGGTGGCGTGGGATGATGGCGGCCAGGTCTTCGACCATGTGCTGCTGCACCAGGGCGTGGTGCCCAACATCAACCTCGCCGCTGCCGCGGGCTGCGCGATCGCCTGGGATGAGGGCAATGCCTGCTTCGCGCCGGTGACGGATGGCTGGGGCGCCAGCAGCATCCCGGGTATCGCGCTGGCCGGCGATGGTGCCGGCATCGCCGGCGCGGAAGCCGCCGGGCTGCGCGGCCGGATCGCGGCGCTGGCCGCGCTGCGGGCGCTGGGTGCCATCGATGCCGCGGCCCGCGATGCCCGGGCGGCGCCGCTGCGGCGCGACCTGGCACGCTGGTCGCGCGGGCGCCCTTTCCTCGACACGCTCTACAAGCCGGCCGCCAGCTTCCGCGCCGCGGCCCCGGACGCGATCGCCTGCCGCTGCGAGGAGGTGACGGGGGCGGCGGTGCGGGACGCCGCGCGCATGGGCGCCACCGGTCCGAACCAGCTCAAGGCCTTCCTGCGCTGCGGCATGGGGCCATGCCAGGGCCGGCTATGCGGCCTGACCATCACCGAGACCATCGCGGCGGAGCGCGGCACCCATCCCCGCGATGTCGGTCCGCTGCGGCTGCGCACGCCGGCGAAGCCGATCACGCTCGGGGAATTCGCGGCACTCCGGAAGACGGAGGCCGATCTCGACGCCGTCGAGCGGCGCTGAGACCGGCCGCCTGGTTAGGCCGGCACATCCTCCCGCGCCAGCAGCGCCTGCACCGCCGGATAGTCGATCTTGCCGGTGCCGAGCAGCGGCATCTTCGCGATGGTGACGACCTCGCGCGGGACCATGATCTCCGGCACCGAACGGCCGCGCGCATGGTCGAGCAGCGCGCGCGCCGTGGCGCCGGGCTGGGTGGTGACCAGCACCAGCCTTTCGCCCTTGCGCGCATCGGATTGTGCGACGACGGCATGCGCCGCATCCCGCCAGAGCTGTTCCGCCAGCCCTTCCGCCGCGGGCATGGAGACCATCTCCCCGGCGATCTTGGCGAAGCGTTTCACGCGGCCGACGATCCGCACGAAGCCATCGGCATCGAGATCGACGATGTCGCCGGTATCGTGCCAGCCATCCGCCGGCGGCTCCAGCACGCCGGGCGCCGTGCTGCGCAGATAGCCGAGCATGACATTGGGCCCGCGCACCAGCAGCCGGCCGCCGGTCTCGATGCCGGGCACCGGCTCCAGCCGATGCTCGATCATCGGCAGCAGCTTGCCCACCGTGCCGGCGCGCGGCTGGCGCGGCGTGTTGACGGCGACGACCGGCGCCGCCTCCGTCACGCCATAGCCTTCCAGCACCCGCACGCCATAGCGATCGGCATAGAGGCGGCGGGTTTCGTCGCGCAGCTTCTCGGCCCCGGCGAAGGCCATGCGCAGGCAGCGGAAATCATAGGGATTGGCATGCCGCGCCCAGCCATTAAGGAAGGTGTCGGTGCCGAAAACGATCGTGCATTCGGTGTCGTAGGCGACTTCCGGGATGATCCGGAAATGCAGCGGGCTCGGGTAGAAGAAGACCGGCACGCCGCTCAGCAGCGGCAGCAGGGTGCCGCCGGTCAGGCCGAAGCTGTGGAACATCGGCATGGCGTTCAGCACGCGGTCGCGCGGGTTGAAATCGAGCACCGCCGCGACCTGGGCGCAATTGGCCAGGATGTTGCGGTGGCTGAGCAGCACGCCCTTCGGCGTCCCTTCCGACCCGCTGGTGAACAGCGCCACGGCCGGCAGGTCGGCCGCGGTGCGGGCGCCGGGCAGGCTGCGCGCCCGCCAGGCATCGATCATGCCGCGCAGCTTTGCCAGGGTGCCGATCTCGGCGCGGACATCCTCCAGCCAGAGGAAGCCGATGTCGCGCGCCATGCGTTCCACCACGGCGCCGAGCTTGGCGCGCTCGACGAAGCGGCGGGAGCAGAGCACGGTCTTCACCTCGGCCGCCCTGCAGGCCGCCAGCATGGCTTCGGCGCCGGCGGAGAAGTTCAGCATCGCCGGCACGCGGCCGAAGGCCTGCAGCGCGAAGAAGGTGACGACGCCGCCGACCGCATTCGGCAGCATCACGCCGACCCGCTCGCCCGGCGCGGTGCCGCGCGCCAGGCGCCGGCCCAGCACCGTGGCGCCGAGCAGCAGCCGGCGATAGGCGATCGGCTTGCGGTCCAGGTCCTCCACCATCGGCGCCGTGTCGCCATGCGCGTCGCGGGCGTCGAGCAGGGCGGTGAACAGGCTGCGGCCGGTATCGGCGGTGCGCGCCGCGCTGTCGCTCATCACCGCGTCCAGCGCGGCGCCCAGCATCTTGCGCCGGTCGCGGCCGGACAGCGCCGCATCCGCCTGCAGGGTCACCGGCGGCAGGATGGTCAGCCGGTAGCGGGGAAAGAGCCGCCGGCGCAGGATGCCGCGCAGGTAGGAGAAGGGGCTGTATTGCAGGCCTTCCAGCCGTACCGGGACGATCACGGCGCCGGCCTTGTCGGCGACCACGCCGGTGCCGTCATAGACCTTCATCAGTGCCCCGGTGCGGGTCAGGCGGCCTTCGGGGAAGATCACCAAACGGCGCCCTTCCTCCTTCACCGCGCGCACCATGGCCTTCAGCGAATAGGGGCTGGCGGCGTCGACGCGAAAGATGTCGACCGGCGCCAGGAAGGGCCGCACCCACCATTTCCGCGCCATGCCGGTATCGACGGCGAAGGTCGGGTAGCCGGGCAGGAAGGCGGCGACCAGCGCGCCATCGGCCAGGCTCAGGTGATTGGGCGTGACCACCGCCCGCACATGCTCGGCCGGGTAGTTCTCGATGCCCACCACCTCGACCCGGTGCAGCATGCGGAAATAGACGCGGAAGATGGTCTTCAGCGTGTCCTGCGGCAGCAAGGCGGCGATGATGAAGGCGACGCCGAGGTTCAGCACGCCGGTGCCGATCAGGATCCATTCGAAGCCAAGGCCCTGCTGCAGCAGGGCACCGGTGATGACGGCCGCCACCACCATGGCGATCGCGTTCAGCACGTTGTTGGCGGCGATCATGCGCGCCGTGGCGTCATGGCCCGAGCGTTCCTGGATCACAGCATAGAGCGGCACCGAATAGAGGCCGCCGCAGACCGCGAGCAGCAGCAGATCGCCGATCAGCCGCCAGCCTTGCGGGGAGGCGAGGACCGCCATCGGCGTCGGCAGCCCGGCGCCGGCTTCGATCGCGAAGCAGGACAGCGCCATGTCGATGGTGGCGACGGTCAGGCCGACCGCCGCGAAGGGGACGTAGCGGGCGCTGACCTCGCCCTTCAGCAGCTTGGCGCACAGCACGGACCCGGTGCCGACGCCCACCGCGAAGATGGTCAGCAGCAGGGTCGCGACCGCGGGTTCGCCGCGCAGCGCGGTATGGGCGATCACCGGCAGGGCGGCGATCACCGTGGCGCCGAGCGACCAGAACCAGGACAGGCCGAGCGCGCTCAGCCAGACCGGCCGATTGGCACGCGCCTGGGCGATCAGCGCGCCGGTGCTGCGGATGATGTTGGGATCGACGCGCAGGTCGGGCGCCATGGCCGGCGCCGCCGGGATGCGTGCGGCGGCGGCCAGGCCGACCGCGGCCAGCACCATGCCGACGCCGCCGACCCAGGCGGCACCGCCGGTGAGCCCGATCAGCGCGCCGCCCAGGATGGTGCCGACCAGGATGCCAGAGAAGGTGCCGGCTTCGATCAACCCATTGCCGGCGACCAGCTCCTCCTCCCGCAGATGCTGCGGCAGCAGGCCGTATTTCAGCGGCGAGAACAGCGTCGCCTGCAGGCCGAGGCCGAACAGCACGACGACCAGGATGGGGAAGCTGCCGAAGGCGAAGCCGGTGGCGGCGCCGGCCATCAGCACCACTTCGAAGCCCTTGTTCCAGCGGATCAGCCGCGCCTTGTCGCGGGCATCGGCGAGCTGGCCGGCGACGCCTGAGAACAGGATATAGGGCGCGATGAAGACACCGCCGAGCAGCGCGATGAAGCTCGCGCCGTCATCGGCCATCCTGATCAGCGCCAGGATGGCGATGGCGTTCTTCACCAGGTTGTCGTTCAGCGCGCCGGCCGTCTGGGTGACGAAGAGCGGCAGGAAGCGGCGCGTGCGCAGCAGCGCGGTGGGCTGGCTTTCGGCGTTCATGTCTCTGTCCCTGGGAGGTCTGAAGCGGCCGCTCGGCCTGCAAGCGTCCGATGATCGGAGGGCCGAATGGCCAGGAGATCTGAATCGGCCGCTTGGCCTGCAAGGCCGGCGATGCGGAAGCAGAGCGCGACGATGGCATCCGCCATCGGCTCCAGATCCTGCGTGAAGCGGCCATAGAGGCGGAAGGTCGCGGCCTGGACGACGACGCCCACGATCGCGGCGGTCAGAAGGGTCGGGTCGGCATCCGGGATCTCCCGCCGGCGGATCGCGGCCTCGACCCGCTCCTGCAGGACATCGACCGGGTTGGGGCCGGGATTCTCGGCGCCACGCAGGGCGCGGTGCTGGCTGAGCAGCAGGAAGGCGAAAAGGGCGCGGTCCTCGCTCTGCAGCCGGCAGATGCGGCGGATCATCGCCTCCAGCGCCGCGGCGAAGCCGGCATGCGGGGCGGCGGTATCGGCCAGCGCCTGGGCGTAATCGGCATAGCCGGCGACGAAGAGCTCCTCGATCAACTGGTCCCGGCCGCCCTTCCAATGGGCGTAGAGGGAGCTGACCTGCAGGCCGGCCGCGGTGGCGATATCGCGCTGAGAGACTGCGTCGATGCCGCGTTCGGCGAAGAGACGGACCGCCTCCCGGCGGACGCGGTCCTTGGTGGATTCCTGGGGTGCGTGCATGAGGGCTTCCGAACGAACGTTCGTATCATGCCCATGGCACCCGACGGCGTGTCAAGCGATTCCGGATCGGGAACAAGCTACCGGAGGCACCCGCTCCGCTCGGCCAGCGCGCGCTGCTCGGCCGGGAACCCGTCCGGCAGGCTGGAGCGGCGGGGTGGCGTGCCGCGGGAAGGGCCGATATCGGGGTCGCGCAGGGCGCCGCTGATCCGCACCGGAATGTCGAGCGCGAAGAAGCCGGTCGACGCCGATTCGGAACCGAGCAGCAGGTCCAGCCGGCCCTGCGCCAGGTCGATGCTGCCGCCGCCGCTGATCGTCGCCTCCGTGGTGCGCAGCCGCAGCGGCGCGATGGCGGTGCGTCCGTTCCGCAGATCGGCGGCGGCCAGCAGGCAGCGGATCCGGGCGGTGCCATCCTGGTCGCGGAACAGGGCCAGGATATTGGTGGACGCCGCTTCCAGCGCGGAACGCGCGATGCGCCCTTCCGTCATCACCAGCACCGCCTGGCCGCGCCCGGCACGCAGCGCGGCACCGAGGGTCGCACCGGTGGCGTCGAGCGTGACGCCGGCGGTCGCCTGGCCCGAAAGCCGGGCCGATTGCAGGGAAGCCGAGGCCGCGAGCTGCGCCGCATCCAGGGCCGAGGCGTCCAGCCGCAAGGTCAGCCGGCCGGTGGCCGCATCCGCCGCCCGCAGTGCCGCGATGACCTGGATACGCCCGCCGGCATGGCTGAAGCCCAGCTCCGAGAGTTCGATCAGGCCGGAGGCGAAGCGCCCGCGCAGCACCGCATCGCGCAGCGAGATGCTGCCGAGCACCAGTTCGTCCACGGCGATGCGGCCCTGCAGGTGCGTGCCGCGCTGTTCCGCCACGGTCAGCGGCAGCGCCTGCCAATCCCCGCCGCCGCCATGCCCCAGCAGCGGCTTGGCATCCAGGCGATCGGCTTCGAGGTCCAGCGCGATTTCATCCGGTGCCCTGGGCGGGCCTTCATCCAGCCGGAGGGAGCCAGCGACCGAACCGCCCATCAGGGTGCCGGTCAGGGGCTGCAGGTCCCAGCGATTGCCCTGGTGATCGATCTCCCCGGCGACATGCAGCGCCAGGCCGGCAGGCAAGCCATCCGCATCCAGGGCGGCGAGGAAGGCGCCGAGATCCGCGGTCTCCAGCGCCACGCGGCCGCGCGCGCCGTCGAAATCCAACGGCGCGGCCGCGGCGCCGTCGAAGGTCAGGCGGGCGCCGGCCATGGTCGCTGTGATGCGCATCGGCAGGGGCACCGGCCTGCGCAGCGCGGCATAGGAATCGCCTTCGATATCGGCCGCCAACGGCACGTCATTATAAGCGCCGTCGAACTGCACCCGCAGCGGCGCCGCCTCATCGGCCGCGGCGACGGTCAGTGTCCTGGCCGTGATCCGCAGCCATTCGCCGCCGCTGGTCCGATAGCTGACCCGGGCATCGCGCAGCACCGCATCCAGCAGCGCCGGCAGCCGGGCGCGCGCGGCGATCGCCGGCGCGACATCGGGCGCCGCGACGGGTACCGCGCGGGTGGTGCCGAAATCCCAGTTGCCGCGCCGGCCGGGTCCGCGTTCCAGCACGATGTCGGGGCGCTCGACCTCCAGATGCCGGACCCGTAGCGGGCCCATGATCAGCGACCAGGGATCGATCTCCGCCCGCAGCCGGGCGATGCGCACCATCTCCGGCTGGCTGCCCCAATCCGGGCTGGCGAGGCGCAGATCCTGGATCTCCAGCAGGATGCCGCCATGCCAGCCGAGGCGCAGCGTGCCCAGCCCCACCTCCCGCGCCAGGGCGGCGCTGGCGTAGCGTGCCGCATGGGGCGCCAGGTCGACGAAGCGCAGCACCGCCGCCAACCCGGCGACGGCGATCAGGACCAGCAGCAAGGGCAGCGCCAGTAACCAGCGGCGTGAGGACACGGGCGACAGGCTCCGGCGCGACGTTAGAGAAGAACCGGCATAGGTGGAGGCACCGGCGCGGGTGGAGATGCTTGATAGACGAAAGGCTGGACCAGCGGATGGGTAACACCGCACGGCCGATCCAGGCCGGGCGCCGTGCCCGGTACCGTAGCGCACCGATAGCCGTTCCCTTGCAACACAAGCCGTTCAGGAACGGCGCGGGGAGGCGTTTTCACCACACCAGCGGACAGCCGCCCTGATCCATGGGGCGGAAAGCCTGTTCGCCGGCAATCCGGGCCCCGACCTCCAGCAGATCCAAATCGCCCTACGATTCGCGCGACACCCAGCCCTGCCGGTCGGAGAAGACGCCGGGCATGTCATTGAGGATGCCGATCTTCGCTGCGCCGTCGGAGATGCGGACCATGGGCACGCGGCAGCGCCGGCCACGATGGGACCTGCGGTTCATTGTTTTTCCTCCCTGTCTTGCCCTGGACGGTACAGGGGCGCGCGCACGAGAGCGAGAGGCCTGCCGGGTGCCGGCTGGCCCGCTACCGGCCAGGAGCCGGGAATGCCAGACTGCCCCGACCGGGAGCCGGACATGGAGTTCGCCGACATGCGCGCCATCCCCCTGACCCGCCGCTGGCTGACCCGGGCCGGGCTCGGCGGCCTCACCGCCGCGGCATCGTCCGGCTGGCTCGGCGAGGCGTTGGCGCAGGGCGCGGCGGCCGGCGGCGTGCTGCGCGTCGGCCTCGCGGCGCCGAACACCACGCTCGATCCGCATTTCCAGAGCAATGCGCCGAACAATGCGATGGCCAGCCACGTCTTCGACGCGCTGGTCACCAATGACGCGCAGTCCCGCTCCCAGCCCGGCCTTGCGCTGTCCTGGCGCGCCGCCGACGACCGGCATTGGGAATACCGCCTGCGTGAAGGCGTCACCTTCACCGATGGCACGCCCTTCACGGCGACGGATGCCATCGCCTCCATCCGCCGCGCCACCGACCTGCCCAGCACCGCATCCTTCCGCACCTATACCCGCAGCATCGCGGCGATGAGCGCGGCCGATCCGCACACCCTGCTGATCGAGACGACCGAGCCCGACCCGCTGCTGCCGAATTCGATCAGCCGCATCCGGATCATTAGCGCCCGCTTCAAGGACGCCGGCACCGCCGATTTCAACACCGGCCAGGCCATGATCGGCACCGGCGCCTTCATGCTGCGCGACCATGTGCCCGGCAGCCATGTGCGCCTGGCACCGAACCCGAACTGGTGGGGCCCGCGCCTGCCCTGGACCGAGGTGCTGCTGCGCATCGCCAGCGATGATGGCGCCCGGCTGGCGGCGCTGCTGTCCGGCGATCTCGACATCATCGAAGCGGTGCCGTCGCAGGGCATGGCGCGGCTGCGCGCCGACCAGCGGATGCATCTGATCCGCGGTATCTCCAGCCGCGTCGCCTATCTGGGGATGGACCAGCTGCGCGACGTCTCCCCCTTCGTCGCCGGGCCGGACGGGCGACCGCTGGACCGCAATCCCTTCAAGGATCTCAAGGTCCGCCAGGCGATCAATATGGCGATCAACCGCCAGGCCATGGTGGAGCGGGTGATGGAAGGCGATGCCGTCATCGCCACGCAGTTCCTGCCGGCCGGCGGTGCCGGCACTTCCGACCGCATCCAGCCGGCGGCCCATGATCCCGCCCGCGCCCGCGCGCTGCTGGCCGAGGCGGGCTATCCGCGCGGCTTCCGCCTGACCGTGCACGGCCCGAACGATCGCTACATCAACGATGCCAAGATCGTGCAGGCGGTGGCGCAGATGCTGACCCGCATCGGCATTGAGGCGCGGGCCGAGGTGATGCCCTGGTCGGTCTATGCCAGCCGCAGCGCGCAGGGCGAATTCAGCATGACCCTCAACGCCTGGGGCGTGAACACCGGCGAGACCTCCAACCCCATCAAAGCCGTGCTGGCGACGCGCAACCGCGAAGCCGGGCTCGGTGCGTCCAATGTCGGACGCTATTCCAACCCGGCGGTGGACCGGTTGCTGCTGCAGGCGCTCGGCACCATGGACGACGCCGCGCGCAACGCGCTCCTCGCCCAGGCGTCGGAGATCGCCTTCAACGATCTCGCCATCCTGCCGCTGCACCATGAGGTCTCGGTCTGGGCCGCGCGCCGCGGCGTCACTTACGAAACCCGCAACGACCAGTATACCCTCGCAATGGGCGTGGGGCGTCAATCCTAGCCCTCAGGCGCCGGGCGCGGCCTCCGGCCGCCTGGCTTTCGCGCGACTCCGCGCGGGCCGCATTCGCGGCCTCGGACCGGCTGAAGCCGGTCCGCCCATGATCGAAAAGGAACCTCGCGATGAGCGATGCCCCGAACAGCCCGGAAGCCGAGGCCCGCGCCCGCGCGCTCTATGACCTTGGCAAGACCTCGATCTTCGCCAGCAAGGCGGATCCGCGCTTTCATTATACGCTTTATGTGCCGCCCGCCGTCGGCAAGGGCGCGAAGGTGGAGCTGCTGGTTGCCGTGCATGGCAGCAGCCGCACGTCCTTCCTGGAATTCCGGGACGGCTTCGCCGAGTTCGGGCGCTGGAACAATGTCGCCATCCTGTGCCCGGTCTTCCCGACCGGCGTGCTCGGCGACGACGCCAGCAGCGGCTACAAATACATGCAGGAAGGCGACATCCGCTACGACAAGGTCCTGCTCGCGATGGTCGGGGAGGTGGCGGCGAAATACCGGCAGGACTGGTCGCGCTTCGCGATGTTCGGCTTCTCCGGTGGCGGGCATTTCACCCATCGCTTCGCCATCCTGCACCCGGAGAAGCTCTGGGCCGCCTGCATCGGCTCCCCCGGCTCGGTGACCCTGCTCGACCCTGATCGCGACTGGTGGGTCGGCATCCGCGATCTGGAGGCGCGGTTCGGCATCCGCTTCGACCAGGCGGCGCTGGCGCGCCTGCCGGTGCAGATGCTGGTCGGCGATGCCGACCTCGAGACCTGGGAGATCACCCACAAGCCGGGTGGCCGCTACTGGATGGAAGGCGCCAATGATGCCGGGCAGACCCGGCCGGAGCGCATCAGGGCCTTGGCCGCCTCCTTCGAAAAGGCCGGGGTGAAGGTCCAGCTCGAGCTGGTGCCGGGCATGGCGCATGACCGGATGAAGGTGCTCGGCCGGGTGCAGGATTTCCTCGCGGGCGTGCTCGCCGGCATGCGGGGGCGCTGACATGCCGGGCATGATCGTGGCACCGCAGCCGGAAGCCGCCGAAGCCGGTGCGCTGGTGCTGAAGCGCGGCGGCAACGCGATGGATGCCGCGGTCGCCGCCGCCTTCGTACAGGGCGTGGTCGATCCGCAGATGTCGGGCATCGGCGGCTTCGGCTCCATGCAGGTCTTCATGCCGCGGCGCGGCCTGCACCAGGTGCTGGAATTCTATGCCCGCGCGCCGCTGGCCGCGAAGCCCGACATGTGGGCGGACCGGCTGCGCGGCCAGTCGCGCGACGGCTTCGCCTTCCTGTTGGAAGGCGGCGCCAGCGAGATCGGCTACCTGGCCGCCTGCACGCCGGGCAGCGTGAAGGGCTATGCCGAGGCCCTGTCGCGCTACGGCACCTTCGACTGGGCGGATGCGATGGCGCCCGCGATCGCGGAAGCGCAGCGCGGCGTGCTGGTGCGGCCGCACATGCATTGGTACTGGAGCCAGGACCAGAGCGGCAGCGGCCAGGTCAGCACCATCGACAAGCTGCGTTTCAGCGCGACCGGCCGCGCCGTCTATTTCCGCCCGGACGGCAGCCTGAAACGCCCCGGCGATGTGCTGCAGAACCCTGACATGACGCGGACGCTGCAACGCCTGGCGAAGGGCGGGCCGGACCTCTTCTACCGCGGCGAGCTGGCCGAGGAGATCGCCGCCGATTTCGCCGCGCAGGGCGGGCTGATCACGCGCGAGGATCTGGCCGCCTATGAGCTTTCGGTCGTGGATCCGATCTGGGGCCGCTATCGCGGCCACCGCATCTCGACCAGCCCGCCACCGGCGAGCGGGCTGTCGATGCTACAGGTCCTGCACATGCTGGAGAATTTCGACCTGGCGGCGCTCGGCCATAACAGCGCCGCGCATGTCGCGCTGCTGGCCGAGGCGATGAAGCGCATGACCATCGACAAGGATCGCCATATGGGCGACCCGGCCTATGTCGATGTCCCGACCGAGCGGCTGATCTCCCACGATTATTGCGCCACGCTGGCTGCCAGCATCCGTGCCGGGGAACGCGCCAGCGTGAAGCGGCTGGACCGGTCCCAGCGCGACACCACGCATATCTCCGTGGTCGATGGCGCGGGCAATGCGGTGGCGCTGACGCATACGCTCGGCAGCCCCTCCGGCGCCATCACCGACGGGCTCGGCTTCATGTACAACGGCACCATGAGCCGCTTCGATCCGCGGCCCGGCCGCGCAGCTTCGGTCGCGCCGGGCAAGCGGCGCGCCAGCTCGGCCGCGCCGACCATCGTGTTCAGGGATGACGCGCCCTATATCGTGCTGGGGGCGCCGGGCGGCAGCTTCATCGCGCCGGCCATCGCGCAGGGGATCATGAACGTCATCGATTTCGGCATGCCGATGCTGGAAGCCGTGGCGGCGCCGCGCATCGTCGCGGTATCCGACATGATCGACGTCTCCAACCGCGTGCCGCGCTACGTCACCGACGAACTCGAAGCGCAGGGCTATGCGGTGAAGCGGCATTGGATGAGCTACGCCTTCGCGGCCCTGCACGGGATCCGGGTCACCGAAGGCCGGCTCGAAGGCGGAGCCGACCCACAGCGCGATGGGATGGCGCTGGCCGTCGGTTAAACAGGGGTCCTCAGGCGCCGGCGCGCGCATCCGCGCGCTTGGCTTCCGCGCTGCCAGGTGGTCTCTGGCGGCGACTGATGGTCGCGCGCGGGGCCGCGTTCGCGGCCCCGGAGCATCGCTGCGCTCGCTCCGCA
>DASYDR010000068.1:0-7210 GCA_036499545.1 Roseomonas sp. | reverse complement strand
AAGTGCGGCGAAGCCAAGGACGGCGGATGCCGGCCGCCCGGCGACTGAGGGGTGGTGAGCGGCCTACGCTCACCACCGTTGATATCAGTTGTAGCAGCCGTACTGCGTCATGCAGCGCTGGTACTGCGTGGCGCAGCGCTGCATGCAGCCGGCGCGGTCGGTGGGCGTGAAAGCCGGCGCGCCGGGGTTGGTGCTCCAGATCCCCGGGCAGGCCACCTGGCAGGAGGACTGCATGCCGAGGCAGCCATTCGCCAATTGCTGCGCGCAGCGCGGCGGGCGCTGGCCTTGCCCCTGCTGGGGGCCGGCGGAAGGGGCCGGCTGCACCGGCGCATGGGCGCCGCCTACTGGCGGCAGCGCCTCCGGCTTGATGCCCGATTGCGCCAGGGCAGGGCCCGCCCCGGCGATTGCCACGAACACCAGCCCGGTCACCGCGCGCCGCAGCCAATCCCGCATCAATCCACCTTCACCACCAGCTTGCCGAAATTCTCGCCCTTCAGCAGCCCGATGAAGGCGGCCGGCATCTTCTCGATACCGTCCACCACATCATCACGCCAGCGCAACTTTCCCTTTCCGATCCAATCCAGCATCTCCGACCGGAATTGCGCATAGCGCTGCCAGCCGCTGTCGCTGACGATGAAGCCCTGGATGCGCAGGCGCTTGCGGACCACCGGCCCCAGATTGGGGCCTGGCGGCGCCCCTGTCGCATCGGCACCGGGCGCCTCGTTGTATTGCGAAATCATGCCGCACATCACCATGCGGCCGAAATCGCGGAAGCGCGGGAAGACGGCGGCCTGCACCGCGCCGCCGACATTCTCCCAATAGACGTCGATGCCGTCCGGGCAGGCGGCATCGAGCTGGGCGTCCAGATCGCCGCGATGATCGACGGCCGCGTCGAAGCCGAACTCGTCCCGGATGAAGTCGCATTTCGCCCGGCCGCCGGCGATGCCGACCACCCGCGCCCCGCGCTGCTTCGCGATCTGCCCGACCACCTGGCCAACGGCACCGGACGCGGCGCTGACCACCACCGTCTCGCCCGGCCGGGGCTGGCCGATATCCTGCAGCCCGACCCAGGCCGTCAGCCCGGGCATGCCGAGGACGCCCACATTGGCCGAAAGCGGTGCCTCCTTCGGATCGACCTTGATCAGCCGCGCGCCGGCCACCGCGCTGAATTGCTGCCAGCCGAAGGCATTGGTCACGTGATCGCCGGGCGCGAAGCGCGGATCGAGGGAGGCGATGACCTCGCCCACCGCCGCCGCTTCCATCACGCCGCCGATCGCGACCGGCCTGGCGTAGGATTTGGCGTCCGTCATCCGCCCGCGCATATAGGGATCGAGCGAGACGAAGCGGTGCCGCACCAGCACCTCGCCTTCGCCGGGCTCGGGCAGCGGCGCCGCGCTGATCTCGAAATCCTCGGGCACCGGTGCCCCGTTCGGGCGGCGCTTCAGCAGCACGCGCAGATTGGTCTCGGCCATGGGGCGTCTCCTGTTCCCGCGCCATCCTGGCGCGGGAGGGCGCCGCAGGGAAAGGGCGGCGGGCGTGCGAAGCCTGTGTGACATCGGTCGGGTTCGGGGCCATATGGAATGCGGCCCGGCCAGGGCCGGCTTTCGTGTGAGGAGATCAGGGGCACGATGCGCATCATCGGCCTCGCCGGCTGGAGTGGCGCCGGCAAGACCACGCTGCTGGTGAAGCTGATCCCGGCGCTGGCGGCGCGCGGCGCCTCGGTCTCCACGCTCAAGCACGCGCATCACCGTTTCGATGTCGACAAGCCCGGCAAGGACAGTTTCGAACATCGTGCGGCCGGGGCGCGCCAGGTCCTGGTCGCCTCCGAACACCGCTGGGCGCTGATGACGGAGTTGCGCGGCGCGGCGGAGCCGCCGCTGCGGGCGCTGATCGCGCAACTCGCGCCGGTCGACCTGATCATCGTCGAAGGCTTCAAACGCGATCCGCATCCGAAGATCGAGGTGCACCGGGCCGCCAATGGCCAACCCTGGATGCACCCCGGCACGCCCGGCATCGTTGCCGTCGCCGCCGATGCGCCGCCGCCCTACGCGCTGCCGCATGTCACGCTGGACGACGTGGAGGCGGCGGCCACGCTGGTGCTGCGCTTCGCCGCGGATCCGGCCCGGATCTGGCCGGAGGGCGCCTGATGGCGCAGCTCAGCGACGACTGCTTCGCCCATGGCGGCACGCCGATGAGCGTGGAGGAGGCGGAAGCGATGATCGCCGCGCGCATCCAGCCTTTGCCCGGCGCGACGGCGGTGCCGCTGCGCGACGCGGTCGGGCGGGTCCTCGCCCGTGACCTGCTGGCACCGGTCGCGCTGCCGCCCTTCTTCAACAGCGCCGTCGACGGCTATGCCTTCCGCCATGCCGACCTGGCCGCTGGGCGGGCGACGCCGCTGGCCGTCGCGGCACGCATCGCGGCGGGCGGGCCGGCCGCGGCGCTCGGTCCGCGCGAAGCCGCCCGCATCTTCACCGGCGCGCCGATGCCGGACGGCGCCGACACCGTGCTGATGCAGGAGGATGCACGGGTCGAAGGCACCATGGTCCTGGTGCCGCCGGGGCTGACGCGCGGCGCCAATGCCCGCCCGGCCGGAGAGGACGTCCCGGCCGGCGGCCTTGCCCTGCCCGCGGGCCGGCGCCTGGACGCGCCGGCGATCGGCCTGGCCGCGGCGCTGGGGCTGGCGGCGCTGCCGGTGACGCCGCGACCGCGCATCGGCGTCTTCTCGACCGGCGACGAACTGGCCGAGCCCGGCCGGCCGCTGCAGGCCGCGCAGACCTATGACAGCAACCGCTTCACCCTGCTGGCGCTGCTCATGGGATTGCCGGCGGAGGCGCAGGACCTCGGCATCCTGCCCGACGATGCCGGGGCCACGGCCGCCGCGCTGCGATCGGCCGCCGCGACGCAGGACCTGCTGCTGACCACGGGCGGCGTCTCGACGGGGGATGCCGACCATGTGCGCGCGGCGATCGAAGGCGCCGGCCGTCTCGTCTTCTGGCGTCTGGCGATCAAGCCGGGCCGCTCGGTGGCGATGGGGGTGATCGGCGGCACGCCGGTGATCGGCCTGCCCGGCAATCCGGCTGCCGCCGTCGTGACCTTCCTGCATCTCGCCCGGCCGCTGGTGCTGCGGCTCGCCGGCGCGGCGCCGGCGCCGCCGCGGCGCTACGCGGCGGTGGCGGCGTTCAGCCACCGCAAGAAGGCCGGGCGGCGCGAATATGTCCGTGCCAGCCTGGCGTCGGACGACATCGTGCCGCTGGCGCATAAATTCGCCCGGGAAGGGGCCGGGTTGCTGACGTCCCTCACCCGGTCGGAGGGCTTCGTGGAACTGCCGGAGGCGGTGACCGAGGTGGCGCCCGGCGACCATGTCGCCTTCCTGCCCTTCGCCGGGCTGTTGTGACGCGCGTCACGGGGCCGATGGCGCCTCCGGGGATGCGGCCGGCAGAAGAAGCGCCGCCTCGGCGAGCTCGGCCGGGGTATTGGCGTTGAAGAACGGGTCGACCGGCACGGCCGGCCATTCGGCCTCCGCGACGCCTTGCGCCGCTGCCCAGCGGCTGACCTTGCGTTCGCCGCCGAGCAGCGCCGCGCGCAATCGCCCGCGCAGGATGACCGGCCAGAGGCCGACCGGCGGATGCGCCCGGCCGCCGGAACGCGCGCAGGCGAGGGGGAGGCCGGCGGCGGCGCGCGCCGCATCCAGCCGCGCCACCAGGTCCGGCGGGATGAAGGGTGAATCCCCGGGCACCGTCGCGATATCGGCGAAGCCCCGCGCCGCCGCCCAATCGAGCCCCGCCAGGATGCCGGCGAGCGGGCCGGGATGGTCGGGCAGCCCGTCCGGGATCACCGGCAGGCCATAGCTGGCGAAGCGCCGGGGATCGCCATTGGCATTGATCGCGATGCAGGCGACCTGCGGCGCGAGGCGCCCCAGCACATGGTCGAGCAATGGCCGGCCGTCGAGCTGGCACAGCGGCTTGTCGCCGCCGCCCATCCGCCGTGCCAGCCCGCCGGCGAGCACGACGCCGAGGATGCTATTGGCCGCCATCCTGGTCACCATGATGCAGGCGCCCGCGCAGCGAGGCGAGGATCAGCCCGGTGCCGAGCCCCCACATGCCGTTGATCAGCACCGGGCGCCACCAGCGTTCCGGATCCAGGATCGGCATCGCGTGCCCGCGCAGCGCCGGCGCCAGGGTCATGCTGATGGTGGCGGCGCCGAGCACGCCGACGGCGACGGCGGTCATGACTGTCGGCAGGCGTGGCCGGGCCAGCAGGATCAGCACCACCAGCACACCCCAGACCCCGCCCCAGAAGGAGATCGACAGCAGTCGCGGCACGTCGAAGGGCGGCTCGGGGCGGAACGAGAAGGGCCGGTTCATCACCAGCCCGGCATTGTACAGCCCCCAGACCGTCAGCTGGTGAAACGTCGGCACGGCGAGCAGGCCCGCGGCGAAGCCCGACAGCAGGAAACGCAAGGGCATGACGGGAATCTCCCCGGAGCGAGCGGTGCATGGGTGGGGGTGACCCCAGGTGAATATTACGGCGTCGCGACGTTCTCCGCGTCCCGAATTCGAATTGTTGGGATAGATTTCGCCGTCTGGCCAGACACTGGCAGGCGATACCGCGGCGCGCGCCTTCGCGCGACGGTCGGAACCCTTCCCGCGCAGGCCCGGCGCTTTCCGCGGCCTGGACGGCTTGCCGCGGAGCCCGGGCTCGCGCACCCTCCGCCCGCAATGCCCGAGCGCCCGATGGTCGGCGGGCCAAGGGACCGGAGGTCTGGATCGGACGCTCCGCTCAGAAGGAGGAAGTACGCGTGAACGGTGCCGAAAGCCTGGTCCATACCCTGCTGAAGAGCGGGGTGGAGGTCTGCTTCTCCAACCCCGGCACGAGCGAGATGCATTTCGTCGCGGCGCTCGATCGCATCCCCGGCATGCGCTGCGTCCTCGGCATGCAGGAGAATGTGGTCACCGGCATGGCCGACGGCTATTGGCGCATGGCCGGCAAGCCGGCGGTGACCTTGCTGCATTGCGGCCCGGGGCTCGGCAACGGCTTCGCCAACCTGCACAACGCCCGGCGTGCCCGGTCCGGCATCGTCAATTGCGTGGGCGACCAGGCGACCTATCACCGCCCCTATGACGCGCCGCTGACCGCCGATACCGAAGGGCTGGCGCGCGGCGTGTCCGGCTGGATGCGCACCGCCCGCCGCGCGACCGAGGTCGGCCACGACGCCGCCGTCGCGGTGCAGGCCGCGCGCACCGCGCCGGGGCAGGTCGCGACCCTGATCCTGCCGTCCGATACCTGCTGGGACGATGGCGGCGTGGTCGCCGAGCCGCTGGCGGTGCCGGCGGCGCAGCCGGCCGATCCGCTGGCCGTCCGCAATGCGGCGCGCATCCTGCGCGAAAAGAAGAACGTGCTGATCCTGCTCGGCGGCCCGGCGCTGTTCGACGGCGCCCAGGCCTTCGCCTGGCGCGCGGCGGAAGCCACCGGCCACAAGCTGATGGCGGAAGGCTCCAACGGCCGCACCCAGCGCGGTCGCGGCCGCCTGCCGCTGGAGCGGGTGCCCTATCCGGCGGACCAGGCGATCGCCGCGCTGTCCTGGGTCGAGCACCTGATCCTGGTGAATGCCCGCGCGCCGGTCGGCTTCTTCGCCTATCCGGGCAAGCCTTCCATCCACTACCCGGCCAGCGCCGAGGTGCATGTGCTCACCCGCTACGAGCAGGATGCGGAAGGCGCGCTGCGGGCGCTCTGCGAGGAACTGAACGCGCCGGCCGCCGCGATCCCGGATCCCGGCCCGCGGCCGCAGGCGGCGCGCGGGGCGCCGACGCCGGAAGGGCTGGCGCGCACCATCGCCTCCATCATCCCGGAAGGCACCGTGATCGCCGACGAGAGCGTCTCCTTCGGCCGCGGCTTCTTCAAGGAGACCTTCGCGGCGGAACCGCATGACTGGCTGCAGATCTGCGGCGGCGCCATCGGCTGCGGCCTGCCGCTGGCGACCGGGGCCGCGATCGGCGCCGGCGGGTCCCGCCGGGTGGTCGGGCTGCAGGCGGATGGCTCGGCGATGTACACGCTGCAGGCGCTCTGGACCCAGGCGCGGGAGAAGCTGCCGGTCACCACCATCCTGCTCTCGAACCGCAAGTACCAGATCCTGCTGGGCGAGTATCAGAATGTCGGTGCCAATCCCGGCCGCACCGCGATGGACATGCTCGACCTCGGCAACCCCGATCTCGACTGGGTGAAGCTCGCCAATGGCATGGGCGTGGAAGCGGCCAAGGCCAGCACGCTGGAGGCCTGCGGCGACCTGCTGCGGCAATCCTTCGCGGGCACGGGGCCGTTCCTGATCGAACTGGCGATCTGATCATGAGCGCGGCGCGGGACAGGACGCGCCGCGCCAGGCGGCGGCTGTGGATGGCTTCGGCCGGGATGGTGGCCCTGCCGCTGACCACGCCCGCCTGGGCGCAGGAGAATGCCTGCGCGCCAGGCGCCGCACTCGCGACCGGACTTTGCCTGCGGGGCGACGCGCTGGTCGATGCGCTGGCCGTCACCGGCGGCGGCGTGCGGCAGGGGACGGCGCTGCTCGGCCAGGTGCGGCTGCGGCTGGATGCCGATCTCGGATCCGCCGCCGGGCTGGACCATTGGCGCTTCGCCGCCGACGTCATCGGCGTCTATGGCCGGCAGATCACTTCGGATCGGGTCGGCAGCCTGGCCGCGGTCAGCAATGCCGAGGCGCTGACAAGTGTCCGCCTGGGTGAACTATGGCTGGAGCGGGACATCGGCGATGCCGGTTCGTTGCGCTTCGGCCAATTGGCGGCCGATGCCGAATTCGCGGTGGCCGACAATGCCGGCAACCTGCTGAACGGCACGTTCGGCTGGCCCGTGGCGACGGCGGCGGCGCTGCCCGCCGGTGGCGCTGCCTATCCCTTCGCGGTGCCCGGGGTGCGATTCGCGCTCGGCAATCCGGCGGAAGGGCCTTTCTTCCGGATCGGCCTCTTCGCCGGCGATCCCGGCGGACAGCATGCGCCGACGACGGATCCGCAGCGGCACAACCGTTACGGCACGCTTGTCCCGGTCAATGGCGGGGCCTTCGCCATCGCCGAAGCTGGCTTCGCCGATGGCACCGACCTGGTGCTGAAGCTCGGCGCCTGGTTCCACAATGGCGGCGCCGAGGATCAGCGGCGCGACGCGGCCGGGCTGTCGCTTGCCGATCCTGCCAGCAGCGGCGTGCCCC
>DASYDR010000067.1:0-12079 GCA_036499545.1 Roseomonas sp. | reverse complement strand
CCTGGCGCGGCCGCGGTCCGGCGCGGGCAAAACGCAGGCGCGGGGGACGGGGCGCATGGCCCAGCCCCCCGCGGGGATCGCCTCAATACCGGCGATAATGCCGCCGCGGCGGCTGGTAGAAGCGGTGCGGCCGGTAATAGGGGCGATAATGCGGCCGCGCATACGGCCGGCGGTAGTAGCGCCGATACGGCCGGCGATACTGCACCTGTTCCAGCGGGCCCGCCGCCGCGGCCGTATCGGTCACGACGGCGAGGGGGATCAGGCTCGGCCCGGCGGCGGCGGGTGCCGGCACCGCGCCGATGCCGAGGCCGGCCAGCAGGGTGAGAAGCACCAGACCGCGGCGCAGCAATCCGGGTCGGGTGAGGGGCGTCGTCAGCGGCATGCGGTCTCTCCTGCGCATGGTGCGATTCGGTCAGGCCAAGGTGGCACGGATGCGCGGCATCCGCGACGTGGTGGCGCTGACGCCTGCGCGAGCAATGCCCGGAAGCCGCCGATGGTTGCCCGCGCCGCGCATGCCGCGACGCAGCATGACGGGCCGGGCCCTGGCGATCGGCGCGAAGGTCGCCCCGCCGCTCTTCCCATCGGCCGCATTATTGATTACAGATGGTAGGCAAATAAGAAGGACGTCACGCCGCGGCCGAACGTTATGGAGGGTCCATCATGCTGTTTCGCACCTTGCTGGCCTGTCTCGCCGGCATCCTGGTCTCGCCCACCCTGGCGCAGTCATTCCCGGATCGGCCGATCCGGATCATCGTGCCCGTCAACCCCGGCGGCGGCACCGATATCTTCGCGCGCAAGCTCGTCGAGCTGATCGGCGGCTCGCTCGGCCAGCCGATCATCGTCGAGAACCGGCCCGGCGGCAGCGGCACCATCGGCACCCAGGCCGTGGTCGATGCCCGGCCGGACGGCCATACCCTCGGCTTCGTCTGGAACACGCCGCTCACCGCGGCGCCGCACACGCTCGGTGCGCGGTATCGGCCCGACAGCTACACGCCGGTGCTCCGCGTCGGCTATTCCCCCTTCGCGATCTGTGCCCGCCCGGATTTCCCGGCCGCGAACCTGACGGAGATGGTGGACCGCATCCGCGCCAATCCCGGTCAGTACACCTGGGGCAACGAAGGCATGGGCGGCGTGATGCACCTGGGCGTCGAACGCGTGTGGCGGCAGCTTGGCCTCGACCTGACCGCGGTGCCGTTCCAGGGGGCGGGGCAGACGCTGCCGGCGTTCCTCGGCGGCCACATCACCTTCTATGGCGGCTCGCTGACCGGCGTGGTCTCCGCCCTGCAGGCGGGGACGGCCCGGTGCCTGATGCTCACGACCGCGGAGGGTTCGCCCGAGGTGCCGGGCAGCCAGGGCCTGGCGAGCATCGGCCATGCCGAGATGGCGGTCACCATCTGGTGGGGATTGATCGCCCCGCGCGAGGTGCCGGCCGACCGGCTCGCGCGCCTGACCGCCGCCTTCACCGAGGCGGCGCACCGGCCCGAATTCGCCACCCTCATGGCGCAGCAGGCGGCGGTGCTGCAGATCGAGACCGGCGACGCCTTCGCCGCGTCCATCCACGCCGAATACGAAGCGCTCGGCGCCGTCGCGCGGCAACTCAATCTCCTCCGATAGGTGGCGCATGCAGAACACGCTCGAACTGTCCCATGACGCGCTGCTGGCGCTGACGCGCGTGGCGGCCGAGGCCGGCGCCGCCGAAGGCCCGGAGGAAGCCTTGTGGTGCGTGACCCGCACGCTGCCGGCGCTGCTCGGCGACAGGTCCGCGGCGCTCGCGCCGCGGGCCTTCCGGGACGATCCGCCGCCCGCGGTCACCAGCGCCTGCGCCGTCTTCCTGCGGATGCCGGACGGGCGGCATCACCTGATCGGCGCGCCGGTGAACTTCCCCGCCGAGCAGCGGCACGAACTGGTGGACATCGCGCTCGGCCATCCCGGCCATGTCGCGGCGACCCGCCGGCCGATGGTGCTGCACGACACCACGCTGCATGCGAGCTTCGTGAAGATCCTGCAGGCGTTCCGGGCCGGGTCCTCGATGTTCACGCCGATGCTGTGGCAGGACGCCTATCTTGGCGTGATCATCTGCGCGAACGCGGCGCGCGGCACCTTCGGCGAACGCGACCTGGCGGCGCAGACAGCCTTCGCCGGCCTCGCCGCGGCGCTCTTCGTCGCGCATGGCGGGCCGGAATGGCTCGGCAGGATGGACACCGCCGGGCTGCCGGTGCGCCGCACCGGCAATTGAGCCGGCTCAGAGCGGGGCGAGCTTCTGCCAGGGCTTCGCCCGTTCGAAGGCTTCCGCGAGGTCGAGCAGCATCGCCTCGCGGAAGGCCGGCCCGATGAGCTGCAGGCCGGTCGGCAGCCCTTCGACCGGGGTGGAGGGGACCACCACGGCGGGCAGCGCCGCGAGGTTGACCACCGTCGCATAGATGGCGGCGGCGCGCGGCCCCGTGGCGACGCCGTCCACCATCGCGGGGCCGGCCTGGTCCCGCGGCCAGGGCAGCACCGCGGCGGAGGGGGTGGCGACCACATCCGCTTCGGCCATCCAGTCCCCGAGCGCCGCGCGCAGGGCGGCGATCCGGTCCAGCGCGTGCAGATAGCCGATCCCCGGCATGGCGAGGCCCGCTTCCGCCTGCGCGCGGATCGCGGGCGTCACCCGATCCTCCCAGCCGGCATGGCCCACGACCGCGCGCGCGACGCCGACCGAGGCGATGGCCGCGAACAGCGCGCCGACCTCATCCGGGTCCCAGGGCGCCGCGACCTCCTCCACCGTGTGGCCCAACCCGCGCAGCACCTCCAGCGCATCGTCGAAGGCGTCGAGCACGCCGGGATCGACCGGCGCCGCGCCGCATCGCCGCACGGCGCGGATGCGCAGCAGCAGCGGCGTCGGCGGCGCCGGCCGCGCATCGCCGATCAGCGCCAGCGCGTGCCGCAGGTCCCGCACGCTCCGCGCGATGGGGCCGATCACCTGGAAATCCGCGGCGAGCGGCGGGAAGCCCCAGCGGCGCGGCACATGGCCGGGCGTCGGCTTGATGGTCGCGACGCCGGCATGCCCGGCCGGCCGGCGCAGCGATCCGCCGGCATCGGTCGCGATGGCGACCGGCGCCATCCCGGCCGCCACGGCCGCGACCGCGCCGCCGCTCGATCCGCCCGGCTGGCGGTCCGGCGCCCAGGGATTGCCGGTCGATCCGAACAGCGGATTGTCGGTGAAGCCCGCCAGGGCGAGTTCCGGGGTGTTGGTCTTGCCCAGGATGACGGCACCGGCGGCGCGCAGCCTGGCCACCGGGATGTCGTCGCGCGGCGCGACATGCTCGCCGTATAGCCGGCTGCCCCAGGTCGCGCGCAGGCCGCCGACGAAAAGGTTGTCCTTCACCGTGATCGGCACGCCGTCGAAGGGGCCGAGCGGCGTGCCGGCGCGCCAGCGCGCGGCGCTGGCCGCCGCGGCGGCCAGCGCCCCGTCGCGGTCGAAGGTGACGATCGCATTGAGCGCCGGGTTGGTCGCCTCGGCGCGCGCGAGGCAGGCCTCCAGCACGGCGACGGGATCGAGCCGCCCCGCGCGGTAGGACGCGGCCAGCCCGGTGGCATCCAGCGCCCAGGCGGGGTCCGCCGTCACGACAGCCAGGCCACGGCGCGGACCGGGCTGCCGGTGCCGGCGCGGATGCGCAGCGGGAAGGCGATGAAGCGGAAGCGGCCGCGGCCGACGACCTTGTCGAGGTTGACCACCCCTTCGTAATGCGTGAAGCCGAGGTCGCGGCAGACGTGGTGCACCTCGAAATTGTTCCGCCCCGGCCGGCCCGGGCTGACCGATTCCACGCTGAAGGCGGTGATGCCCTTGCGGCCGAGCCAGGTGGCGCTCTCCTTGGTCAGGCCGGGGAAGTCGGTGATGTAGCCTTCCGTGCCGGCGGCGCGCTTGTAGAAGCCGGTGTAGAGCAGGACCGTGTCCTTCGGCTGGATCGGCACCCCGGCCTTGCGCTCCGCGGCCTCCAGATCCGCGATGGTGATGTCGGTGCGGTCGGGAACATGGGTGAGGTCGAGGCAGACCGCCTCGGTGAAGAAGGTCTCGAGCGGCATCTCGTCCACCGTCTGCGCGCCGGGCCGGGCGTCGAAATGCACCGGGGCATCGACATGCGTGCCGCCATGGTCGCCCATGTGCAGCACCATGGTGGCGGAGGAGAAGGCGTAGCCATCCGCCACGCGCTGCTCGTCATGGGTGCTGAACGGATACACCTCGATCGTCGGATGGTTCACCAATCGCTGCATCTTGTGGTGAATCTCGCGGCTGAGATCGATGAGCTCCACGGCAACCTCCCCTGGCTGATATGGTTGCGGACGGTAAGCAATTATCGCGGGGCCATCAAGCGGCCTTTGGGTGCAGCGCCAGCGGGCGGCGCAGGGCGAATTCCTCGATGGCCAGGATTTCCGTGGCCTGGAGGTAATCGACCGCCGCGACCTGCAGCGATGGCGGCGCGGCGCCGACGCGCGCATAGGCGCCGGCCAGCCCCCGGCGCACGCCATCGACGAAGGCGGTGGCGAGGGAGAGCGGGCCGCCGAGCATGACGCGGCGGGGCGCCAGCGCGGCCCCGATATCGAACAGGTGCTGCCCGAAGAGCTGTCCGGCCGTCGCCATGACGCCGGTCACCTGGGGCTCGCCGGCCTGGGACCGGGCCACTGCATCGCGCAGCAGGTCCGGCCGCATCTCCTTCCAGCTCTGCGCCGGCGCGTCCGCGGGCAGGCCGGCCAGCCGGCGCAGGATGCCGTATCCGGCCGCCTCCGCCATCAGGCAGCCGCGCGCGCCGCAGATGCAGCGGTTGGATCCGCCCGGGATCGGCACATGGCCGGCGATCCGTTCGTCGCTGCTGGTGCGGATCGGCTTCCCATCGAGCATCACGCTGACGCCGAGGCCGAATGCGACATGGACGACGAGGCTCGGGCCGGCCATCCCCGGTGAGCCGCCGCGCATGGCCCGATGCGCCTCGGCCAGGCCGAAGGTGTTGCCGATGGTCTCCACGATGGCGGGAAGGCGCAGGCGCCCGGACAGGTCGCTGGCCAGGCAATGCCCTTCGAGCGCGCCGAGCGAGGATGCGATGACCTGGCCCGAAGCCTGGTCGACCGCCCCCGCGGTCGCGACGGCAATGCCGAGGAGGCGGTGGCGCGGCAATCGCGTCTGCGCGCGCAGGCCCTGGATCGCGGCGACGAGGTCGTCGACCAGCATCGCGTAGTGCACGGGCAGTTCCGGCGGCAGTGCCGCCTCGGCGCGCCGGCGCCCCGCGAGATCGATGATGGAGACGCGGCGATCGGAGATGGTGAGGCTGACCGCGAGGAAGGCGGCGCCGCTGCCCCTGGGCGTCAGGCGGACATGGCGGCGTCCCCGCTGTCCCGGTTCGGCGGGAACCTCTTCCCCTTCGTGGACAAGGCCGGCGTCGATGAGGTCGCGCGTGATGCGCGAGACAGCCGCATCGGTCAGGCCGATGCGCAAGGCGATCTCGGTCCGGGAGAGGCCGGGGGAGGCGATGATCTGGCGCAGCACGAGCGCCAGATTGTGCTCGCGCAGGGCGGCGACGCCGGCGCCCACCAATCGAAGGTCCATGCGGAACTATAGTGGCGGTCGCGCGCGATGCGCCAGAATCCGGGGGCTGTCCCGTCCCGAAGCCGCCTTGCCATCCATGCCCCGGCGCGGTTTATCGCGCCCGGATGCCGGCCGCGCGGTGGGCGCCCGGCCCGTGCATCCTCATGAACTGCCATCCGTCATCCATGATTCTCTCGCTCCTGCTGAACCGCAGCTTCCGGGCCTTCCTCGTCGCCAATGCGCTGGAACGCTTCGCCGCCTCGGCGATGACGGTGCTGCTCGGGCTGCAGGTCTATGAGCTGACGCGCAACCCGCTGGACCTCGGCTGGCTCGGCCTGGCGGAAGCGCTGCCGGGCATCTCGCTCGTGCTCTATGGCGGCCATGTGGCCGACCGGCACAGCCGCCGCGGCATCATGCTGCTGACCCTGGCGCTGCTCGCCGTGCTGGCCGGCGGCCTCGCGCTCCTGACCGGAAGCAGCCTGGGCGGCCTCGGCCTGATCCTGGTGGTCGCCTTCCTGTCCGGCGCGGTGCGCGCCTTCGAAAGCCCCGCGGCCTCCGGCCTGGAAGCGCAGGTGGTGCCGATCAACCACCTGATGCGCGGCGTGTCGCTGCTGGCGACCACCGGCCGGCTCGCGGATGTGGTCGGTCCCATGGCGGGCGGCTTCGCCTGGGTATGGCTCGGCGCGGAAGGCACCTATGCCGCCATCGCCGTCCTGTTCGCGCTGGCCTGCCTGACCACGGTCTTCGTCGGGCGGGACCGTCCGGCCGCCCCGCTCGCCGCGGCGGATGACGAGGGCACGCGGGCCCGTATCGTGGCCGGCATCCGCTACGTCTTCGGCAGCCAGCTCCTGCTCGGTTCCATGGCGCTCGATCTTTTCGCGGTGTTCTTCGGCGGCGCCACCGCGCTGATGCCGGCGATCGCGACCGATGTGCTGCATGCCGGGCCGACCGCGCTCGGCCTGCTGCGCTCGGCCGCCAGCGCGGGCGCCTTGCTGGCGGCGCTGGTCGCCGTGCGCTTCGTTTCGCCCCGCCGGGCCGGCTGGGTGCTGCATGGCGTGATCGCGGGCTTCGGCGTCAGCATGGTGCTGCTCGGCCTGTCTCATTCCCTGCTGCTGTCGCTGGTGGCGCTGTTCATCTCCGGCCTCTGCGACGGCACCAGCATGATCATCCGCCGGGCGATCCTGCGCCTGGCATCGCCGGAGGCGCTGCGCGGCCGCATCTCCGCCGTGCGCATGGTCTTCGTGGGGTCTTCCAACGAGTTGGGCGCGCTGGAGAGCGGGATCGCCGCCAGCCTGCTCGGCACCGGCGCCGCGATCTGGGCGGGCGGCATCGCCACCCTCGCGATCGTTGGCGTCACGGCGCTGGCCGCGCCGAAGCTGCGCCGGCTCGATCTCGATGCCATGGCGCGGGCGGAGGCCAGGACGCCGGATCGGGCCTGAGCGTCCGATGACCGGAGGGCCGACGGCCCGGAGGTCTGAATCGGACGCGCCACTTATGAGCATCCGATGACCGAAGGGCCGAATGGCCCGGAGGTCTGAATCGGACGCGCGGCGTGAAGGCCGAATGGCTCTCACTGGAAGGGCGGCGAAACCGGACGGAGCGGCCGGCGTTGAAAGGGACACCGCCAGCCAGGGAGAACACCGATGGCCGACACCTCGACCGCCGATTCCGCGCGCAAGGACCTCGAACAGCAGATCGCCGACCTCAAGAAGGAGGTCGCATCGCTGAGCAAATCGCTCTCCGCGCGCGGGGAGCGCCTCTACGAGGATATGCGGGACACCGCGGAAGACGGGTACGAGACCGTCGCGGGCCGGGCACGCGGCGCCGCGCGCCAGGTGCGGGAGCAGGCCCAGGCGGTGTCGGAGGTCATGCGGGAAAACCCCGGCACGGCCGCGACGGTGCTGTCCTCCGCGGGGCTGCTCGGCTTCCTGGTCGGCATCCTCACCGTGCAGCTGCTCGACACGCGACGCCGGTAAGGCGCCGCTGACCGGATCGGGGAGGGGACGCACCCCTCCCCGCGAGGGCAGGTCAGGCCGGCGTGAACATGTAGACCGGCGGCGCGCCCTCCGCCGTCGGCTTCCAGACCAGCTTCACCGTCTGGCCGATCCGCAGCGCATCCAGGTCGCAATCGACGATGTTGGTGAAGATGCGCGGGCCTTCGTCCAGCTCGACATAGGCGACCGCATGCGGCTCCTTCGTGCGGGCGACGGTGTAGGTGTAGATCACGCCGGTGCCCTTGGCCTCCACCAGCTCCACATTGTTGGAAAGGGTGAAGGGGGACACGCCGCGCGGATAGAAGAAGTGCTTGCCGGTATCCTTGCAGAGCCCGATCAGGAAGCGATGCTCGCGCGCCGCGTCCCAGAAGGGCTTGTTGGTCGGGTCGATCGCGGGCGCGAGGATCGCGCGGTCGGCTGCCATCGTCGCCATGGTGTTTACTCCCGCTCCAGGATGAGGGTGCCGCTGCCGTGGCGGACGCTGAGCAAGCCGCCGGTGCCATGCGCCAGCACCAGGTCGGCATTCTTCACCTGCACCGCGGGATGCGCTTCGCCGCGGGCCTGGCGCACCGCTTCGATGACCTTGGTCATGCCACCGCGATTGGCCGGGTGGTTGGAGCAGAGGCCGCCGCCATCGGTGTTGAAGGGCAGCTTGCCGACACCCGAGATCAGGTTGCCGTCGGAGACGAACCTGCCGCCCTGGCCCTTCTCGCAGAAGCCCAGATCCTCGAGCTGGATCAGCACGGTGATGGTGAAGCTGTCGTAGATGCTGGCGTATTTGATGTCGGCCGGCGTGACGCCCGCCATCTCGAAGGCGCGCTGGCCGGAATGGCGGGCGCCCGAATAGGTGACGTCGATGGTGCCGCCGGCCTGGTGCTTCACCGCTTCGCCCGAGCCCTTGATCCTCACCAGGGGGCGCTGCAGCGACCGGGCGATTTCCGGCCGCGCCACGATCAGCGCGCCGCCGCCATCGGAGATGACGCAGCAGTCGAGGCGGTGCAGCGGATCGGCGACGAGGGGGGAATTCACCACATCCTCGACCGTCACGACCTTGCGCAGCATCGCATGTTCATTGTGCTGGGCATGGTGCGACGCGGCGACCTTGATCCAGGCGAGCTGTTCGCTGGTGGTGCCGAATTCGTGCATGTGCCGCATCGCGGACATCGCATAGGCGGTGGCGACGGTGCGGTTGAAGGGGATCTCGAAGGGATCATCCGGGACATTGACGCCCCAGGAGCGCGGCGCGGTGCCGGTCGCCATCGCTTCCGAGCGCGGCCGCCCGGCCAGGGTGATCAGCGCGACATTGCACTTGCCGAGCGCGATCGCCTCCGCCGCGTGGGCCACGTGGATGAGGTAGGAGGAGCCGCCGGTATCGGTGCTGTCGACATGCGACAGCCTGTTCAGGCCCATGTAGTCAGCCATGTTCAGCGGGCCGAGGCCGGGCGCGTCGCCGGCGCAGAAATAGCCGTCGATATCGTCCTTGGTCAGGCCGGCATCCTGCAGCGCGCCATAGGCGACTTCCGCATGCAGCTGTGCCACCGACTTGTTCTCGGCCTTGCGGGTCGGGTGCTCGAAGGCACCGACGATATAGGCCTTGCCGTTGATGCTCATGGCCGCGTGTTTCCCATTCTCATGCCGGGCGATCCTGCTGGTGTGTTCCGCGAGGCGGAATGGCAGCACAGGCCGCGCGCGCTGTCACCCCCAGGCGGCTGGCGGGGCTTTTCCGCCCCTGGCACGCCGGCCTCCTCGCCGACGCAACCAGCATCGGCTGCGTCATCCGACGCACCAGGGACGAAAAATCCCTCGCCAGCCTTCGCCGATCCATTCTCAAACTGGCTGTGGCCAGATCTAAATCTCGGCTGCCTGGGGCGGGAAGGGGAAATCGATGGGAAGCACGTTGTTCGATCTGACGGGGCGCCTGGCGCTGGTGACGGGGTCCAGCCAGGGCATCGGCTTCGGCCTGGCCCAGGGGCTGGCCGAGGCCGGGGCGCGGGTGGTGCTGAACGGGCGCAACCCCGACAGGCTGGCGGCCGCCGCGGCGCGGCTGGCGGAGCGGGGCATTGCCGTGGAGCAGGCCGCCTTCGACGTCGCCGACCATGCCGCGACCGAGGCGGCGGTGGCCGATATCGAAGCGCGGCTGGGGCCGATCGCCATCCTGGTGAACAATGCCGGCATCATGCGGCGCATGCCCGCCACGGAGGTCACGCCGGAGGTCTGGCGCGAGGTGCTGGGGACCAATATCGACGCGGTCTTCTTCACCGCCCAGGCGGTGGCGAAGCGGATGATCCCGCGCGGCGCCGGCAAGATCATCAATATCTGCTCGGTGAACAGCGAAATGGGCCGGCCGACCATCTCCCCCTATGCCACCAGCAAGGGCGCGCTGCGCATGATGACGCGGACGCTCTGCGCCGAATGGGGCAGGTACGGCATCCAGGTGAACGGGCTGGCGCCCGGCTATTTCGAGACGGAGCTGACCCAGCCCCTGGTGCGCGACGCCGCCTTCACCGACTGGCTGAGCAAGCGGACGCCGGCGGGGCGCTGGGGCCGCGTGGAGGAGCTGGTGGGGGCGACGGTGTTCCTGGCCTCGCAGGCCTCGGACTTCGTCAATGGCCACCTGCTCTATGTCGATGGCGGGATGACCGCGGTGCTGTGAATACAGCCTCGCCACGCTGGACCCCGCGCGGCGCCCGCTTCTAGTCTCCCCTCATAAAAAGCCGAAAGGGGGAGCGGACGCATGCAATTGTCCGACCGGGTGACCGGCGCGGTGATCGCGACGGTCGGTGTGGCGGCGGCCTGGGCGGGGTCCCGGCTGGCGGATGTGCCGGGCCAGGATGTGGGGCCGAGCGTATTCCCGATGATCATCGGCGGAGGCATGCTGGTCTGCGGGGTGCTGATCGCGCTCGGCATCGGCAGCGGCCTCGAAGTGCCCAAGGAGGATGCGGCTACGCCGCGCCCCTGGCATTACGGGCTGCGCGCGCTGCTGCCGCCGGCGCTGCTGGTCTTCTACATGCTGGCGGCGGAAACGCTCGGCTTCCTGATCACCGCCGCGATCCTGGTCGGCGCGCTCGCCGTGGCGCTCGGCGCGCGCTGGCGGCTGGCCTTGCCGCTGGCCCTGGTCGCGCCCTTCTTCGTGCATGCGGTCTTCGTGAAGCTGCTGCGGGTGCCCTTGCCCGATGGGCTGATGGCGGCGCCCTGGTGATGGCCGATCTCCTGGAAGCCTTCCGGCTGGTCGCGCAGACGGATGTGATCATCGCGATCCTCGCCGCCTCGGTCTACGGGCTGGTGGTGGGCTCGCTGCCTGGCCTGTCGGCCACCATGGCGACGGCGCTGCTGGTGCCGATCACCTTCTACCTGTCGCCGATCGCCGCCATCGCCACCATCATCGCGGCCTCCGCCATGGCGATCTTCTCGGGCGACATCCCGGGCTGCCTGCTGCGCATCCCGGGCACGCCGGCCTCGGCCGCCTATACCGACGAAGCCTATGCGATGACGCGCAAGGGCCAGGCGGAGCTGGCGCTCGGCGCCGGGCTCTGGTTCAGCGCGATCGGCGGCATCGTCGGCACCCTGTCGCTGGTGCTGATGGCGCCGGCGCTGGCGGAGATGGCGCTCAGCTTCTCCTCCTTCGAATATTTCTGGCTCGCCTTCCTGGGGCTGATGTGCGCGACCCTGGTCGCGCGCTCCTCGCCGATCAAGGCGATCGCCTCGATGTTCGTGGGGCTGCTGGTGTCCTGCATCGGCATGGAGAATCCGGCCGGCACGCCGCGCTTCACCTTCGGCATCACCGACCTGCTCGGCGGCATCGAGCCGATCCCGGCCCTGGTCGGCGTCTTCGCGGTCAGCGAGGTGATGCGCGCCATGCTGACGCCGGAACCGCCGAAGCTGCCCAACCGGCGCTTCGGGTCGATCCTGGCCGGGCAATGGATGCTGACGAAGAAGTACCAATGGCCGATGTGGCGGGGGAACATCGTCGGCATCATCATCGGCGTGCTGCCCGGGGCCGGCGCCGACATGGCGGCCTGGGTCAGCTACGCGATGTCGAAGCGCTTCTCGAAGGAGCCGGAGAAATTCGGCACCGGCCATCCGGAAGGGCTGGTGGAGGCCGGGGCGTCCAACAACGCCTCGCTCGCTTCCGGCTGGGTGCCCTCGCTGCTGTTCGGCATCCCGGGCGACACCATCACCGCGATCGCGATCGGCGTGCTCTACATGAAGGGGCTGAACCCGGGCCCGACGCTGTTCACCGAACGCGCGTCGAGCATGTATGCGCTGTACCTGATCTTCATCATCGCCAACATCATCATGATCCCGCTGGGCATCGTCATGATCCGGGTGGCGAGCCACGTGCTGAAGGCGCCGCGGGCCAGCGTGATGCCGGTGATCGTGCTGCTCTGCGCGGTCGGATCCTTCGCGACCGGCAACAACCTGTTCGCGGTGCTGCTGGTGGCGCTGTTCGGCTGCCTCGGCTTCGTGATGGAGCGGAACGGCTATCCGGTGGCGGCGATGGTGCTCGGCATCGTCATGGGCTCGATGG
>DASYDR010000066.1:0-20018 GCA_036499545.1 Roseomonas sp. | reverse complement strand
AAGCGCGCCGAGATCCTGCGCGATCGCTTGCTGCAGAGCTTCCCCGGCCTGCCGCGGGACCTGCCGCAGGACCGCGTCGCCTTCTGGCTCGGCCACCGGCCTTCGATGCCGGATGGCATGCCCTGCCTCGGCCCCGCGCGCGCCACCCCGGACGTGATCCATGCCTTCGGCCACGGCCATGTCGGGCTGGTGGCGGGACCGCGCACCGGCCGCGTCGTCGCGCAGCTGCTCGGCGGCCGTGCGCCGGAGATCCCGATCGAAGCCTTCGCCGCCGCACGCTTCCGCTGATGCGCGGCCAACCGAGCAAGCCCACCCCGCACCGTCCCCGGAGGACAAGATGACACCTCTATCCCGACTGAAGCAGATGGCCCTCGCCGCGTTGCTGGCGATCGGCCTCGCAGTGCCGGCCGCGCGCGCCCAGGCGCCCGCCGCCGGCAGCAGCGGCTCGCCCACCATCGATGCGATCCGCGCCCGTGGCACGCTCGTCTGCGGCACGGTCTTCGACATGCCGGGCTTCGCGATGGTGAATGCGCGCAGCGAGTATTCCGGCCTCTATGTCGATTTCTGCCGCGCCGTGGCGTCGGCGGTGCTGGGCGATGCGACCAAGGTCCGCTTCGTGCCGACCACCTATGCCAACCGCCTGACCACGTTGCAGTCGGGCGAGGTCGACCTGCTGTCGTCCAACACCACCTGGACGCTGCCGCGCGAAGCCGCGCTCGGCCTGCTCTTCCCCGGCATCGCCTTCTATGACGGGCAGGGCTTCCTGGTCTCCAGCCGGCTCGGCGTGACCTCGGCGCGGCAGCTCGACGGCGCCAGCGTCTGCGTGCAGCCCGGCACGACGACGGAGCTGAACCTGGCCGACTATTTCCGCGCCAACAACATGCGGCTGCAGCCGGTGGTGATCGACAGCATCGAGCAGATCCGCGAAGCGCTGCTGAACGGCCGCTGCGACGCCTTCACCGTCGGCACCGCCGCGCTCTCCGCCTTCCGCGCCGGCCTCGGCGATCGCGGCCGCGACTTCGTGCTGCTGCCGGAGCTGATCAGCAAGGAGCCGCTGGGCCCGGTGGTGCGCAAGGGCGATGACCGCTTCTTCGACGTGGTGCGCTGGACGCTGTTCGCGATGTTCACGGCGGAGGAATTCGGTGTCACCCAGGCGAATGTGCAGCAGCGGCTGACCGACACCAACCCGGACGTGCAGCGCCTGCTCGGCCGCACCGGCGATTTCGGCCAGATGCTCGGCCTCGACAATGACTGGGCGGCCAGGATCATCCGCCAGGTCGGCAGCTATGCCGATATCTGGGAGCGCAACGTGACCCCGCTCGGCCTGCCGCGTGGCTACAACCGCCTCTACACCCAGGGCGGCCTGCACTACGCGCCGCCGATCCGCTGAACCCTGTCCGGCGGCGCGGGGTCCCGCGCCGCCATTTTCTTTCTCATCCTGGTGATGGTGGACCGCGATGACTGATCCCAGCCCGACCCGTCCGCGCCGCGGCATGGCCCGCGGCGGCAAGGCGCTCTATGGCGCGCCGCTCGGCATCCTGATGCTGGAAGCGCGCTTCCCGCGCATCCATGGCGACATGGGCAATGGCGGCACCTGGCCCTTCCCGGTGCTCTACCGCGTCGTCCCGGGCGCAAGCCCGGAGAAGGTGGTGCTGCAGGGCGCCCGCGGCCTGCTGCCGGATTTCCTGGCCGCGGCGAAGGAGCTGGTGCGCCAGGGTGCCGAGGCGATCACCACCAATTGCGGCTTCCTGTCGTTGTTCCAGAAGGAGATCGCGGCCGAGGTCGGCGTGCCGGTGGCGACCTCCTCCCTGATGCAGGTGCCCTGGGTGCAGGCGATGCTGCCGCCCGGCAAGCGCGTCGGCCTCGTCACGGTCAGCGGGTCCACCCTGACGCCGGCGCATCTGCAATCGGCCGGCGTGCCGCTCGACACGCCCGTGGTCGGCACCGAGAACGGCCGCGAATTCTTCCGCGTGCTGATCAAGGCGGAGAAGGACGACATGGATGTCGACCTGGCCGAACAGGATATCCTGGACGCGGGGCGGGAGCTGGTGGCGAAGCATCCGGATATCGGCGCGATCGTGCTGGAATGCACCAACATGCCGCCCTACGCCGCGGCGCTGCAGCGCGAACTCGGGCTGCCGGTCTACGACATCTATTCGATGATCACCTATTTCCACGCCGGGCTGCGGCCGCGCGACTTCGCCTGATGGCGAGGCGGGGCGATGCCGTCCGGCATCGCCCCGCCCTTCCGGCATCTACTCGCCGTGGATATTGCCGCGGCGGATGACCTCGCCCCATTTCTCGATCTCGCTGCGCATGAAGGCACCGAATTCCGCGCGGCTGTTGCCGCCCGGGATGGCGCCCTGGTCGTTCAGCAGCCGCATCACCTCCGGATCGTGCAGCGCTTCCGCCGCGGCGCCGTGCAGCGCGGCCAGGATCGGTTCCGGCACCCGCGCCGGCGCCACCAGCCCGTGCCAGTTATTGGCATCGACGCTCGGCAGCCCGACCTCCGCCATCGTCGGCACGTCCGGCAGCCAGGGCAGCCGCTGCTGGGTGCCCACCGCCAGCGGGCGGACGGCGCCGGAGCGGATATAGGGCAGCAGCACCGGCAGGTCGGCGAAGCCGAGCTGCACCTCGCCCTGCAGCAGCGCCGTCGCCAAAGGCGCGCCGCCGCGATAGGACACGTGCGTCAGGTCGATATTGGCGGCGCCGCGCAGCTGTTCGCCGGCCAGATGCGGCATGCTGCCGGATCCGGAGGAGCCGTAGTTCAGCCCGCCCGGATTGGCCCGTGCCGCCGCCACCAGTTCCTGCAGGCTGTGGAAGGGCTGCGCCGCGGGCACCACCAGCGGCTCCGGCACCAGCATGGCGAGCGTCAGCGGCGCCAGGTCGCGCAGCGGGTCATAGGGTGTACCGCGGTCGAGGCGGGGCGCGATGGCGAGGCCGCCGGCGCTGCCGATCGCGATGGTGTAGCCATCGGGCGCCGCCTTCGCCATGACATCGATGCCGGTGACGCCGCCGGCGCCGGAGCGGTTCTCGATCACCAGCGGCTGGCCGAGCGTCGCCGTCATCCGTGGCGCCAGGATGCGCATCACGATGTCACTGGGGCCGCCGGCGGCGAAGGGCACGATCACCCGGATCGGCCGGGTCGGGTAATTGCCCTGTGCCAGCGCGGGCAGGGCTGTGAGGGCACCCAGCAGGGCCCCGATGGCTAGGCGCAGCATGACTTCACCCTTTCGCGCCGGCTTCTGCCCGCCGGCCATGGGTGCAAGTATCGGTGATCCCGGCAGAAGCCGGAAGCGAGGGACGGACATGACGAAGATCTCCCGGATCGAGACCCGGCTGCAGCGCAGCGCCTTCACCTATGGCGCCGGCAGCGAGGGCGTGGGCGGCAACCTGCATCTGCGCAGCATGGATACGCTGCTGGTGCGGGTGGAATGCGAGGATGGGGTGCATGGCTGGGGCGAAGGCTTCGGCTTTACCCTGGCGGAGACCACGCAGGATGCCGTCGACCGGCTGATCGGCCCGGCCTGCATCGGCCAGGATTCACGCGATATCGCGGGGCTGATGCGGCTGCTGCAGCGCCGCTTTCACAATTTCGGCCGCAACGGGCCGGTCACCTTCGGTCTTTCGGGGATCGACATCGCGCTCTGGGATATCGCCGGCAAGCGGGCCGGCAAGCCCCTGCACAGCCTCCTCGGCCGTGGCGGGCGCCGGCGCGTGCCGGCCTATGCCAGCCTGCTGCGCTACGGCAACGCGGCCGACGTCGCGCGCAACACGGCGGAGGCCGTGCGCCGCGGCTATCGCCAGATCAAGCTGCACGAAGTCGACCTGGCCTGCATCCGGGCGGCACGGGAAGCGGCACCGGCGGAAATCCCGCTGATGCTCGACATCAACTGCGCCTGGGGCAGCGTGGAGGAGGCGGTGGCCTTCTGCCGCGCGGTCGCCGGCATGAATATCCGCTGGGTGGAGGAGCCGACCTGGCCGCCCGAGGATTTCGCCGCCATCGCCCGCGTGCGCGGGAATGCCGGCTGCGGCATCTCGGCCGGCGAGAATCTGGGCGGCCCGGTCGATTTCCAGCGCCTGCTGGCCGAAGGCGCCGTCGATGTCGCGCAGCCCAGCATCACCAAGCATGGCGGCGTCTCGGCGATGCTGGAGGTGGCGGCGATGACGAAGGCCGCCGGCATCGCGATGGTGCCGCATTCCCCCTATTTCGGGCCGGGCCTGCTCGCGACCCTGCACATCCTGGCTGCCACCGAGCGGGAAGAGCCGCTCGAGGTCTATTTCGCCGACCTGGCCGCGCCCCCCTATGGGGAAGCGCTGGTGGTACAGGATGGCTATGTCACCGTGCCGGAAGGGCCGGGGCTCGGGATCGAACCGGTCCTCTGACCCTTCCTCGTCAATCGGACGGTTCAGGCCAGGTCGGGCAGGCGGTAGAAGCGGGCAGCGCTGCGCCAGAACAGGTCCGCCTTCTCCTCGGCGCTCGCCCCGGCGGCGAGTCGCTTGAAGGCGTTCCAGCCGACAGCATAGCCGAAGCCGCCCTTGTCGACCGGGAAGTTGCTCTCGAACATGCAGCGATCGGTGCCGAAGATGGCGATGATCGCTTCCATCCAGGGCCGCCAGGCATCCGCCAGCGTTTCGGAGGTGGGGGCTTCCGGTCGCGCCTCCAGGCCGAAGCCCGGCAGCCGCATGCCGAGCCCGCCGAGCTTCACCATCACGTTCGGGCAGGTGGCCAGTTCACGCAGCGCCGCCGACCATTGGGCGAAAACCGCGTCGCGCTGGCCGGCATAGTCGCCGATGCCGAGCACGCCGCCGCAATGGTTCAGCACGATCGGCGTGCCGGGGAAGGCACGTGCCAGCGCCGTCAGCCGCGGGATCTGGTGGAAATAGAGCCAGGCGTCATAGGAAAGGCCAAGCTTGCCGAGTTCCGCAAAGCCGGCGCGGAAGGCATCGCTCGCCAGCATGTCCTCGGCGGGGGTGTAGGCGGGGTTGAGCAGCGCCGGATCCGGATCCCAGGTGGCAATATGGCGGATGCCGCGGAAACGGCCGCCGCCGGCCGCGACATGCGCTTCCAGCACCGGCCGCACCTTGGCCCCGCGACGGAGATCGGCGAAGCCGACGATGCCGGCGCAGACCCTGACCGGGCCGTAGATGCCGCTGTCGCACATGGCGGCGACGCCATTGGCGAACTCGGTCTCGCCCACCGGGCGCAGCTCTTCCGGGCCCGTGGCGCGGTGCATGGCGCGCGCCTGCACCAGCACCGTCGCGCGTACGTCATGGCCGCTGCGGAGATCGACGAGAATATCGTCCAGCAGGTAGCGCCAGCCCGGCCGGTCCCAGAGATGGTGATGCGGGTCGACGATGACCTGGCCCGGATCCAGGATCGCTTCCTGCCGCGTGGCCAGCCAATCCTCGCGGACCGGGAGGTAGTGCTGATGCGTTGCGCTGCTCATGCTTCGGTTTTCCTCGATCGTCGTGGCTTGGTTTTACGAGCGGATTCACGCCTCCGGGCGATGCCGCCCTCCGGCGATCCGCGCTAATCCGCGTAGATGCCGGCTTCCTGGATCAGCGGCCGCCAGCGTGCCACCTCGGTAGCCAGGAACTGGCGATGGTACTCGGGCGTGGCCCGGTCCTGCGCCACCGGCGCCGTCACCAGCTCCGCGAAGCGGCTGATGACATGCGGGCTGCGCAGTGCCGCCTGCAGGGCGCGCGACATGCGCCGCACGGTCGCATCCGGCGCGCCCTTCGGCAGATAGAGCCCGTGCCAGACACTGACCTGCATGTCCGGCTGCCCGGCTTCGAAGACGGTCGGGATGCGATCGATCACCGGCGGCGGCAGATGCTGCTCGGTCGTCACCGCATAGGCCTTGATCTGGCCCTCGCGCAGATGCGCGGCGGCGGAAGTCGCCTGGGCGCAATGCAGGTCGATGCGCCCGGCCAGCATTTCCGACAGTGCCGGCGCGCCGCCGCGGAACGCGACGGTGGTGACCGCGCGCCCGGCCGCCCGCATCAGCAGGATGCCGCAGAGGTGGTCCGACCCGCCGATGCCGGAATGGCCGAGATTGAGCTTGTCTCCCTCGCGCCGGATCAGCGCCAGCAGCTCGGGCAGCGTGGTGCCCGGCAGGCCGAGGCGGGCGGTGATGATCATCGGCACTTCGGTGACCAGGCCGATCGGCGCGAAGCTCTCCTGCACGTCGTAGCGCAGGGTGCGATAGAGCGTGGCGGCGGTGGCGTGGCCGATATGATGCATCAGCATCGTGGTGCCGTCATTGCGCGCGGCGGCGACGCGGGCGGCGCCGATGGTGCCGCCGGCGCCGGTGACATTCTCCACCACCACCGTCTGGCCGAGGTCCCGGCCCATCGCCTCGCCCACCAGGCGGCTGACCACGTCGGTCGGGCCGCCGGCGGCGAACGGCACGATCAGGGTGATGGTGCCGGGCGGCACGCCGTCACGGCCCTGCGCGACGGCGCGTCCGATCAGCGCCGGGGCCGCAAGGGCGCCCAGCAGGCTGCGTCTGTTCATGGTTTCCTCCCCCTGCGCTTCCCGGGGTCTTACGCCCCGGTGAAGCCGAGCTCCCCGGCGATGCCGTAATCCTTGGCCAGCGCGCCGAGCTTCTTCCAGGTCGCATCCTCGACCTCGATGCCGTTGGCGCCGCGCTCGCGCTCGCGCCGGTGCTCGATCTCGCCGGGGTAGAGCACGCCGCTGCTGCCCTCGGAGGGTGGCGTCGCCTTCAGGTAGCGCGCCAGTTCGCCGACCTCGCGGCGGAATTCCGCCAGCGGGCGGAAGGCATCGACCTTGAAGACGGCCATGAAGCAGCCGTCATTGTGCCGCCCGGTCGGCTCCACGCCGAAGCCGAGCCCGGTCAGCAGGCCGCACAGGATTTCCACCATCACCGCCAGGCCATAGCCCTTGTAGCCCTCGCCAGGGCCGCCGAGCGGCAGCAGCGCGCCGCCCTGGCCGAGCTTGTTCGGGTCGGTGGTCAGCTTGCCTTCGCTGTCGACCACCCAGCCACGCGGGATCTCCTCCCCGCGCGCGGCGGCGAGCTTGACCTTGCCCATGGCGACGGCGGAGGTCGCCATGTCGATGAAGAGCGGCCCGTCGAGGTCGGATGGCACCGCGATCGACAGCGGATTGGTGCCGAGCCGCGCCTCGCGCCCGCCGAACGGCGCGACGCCCTTGGGGGAACGGCCGCTATCGGCGGTGATCAGGCCGATCATGCCCTCTTCCGCCGCCATCAGCGGGTAGCTGGCCAGGCGCCCGATATGGCCCTGGCGGAAGACGGTGGTGGCCGCGACGTTGACCTTGCGCGCCTTCTCGATGGTCAGCCGCATCGCGCGTTCGTTGGCGACGTAGCCGAAGCCCCAGTGGCCGTCGACGACGGTGGTGGTCGCCGATTCCTGCACGATCTCCCAGGGCGCGCCCGGCACGATATGGCCGGCCTTCACGCGGTCGATATAGCTCGGGATCTGGATGATGCCGTGCGAATCATGCCCGGCCAGGTTGGCGCCGATGCAGTGCCGCGCGACCGTCTCGGCCTCCTCGGGCGGCACGCCAGCGCCGATCAGCAGGGCGCGGCCGATCTCGCGCAGGCGCGGGGCTGGGATGGTGGGCATGGTGGCTTTCCCTTGGACATTGTCCGATGGAAGAATTGCTGCGCCCCTATCGCGGCGCTGTCCAGACCGGGGGCGCAAAGCTGCCTTTCCCGCGCCCGGATGGCGGAACGGCGTCGGCGGGGTTACACAAAGACCGCCAGATTGCCTGTACAGGACCAGCCGACATGCCCCAGTACCGCTCCCGCACCACCACCCATGGCCGCAACATGGCCGGCGCCCGCGGCCTCTGGCGCGCCACCGGCATGAAGGACGGCGATTTCGGCAAGCCGATCATCGCGGTGGTCAACAGCTTCACCCAGTTCGTCCCGGGCCATGTCCATCTGAAGGACCTCGGCCAGCTCGTCGCGCGGGAGATCGAGGCGGCGGGCGGTGTCGCCAAGGAATTCAACACCATCGCCGTCGATGATGGCATCGCCATGGGCCATGACGGCATGCTGTACAGCCTGCCGTCGCGGGAGCTGATCGCCGACAGCGTCGAATACATGGTCAATGCGCATTGCGCCGATGCGATGGTCTGCATCTCCAACTGCGACAAGATCACCCCGGGCATGCTGATGGCCGCGATGCGGCTGAACATCCCGGTGATCTTCGTCTCCGGCGGCCCGATGGAGGCTGGCAAGGTCGTCCATCGTGGCCAGAAGCGCTCCGTCGACCTGATCGACGCCATGGTCGCCGCCGCCGACAGCAGCATCACCGATGCCGAGGTGGCGGTGATCGAGCGCTCGGCCTGCCCGACCTGCGGTTCCTGCTCCGGCATGTTCACCGCCAATTCGATGAACTGCCTGACCGAGGCGCTGGGCCTGGCGCTGCCCGGCAACGGCACCGTCGTCGCGACCCATGCCGACCGCAAGCGGCTGTTCCTGGAAGCGGGCCGCCGCATCGTCGAGATCACCCGCGCGCATTACGAAACCGACGACATGACGCTGCTGCCGCGCCATATCGCGAGCTTCACCGCCTTCGAGAATGCGATGACGCTGGACATCGCCATGGGCGGCTCCACCAACACCGTGCTGCATCTGCTGGCGGCGGCGCAGGAAGGCGGCGTCGACTTCACCATGCGCGATATCGACCGGCTGTCGCGCCGGGTGCCGGTGCTCTGCAAGGTGGCACCTTCGGTCGCCAATGTGCATGTCGAGGATGTGCACCGCGCCGGCGGCATCATGGGCATCCTGGGCGAACTCGACCGCGCCGGCCTCCTCGATACCTCGGTCAGCCGCGTCGATGCGCCGACCCTGGCCGAGGCGCTGCAGCAATGGGACGTGCAGCGCACGCAGGACGAGGCGGTGCGCCATTTCTTCCGCGCCGCGCCGGGTGGCATCCCGACCACGGAAGCCTTCAGCCAGGACAGCCGCTGGGATGCGCTGGACACCGACCGCGAAGCCGGCGTGATCCGCGACCTGGCGCATGCCTTCTCCGTCGATGGCGGCCTCGCGGTGCTCTACGGCAACCTCGCCGAGGAAGGCTGCATCGTGAAGACCGCCGGCGTCGATGCCAGCATCCTCCGCTTCGCCGGCCCGGCCCGCGTCTTCGAAAGCCAGGATGCGTCGGTGGACGGCATCCTCGGTGGCAGCGTGAAGGCGGGTGAGGTGGTGCTGGTGCGCTATGAAGGCCCGCGCGGCGGCCCCGGCATGCAGGAGATGCTGTACCCGACCAGCTACCTGAAGTCGAAGGGCCTCGGCAAGCAATGCGCGCTGGTCACCGATGGCCGCTTCTCGGGCGGCTCCTCCGGCCTTTCGATCGGCCATGTCTCGCCGGAAGCGGCCGAAGGCGGGCTGATCGGCCTGGTCGAGGATGGCGACCTGGTCGAGATCGACATCCCGGCGCGCAGCATCCGCCTCGCGGTGCCGGAGGCGGAGCTGGCCGCCCGCCGGGCCGCGATGGAAGCCCGGGGCGCCGCCGCCTGGCAGCCGCAGGAGCAGCGCGAGCGCCAGGTCTCGACCGCGCTCCGCGCCTATGGCGCCATGGCGACCAGCGCCGCGCGCGGCGCGGTGCGCGACCTGGCGATGCTGAAGCGGCGCTGATCCCGGGCCGCGACGGCTTGACAGGCCTCTGATGCGGGCCTGACCATTCCCCTGTCGGCACCAGACCGGCAGGGGAGAGCGGGACGTCATGAGCGCAAACCGGGGCTTGCCGCAGGCCGACGCCGATGACCCGGTCGCCCGCGCCCGCCGCGTGGCGCCGCTGATCGACGCGGCGGCCGCCCGCATCGAGGCGGAGCGGGAACTGCCGCCCGAATTGCTCGCGGCCCTGCACGAGGCGCGGCTGTTCCGTGCCCTGTTGCCGAAGAGCCTCGGTGGCGACGAAGCCTCGCCCGAAACCTATGTGCGCATGATGGAAGTGCTGGCCGGCGCCGATGCGTCGACCGCCTGGTGCATCGGCCAGGCCTCCGGCTGCTCCATGGCCGCCGCCTATGTGGCGCCGGAGGTGGCGCGGGAAGTCTGGGGCGCGCCGGATGCGGCGCTGGCCTGGGGTGCGGTCGGCCCGGACCAGATCGCCCAGGTGGTGGATGGCGGCTACCGCATCAGCGGCACCTGGCCCTTCGCCAGCGGCGGCCGGCACGCGACCTGGTTCGGCGGCCATTGCCGGGTGCGGGAGCGGGACGGGTCGTTCCGTGCCGGCCCGGAAGGCGAACGGGCGGAACGCACCATGCTGTTCCCGGCCTCGGCCACCAGCCTCGACGGCAATTGGCGGGTGATGGGGCTGCGCGGCACCGGCAGCGACACCTATGCCGTGCGCGACCTGTTCGTGCCGGACGCCTTCAGCGTGCGCCGCGACCGTGACGAGGAACGCCGGCCGCAGGGGCAGGGCACGCTCTACCGCTTCACCACGACGCATCTCTACGCCTCCGGCTTCGCCGGCGTGGCGCTCGGCCTGGCGCGGCGGCTGCTGGATGAATTCGTGGCCCTGGCCGGCGGCAAGACGCCGATGGCCACCTCCCGCCGGCTCTGCGACAGCCCGGTGCTGCAGAGCGGGCTGGCCTGGGCGGAAGGGCAGTGGCGTGCCGCGCGCGCCCAGCTGCTGACCGTGCTGCGGGAGACCTGGGCCGATCTCGACCAGGGCGCGTCGCCGAGCCTCGACCAGAAGGTCTCCATCCGGCTGGCGGCGACCTTCGCGATCCACCAGGCCAAGCAGGTCGCCGATTTCGCCTATGCCGAAGCGGGGTCGAGCGCGATTTTCGAAAGCGCGCCCTTCGAGCGCCGCTTCCGCGACATCCACGCCGTCACCCAGCAGGTGCAGGCGCGCAAGAACCATTTCGAAGCGGTGGGCCAGCATCTGATGGGGCTGCCCACGAATCCGCGCTTCCTCTGACCACGCCACGCATCGCGTCCTGGGAAAGGGAACGACATGCCGCTCAACGCGCTGAACCACTACACGATCCGCGCCTGTGACCTGGAACGCACCCGCGCCTTCTATGGCGACGTGCTCGGGCTGAAGGAGGGCTATCGGCCGCCGCTCGGCTTCCCGGGCCACTGGCTCTATGTCGGCGACGTGCCGACCGTGCATCTGATCGGCGATCGCGGCGCCCGCGATGCGCATCACCCGCCGCGCGCCGCGGGGCCGACCGGCCTCTTCGACCACATCGCCTTTTCCTGCACCGGCCTGGCCGAGATGCGGGATCGGCTGAACAGCCATGGCGTGACGTTCGAGGAGCGGGTGATCCCGCGCGACCGCCAGACCCAGCTCTTCATCGTCGATCCGGACGGCATCGGCGTGGAGCTGAACTATCCGCCGGAAGAGACCACCGCCTGATATCGAAGCCCATTCGGGCGCTCGGCACGCGCGAAGGACGCGTGCCGTCAGTATCATTCAGGCCCGCCCGCGGTTGACAGGGCGGGCGCCCTGCCGAAGGCTGCCGGTATCCAAGGGAGCAACCGGCATGAAGCTTCGCCATGGTCTGGGCTTGGCGCTCGCCGGCTGGCTCGGCTGCGCGGCGCCATGGCCGGCGGCGGCGCAGACCCTGACCATGGGGGTGGAAGCGCCCTTCGGCCTGGACCCGCATTTCCTCTTCGCCGGCCCCAACATGGCGGCCGCCCGCCACATCTATGACAGCCTGATCAACCGCGACGCCGAAAGCCGCTTCGTGCCCGGCATCGTCGAGAGCTGGCGGATGCTGGATGACCACAGCTGGGAACTGGTGCTGCGGCGCGGCGTCACCTTCCACGACGGCAGCCCTTTCACGGCGGAAGATGTCGCCTTCACCCTGGCCCGCGTCCCGAACCTGCCGAACAATCCCGGGCCCTATACCTCCAACCTGCGCACCATCACCGGCGTGGAGGTGGTCGACCCCCACACCATCCGCATCCGGACGGACCGGGCGAACCCGGTGCTGATGGGGCAGCTCACCAACATCTTCGTGCTGTCGAAAGCGGCGGCGGAGGGTGCGACCACCGGTGATTTCGACAGCGGCCGCGCCGCGATCGGCACCGGCCCCTTCCGGCTGGTGCAGTCGCGCGGCACCGAAGGCATGACCATTGCGCGCAACCCGGGCTATTGGGGCGCGCCCGCGGCTTATGAGCGGGTGGAACTGCGGGTCATCAGCAATGACGCGACCCGCATGGCGGCGCTGCTCTCGGGCGATGTGGACCTGATCGAATCCGTGCCGCCGGCGAATGTGGAACGGCTGGAGCGCGATCCGCGCATCGCGGTGTTCCGCCGCAACTCCGACCGCATCATGTACCTGCTGCCCAATCTTCGCGCCGGCCTGACCCTGCTGACCGACGCGACCGGCCAGCCGCTGCGCGACAATCCGCTGCGCGACCTGCGCGTCCGCCAGGCGCTGTCGCTGGCGATCGACCGCCAGGCGCTGGTGGCGCGCGCGCTGGATGGGCAGGGGGTGGCGACGGCGCAGATGGTGCCGGAGCAGTTCGGCGGCCATGACCCCGGGCTTGCCGCGCCGCATGCCGATATCGCGCGGGCGCGGGCGCTGCTGGCGGAAGCCGGCTATCCCAACGGCTTCGGCATGACCATCGGCTGTTCCAACAACCGCTACACCAATGATGCGCGGGTCTGCCAGGCGGCCGGGCAGATGCTGTCGCGGATCGGGCTGCAGATGCGGGTGGAGACCCAGCCCTGGAACGTCTTCTCCCCGCGCACCGTGGAGACGCGCAACGATCTGCCGCTGATGCTCTACGGGCTGTCGCTCTCCTCCTCCCGCGATGCCAGCTACATCCTCTCGACCGCCGTGCACACGCGCAACGTCGCGGAAGCCTTCGGCCAGGGCAATCGCGGCCAGTTCAGCGATGCCCGGCTGGACGGGCTGATCGACGCCCTGATCCCGCGCGCCGATGCAGGGCGGGAGGCGGAGCTGCGGCGCGTGATGCGGGCGGCGATGGACCAGGTCCCGATCATCCCGCTCTACAACCAGGTCGTCATCGTCGCCGCGCGGCGCGGCATCACCTATGTGCCGCGCATGGACGAACAGATGGTCGCCTACCAGGCGCGCCCCGACGGCGCCACCCCTCAAGGAGCAACGCGATGAGCACCACGCGCCCCGTCGTCGCCGGCCCGCGCCATGCGATCAGCGCCGGTCACTACCTGGCCGCCGCCGCCGGGCTGACGATCCTGGAGAATGGCGGCAACGCCATCGATGCCGGTGTCGCCGCCGGCCTCGTCCTCGGCGTGGTGCAGCCGGACATCGTCAATGTCGGCGGCGTCGCGCCGATCATCATCCGCCGCGCCGATGGCCGGATCGAGAGCATCGCCGGGCTTGGCCATTGGCCGAAATCCATGCCGGCGGATTATTTCATGACGCGGCATGGCGGCAAGATGCCGCGCGGCGTGCTGCGCACCGTGGTGCCGGCGGCGCCCGATGCCTGGATCACCGCGCTGGAGCGGCACGGCACCATGGGCTTCGCCGATATCGCGGGGCCCGCGATCCGTTTCGCCGCCGAAGGCTTCCCCGTCTATCCGATGTTCGCCGAAAGCCTGACCCAGCACGCCAGGGACTATCTCGACTGGCCAAGCAATGCCGCGGTCTTCCTGCGCGACGGCAAGCCGCCGCGGGTGGGGGAGGCGTTCCGCCAGACCGAACTCGCCGCCATGCTGCGCTTCATGGCGGATGAGGATCGCCGGGCCGCCGCGACGGGTGGGCGGCTGGCCGGCCTCGCCGCCGCGCATCACGCCTTCTACCAGGGCGACATCGCCCGGGTGATGGTGGAGTTCATCCAGAAGGAAGGCGGCTTCCTGTCGCGCGAGGATCTCGCCGGCTACCGCTCCCGCCTCGAGCCGGTGGTGACGCGCACTTGGCGCGGCCATGCGGTCTCCACCTGCGGCCCCTGGTGCCAGGGGCCGGCGCTGCTGGAGGCGCTGCTGCTGATGGAACGCGCCGGCTTCGACGGCATGGCGCACAACTCGGTCGACTACCTGCATGTGCTGACCGAGAGCCTGAAGGTCGCGATGGCCGACCGCGAATACCACTTCGCCGATCCCGCCTTCACCGATGTGCCGATCGACGCGCTGCTCAGCGACGCCTACCTCGCGGCGCGGGTCGCGGCTTTCGACCCGGCGCGCGCCCATCCCGGCATGCCGGAGCCGCTGCTGGGCCAGGGCACGGTGCTGCCGCCGTCGAGCCGGCTCGACCGGCCGATCGCCGACCCCGACACCTCCTATGTCGGGGTGGTGGACAAGGAAGGGAACGCCTTTTCGGCGACGCCCTCGGACGGCACCTTCAATGGGCCGATCATCCCGGGCCTCGGCATCATCGCCTCCGGCCGCGGCACCCAGTCACGCCCCGACCCGGCGCATCCCTGCGGCGTCGGTCCGGGCAAGCGGCCGCGGCTGACGCCGAACCCCGCCATGGTGGTGACGCGCGACGGCGCGGCGATGCCGCTCGGCACGCCGGGGGGCGACGTGCAGGTGCAGGCCATGCTGCAGGTCATGCTCAATCACCTGCATTTCGGCATGGATGTGCAGGCGGCGATCGAGGCGCCGCGCGTCTCCACCTATTCCTTCCCCTCCTCCTTCGCGCCCTATGAGTATTTCCCCGGCCGACTGGCGGTGGAGGCGCGGATCCCCGCGGCCACGCGCGATGCGCTGCGCGCGCGCGGGCACGACGTGAAGGATTGGCCGGACTGGACCTGGCTGGCGGGCAGCGTCGAACTCGTCACCAGCGACCCCGAGAGCGGCATGCGCATGGCCGGTGCCGACCCGCGCCGCCCCGCCTATGCCATGGCCATGTGAGGGCTGGCACGAACTTGGCTAATCCGCCGCGCTGCTGATCTGCTGCAGCGTCTGCCGTTCGAGCAGCGCGCGATACGGGCCGGGGCGCCGCGCGAGCTGCATCGGGGTGCCGTCATCCACCACCTGGCCACCATCCATCACGATGATCCGGTCGAAGTTGCGCAAGGTCGCCAGGCGATGCGCCACCGCGATGACGGTGCGTCCCTGCATCAGCCGATCGAGCGCGCGCTGCACCTCCGCTTCGGATTCGCTGTCCAGCGCGCTGGTCGCTTCGTCGAGCAACAGGATCGGTGCATCCTTCAGCAGCGCGCGCGCGATCGCGATGCGCTGGCGCTGGCCGCCGGACAGCTTGGCGCCGCGATCGCCGACCGTGGTGCGGAAGCCCTGCGGCAGGGCTTCGATGAAGTCGCGGCAGCGGGCGGCCTCGGCGACCGCCAGCACCTCCGCATCGGTGGCGTCGGGCCGGCCATAGCGGAGATTGGCCAGCACGGAGCGATGCAGCAGCGGCACATCCTGCGGTACCACCGCGATGCTGTGCGCCAGGCTGCGCTGCGTGGTGCCGGCGATGTCCTGGCCGTCGATCAGGATGCGGCCGATCTGCGGCATCGCGAAGCGCTGCAGCAGCGCCAGCACCGTCGACTTGCCGGCGCCGGAGCGTCCGACCAGCCCGACGCGCTGCCCGGCCGGGATCGTGAGGTCGAGCCCGCGCAGCACCGGCGCGCCATCGGGATAGGCGAAGTGCACGCCGCGGAATGCCACCGCACCGCCGCGCCGGTGCAGGGCGGCCGCATGCGGCATGTCGGGCAGCGCATGCGGCGCGAGCAGCGTCGCCAGGGATTCGGACAGCCGCGCGATGTGCTGGGTCAGTTCGACCAGCGCGACGGCAAGGTCGCGGCTGGCATGCAGGATGGTGAAGCCGAGCGAGCAGACCAGCACGATATCGCCGGTGGTCGCCTGCCCGCGTTCCCACATCATCATCACCCAGGCGAGCAGCGCCGTCGTCAGCAGCGCGGTCGCCACCGCGTGCAGCAGGCGCAGACCTTCCAGGTAGCGCAGGCTGCGCTGGCGATGCGCCACCTCGCCGCCCACCACGCGCCTGAAGCGGCGGCGTTCGCGGTCGAAACCCCCGAAGGCGCGCACCAGGCCCATGTTCTGCACCACATCCACCAGCTCGCCATCCACCGCCGCGGCCTTGCTGGCGTAGGAGACATGCAGCGGCTGCCCGCGCGCCGCCAGGCGCGCGATCACGAAGCCGAGCGTCGCCGCGGCCACGACCAGGGCGATCCCCATCAGAGGATTGACCGTCGCCAGCAGCGTGATGGAGAAGCCGACCGCGATCGCCGGCGGCAGCGCGTGCCAGGTGGCATTGTAAAGCATCGTATAGGCCGCATTCGCCGTCGCGGTGACGCGGCTCGCAAGCGTGCCGGCGGATCGTCCCGCGAAGAAGGCGGGGGCGTGCCCGCTCAGGTGACGGAACAGATCGGCGCGCATATCGGCCGTCACCGCCGGGAAGGTGCCGGCGGCGATCCAGCCGCCCACGCGCCACAGCAGGTTGTCCGCGGCCAGCACCGCCGCGAGCACGGCGAAGGCGATCCACGCGGCGGTGCCGGGGCCGCCCGCGAGCGTATCCACCAGCGTCTTCAAGGCATATTGCGTGCCGACCGAGCACATGACCGCGGCAATGACGGAAGCCAGCACCACGCCATGCGCCAATGCGCGCTGGCGCACATAGCGCAGCACGAAGCCGAACGGCCGGTGCCGGTAGCGCAGCAGGGGGTCCGTTCCCGCCGGTTGCTGCATCATCTGGTCTGAGATGGCTGTGCCAGGCATCCGCACCCCTCTTCACCCACATGGCTCCACATACGCGTGAGCGCGTGCTGCGTTGCCGCATCGCGGAGAGAGACGCCATGTTGTCGTCAGAATCATGGCGTTCCTGAAGATCAGCGACCCTCCACGAGAAAGTTCCTGCCTCCATGGCGGAACCACGATCCGTTCAGGAGAATATTGGCCGATGAAAATCGCGCAGATCGCACCGCTGACCGAGGCGGTACCACCCAAAGGCTATGGCGGAACCGAAAGGATCGTCTCGTTCCTCACCGAAGAACTTGTCGGACTCGGTCACGACGTCACGCTGTTCGCCAGCGGTGATTCGGTGACGTCGGCGCGCCTGGCGCCGATGTGCCCGCGGGCACTGCGGCTCGCGCCCGATGTGCGCGATGCCCTGGCGCCGCATTTTTTGATGCTGGAGACGGTGTTCCGGCGGGCGCATGAATTCGATGTGCTGCATTTCCACCTGGACTACTGGCCGTTCTCGCTGTTCAGCCGCCAGGCGACGCCATTCCTGACCACCTTGCACGGCCGCCTGGACCTGCCGGAGCTGTGGCCGGTCTACGAAGCGCATGCACAGGTGCCGCTGATCTCGATCTCGGACGCGCAGCGCGCACCGATGCCGGGTGCCAACTGGGCCCGGACCATCCATCACGGCCTGCCCGCCGATCTGCTGACGCCGGATGTGGCGGTGGAGCCCGGCTACCTCGCCTTCGTCGGGCGCATCTGCCCGGAGAAGCGCGTCGATCGTGCGATCGAGATCGCTGGGCGCTGCGGCATGACGCTGAAGATCGCGGCCAAGATCGACCGCGTCGATCGCGACTATTTCGAACAGCAGATCCGCCCGCTGCTCGCGCGCTCGCCACACGCCGAATTCATCGGCGAGATCTCCGACGCGGAGAAGGCCGGTTTCCTCGCCGGGGCGCATGCGCTGCTGTTCCCGATCGATTGGCCGGAGCCTTTCGGCCTGGTGATGATCGAGGCCATGGCCTGCGGCGTGCCGGTGATCGCCTATGGCCATGGCTCGGTGCCGGAAGTGATCGAGGATGGCCTGACCGGCTTCATCGTCGATGACATCGGCGCCGCGGTGCATGCGGTGGACCGGCTGGCGACACTGCCGCGCGACGCGGTGCGGCGGCGCTTCGAGGAGCGCTTCACCGCCCGCCGCATGGCGGAGGATCACGTGGCACTCTACGGCCAGCTCATCCGCAGCCGGCGGATGCCGGCCGCCGCGGAGTAGCGGCTCAGCCGGGCGCGGTCGCGCCGGGTTCCGTCGCCGGCAGCCGGATCTCGAACGCGGCACCCGGCGCCGCAGGCAGCAGGCGCAGGCTGCCGCCGGCGGTTTCGACATGGCTGCGTGCGATGGACAGGCCAAGGCCGGTACCGCCGCTGTCGCGCGCGGTGGTGAAGAAGCGATCGAAGATCCGCGGCGCATTCGCGGCCGTGATGCCGCGCCCGGTGTCGCTGGTCCGCAGGCGGACCCACCCATCCGACACCGACCAGCTCAGGTCGCAGCGCGCACCGGGCCCGGCATGCTGGCGCACATTCTCGAACAGGATGGCCAGCACGCTGCGCAGCATTTCCGGTGCGGTCGCGGCCGTCGCGGCCGGCCCCTGGCGCGTGATCGGCAGGCCCTGCGCGATGAAGGGCGCGGCCGCGACCTCCGCCACCGCGGCGATATCCGCCGTCTCCGGCGCCAGCGGATGCGGCGCCTCGGCGCGGGCCAGTTCCAGCAGGCGCCGCACCAGCCGGTTCAACCGGTCCACATCCGCCACCGCCTGGGCCAGGAAGCCGGCGCGCTCCGCCGGCGTCATGGTCCCGGCGTGATCCTGCAGCAGCTCCAGCGCGCCGCGCAGGGCGGCGAGCGGCGTCTTGAACTCGTGGCTGACCTCGGCGGCGAAATGGCCGATGTAATCGGCCCGCCGTTCCAGCGTGCCGGCCATGCTGGCGATGGCGGCGAACAGCTCATCCGCTTCCCGCACCGCGCTGCGGCGGGTGCGCTGCATCGGCACCCTGGCGCCGGCCGCCACCGCCTTGGCCTGGTCGGCCACGGCGCGGATCGGACGGCCGACGGTATAGGCGATGAAGCTCGCCAGCGCCGTGGCAACCAGCACCAGTGCCAGGCCCAGCCCCGCCAGCGCCCAGCGCCTGCTGTAGAGCGCCTGGCCGATGCTGGACGGCGTGCGGGAGAGCAGCACGGCGCCGATGACATGCGGCCCGGCCCGCACCGGCAGCGCCACGAAGACGCGAAAGGGCGCTGTGCGGCTGATGGAGGTGAGGCCGGCCGGCACCAGCGATTCCCGTCGCCGCAGCCGCGACGCCGGGGTACCGGAAAGGGCCGCCTGCACCTCCTCCAGCCCGGCCAGCGACAGCCCGCGCTCGCCGCCGCTGGTGGCTACCACGATACCGGCCTGGTCGGTCACCCGCATGGCGGCCAGGGTGACGCGCTGTGCTTCCGTCAGCACTGGGGCGAGCGCTTCGCCGGCGGGGCGGGCGTGGCGGTCCGCGGGAAAGCCAGGCGGCTCGGCCGCTGGCGGCGCGGGCAGCACCGGGTCGCGCGCCAGGTCCAGGGTGGCGAAGCGCGGCGCCCAGCCCTCCGGCGGCGGCACCACCGGCAACAGCGCCAGCCGCGCCTCTGCCTCTGGCCCCGCCTCCTGCATCCAGCCGGCATGGAAGGCCGCGGCGATGACCGCACCCTGGGCGACGAGCTCGGTTTCGGTCTGGCGCACCAGCGCGCTCTCATAGATGCGCAGCATCCAGAGCCCGCCGAGCGGCAGTGCCAGCAGCAGCAGGTTCACCGCCAGCAGCACGCTGCGGATGCGCGGCTTGTGCCGGATGGCGGACGGCGGCTCAGCCGCCATCGCGGAAGCGGTAGCCGAGGCCATGCACGGTGCCGATCGGCTCGGCACCCAGCGCCGCCAGCTTGGCGCGCAGATGCCGCACATGGCTGTCGATGGTGCGGTCGCTGACGATGCGCGCATCGTCATGCGCGGCGGCCATCAGCATCTCCCGCGTGAAGACGCGCCCGGGCTGCGCCGCCATGGCGCCGAGCAGGCGGAACTCGGTGACGGTTAGCGGGATGGGCTGGCCATGCCATTGCGCCTCGAACCGCTCGGCATCGAGGCTGAGCGGGCCGCGCCGCAGTGGTGCCGCCGCGGCGGGCGCGGTGACCCGGCCTTCCGCCCGGCGCAGGGTGGCGCGCACCCGCGCCACCAGCTCGCGCGGGCTGAAGGGCTTTGTCACGTAGTCGTCGCCGCCGAGCTCGAGCCCCAGCACCCGGTCCAGCTCCTCGTCGCGGGAGGAGAGGAAGATCACCGGCACGTCGCTGCCGCGGCGCAGCCGCCGGCAGACCTCGGTGCCGTCGAGCTCCGGCATGGTGACGTCGAGGATGATGAGGTCCG
>DASYDR010000065.1:0-5948 GCA_036499545.1 Roseomonas sp. | reverse complement strand
GACAGCACCTTCGGCCGCGTCTATCCGGTCTATGGTTTCATTCACAACCGGCCGGATCCGACCGGCGGCGCCATGCTTGCCAGCACCTCCGGCGGCCGCCGCCCGGTGGCCGTGGCCGCGGGTGGCGACACCCCCTCTCTCAGCGGCCTGCGCAATGGCGGCGGCGAGCTGGCGCAGGCGCCGGACACGAACCGCACCAGCGGCGGCAACTGGCGGTCCCTGGTGCTGCCGGCCAATATCTCCTACCGCTGACGCGCGGCCTTCGACGCAAAACGCCCCGGTCCAAAAGGACCGGGGCGTTTTGCGTTGGCGCAACGGCCAAACCGGCCAGCCTGGCAGCGTCTTTATCCGGCACGCGGCCGCCCCACCTCCCCGTGGAAGGCGATTGCGAACGGGTCAGCGACAAGGCCCGGCGGTATCAGACCCAGGGATTGGGCAGCGTGGGGTTGTCGTAGCCGGTCTTGACCAGGGTCGCGGCCGAGGTCGGCGGGTCGAACATGCGCCGGTCGATGGCGCCGATATTGCCGCCATACAGATGGATCGCGATCCCGGCTTCGCCAGGCCGCGCATTCTCCACCTTGTGAATGTCGTAGGCGTCGAGGCCGAGCAGCATCACCTCCCCCGCCCGCAGCCGGTCGCGCCGCCCTTCCCGCATCGGGCCGCCGGCCGGGTCGGGCAGCATCTCGACCGAGACCTCCTCCCCGGCCAGCACGCCGACCGCGCCCCAGACGCCATGGTCATGCACCGGGGTCACGCTCTCCTCCGTTCCCCAGACGAAGCCGATCAGGCTGAAGCGCTCGAGCGGGTCGCCGTAGAGGATCTGCTGGCGGAAGCCGGGCCCACCCTCATTGAAGGGATGTGGCAGCCAGCCGGGCACCGCCACCAGCGCGCGGAGCAGCTCGGCACCCGCGGCCTGCTGCCGCCGGGCATCGGCTTCCTCGGTCGCCAGCAACGTCATGGCACGCAGGAATGCGCGCAGCGGTTGAGCGGCGCTCATCAGTGCCTCATTTGCCTTCGAGGTATACTGTCTAACCGTATCCGTCCCAGGAGCGCAACGGAGCATCCAGCCACACCACCTGGCCCCGGGACGACACTCATCACGCGGCCGTCTCAGGCCGCCGTGAGCACGATGCGGCCCACCACCTGGCCGTCCTTCAGGCGATTCAGTGCCGTGTTCGCCTGGTCCAGCGGCATGCGGGTGATCGGGATGGCGGGCAGCTTGCCCTGCTCGGCGATGCTGACCAGTGCGCGCAGTTCCTTCGGGTTGCCGACATAGCTGCCCTGGATGGTCAGCGCCCGGATCGGCACCAGCGGCAGCGGCAGCGAAAGCTCGCCACCGAACAATCCGACCATCACCAGCTTGCCGCCCTTGCGCAGCGCGTCGAAGGCGAAGCGCGCGGTCTCGGTGCCGTTCACCAGGTCGATCACCGCCGCGAGCTGGCCGCCCGCCGCCGCCACGATGCGCTTGGTGGTGTCCTCGCCACCGGCCAGCACGGTGTCGGTCGCGCCCGCCCGTTTCGCCGCTTCCAGCTTCTCGGCCGAAACATCCACCACCAGGATGCGCTTGTGCCCAAGCGCCTGCAGCACCGCCAGGGCATTGAGGCCGAGCCCGCCGGCGCCGACCAACGCGATCGGCTCCTCCGGCGGCAGCGGCAGCACCTTGTTGATGGCCGAATAGACGGTGATGCCCGAGCAGGCATAGGTCGCGGCCAAGGCCGGGTCGAGCGTGCCCACCGGCACCAGGTGCCGCGGCTCCGGCGCCAGCACATGGGTGGCGTAGCCGCCATTCTGGTACACGCCGAGGCTGCGCGGCTGGAGGCACATATTGTCCTCCTCGGCGCTGCAGGCCGCGCATTCGCCGCAGCCGACCCAGGGGAAGACGATCATGTGGTCGCCGGCCTTCAGCCCCGCGCCATCCGCCGCCGGGCCCCATTTGACCACCTTGCCGACGATCTCATGCCCCATCGCCAGCGGCAGCACGACGCCGCGGTCGGCCAGGCGCATCTTGCCGCGGCTGCCGAGATCGTATTCGCCTTCCCAGATGTGCAGGTCGGAATGGCAGACACCCGCATGGGTGATCTCGAGCAGGACCTGCTTGCCGGCGGGCTCGGGCGTTGGCAGGTCGAGCGCCTGCAGGGGCTTGCCGGCTTCGACGACGGACCAGGCGCGCATGGCGTCCTCCCTATGCTTGTTCCGCGCATGGGACCAAGGCGGGCCGACCTGGTCAATGTGTTACACGATAACCTTCACTGGTTGCGTCAGGCGCCGATCACGAATGCACGCGCTTGTCGCTGGACGCGGCAGGCACCGCCGGGCTCATGTAGCGCCTCGGCAACGAGGAGATCGATGATGGGCCAGAGCGGCATGGCTGGGCTGGAAGGGCTGCTGAGCCAGCTTTCCGCCGGGCGCGGCGGCGCCAATGGACTGGATGGGCTGCTCGGCACGCTCCGCGAGGCGGGCCTTGGCGAGCAGGTCGACAGCTGGGTCAATGCCGGCACCAACCAGCCGGTGACGCCCCAGGCCGTCACCCAGGCTTTCGGGGAACAGCGGCTGGACGGCGCGGCGCAGGGGCTCGGCCTGCAGGGCGGCGGCGTGCTGGCCGGCGTGCTGGCGCAGCTGCTGCCGGTGCTGATCGATCGCCTGACGCCGCATGGCCAGGTACCCGCCACGCCGCAGGATGATGGCGGCGGCTGGGGCGGCATTCTCGGCGGCCTGCTGGGCGGCGGGCAGCACGGCCAGGGCGGTGGCGGCCTTGGTGGTGGGCTCGGCGGCATTCTTGGCGGCCTGCTCGGCGGCATGCAGCAGCAGGGCGGCGGTGCTGGCGGCGGCGGCCTCGGCGACATCCTGGGCGGGCTGCTGGGCGGTATGCAGGGCGGTGGCCAGCAGGATGACGGCCAGCAGGCCGGCAGCCAGGGTCTGCCGCCGGCACCGCGGGATGACGGCGTTCCGCCGGCCGCCCCGGCTGCGGGCGGCGACGATCCCTTCGGTGCCTTGCTGCGCGGCATGAACCGCGGCGGCTGAACCCAGGGTACCGGCCCCTGCGCAGGGGCCGGTACCTGCGCGCCTTCGGCCACCAGTCGCTTTTTGCAAGAAGAGCTGCCGATTCAGACCTCCGGCCCCTGCGGGCCTCCGGTCATCGGACGCTTTTTGCAAGCAGAGCGGCCGATTCAGACCTCCGGCCCCTGCGGGCCTCCGGTCATCGGACGCTCAGAATTCCAGCAGGTTGTCGCGGAACTGCGCGTGGCCATAGGCGCGCCGCGCCAGCCCGCGCGCCTGCAGTGCCGGCACCAGCCCGTCCGCGATCTCGGCGACGGCACGGCGGCTGACATCGGGCAGCGACATCAGGAAGCCATCGCCGCCGACTTCCTCCATCACCTCCGCCATCTGGCCGGCCACCGCGTCCGGCGTGCCGAGCAGGTCGACCGAGCCCGGGATGCCGCGATAGGCCATCATCGCCTGGCGCAGGCTGCGCTTGCCCGCGACGCGCTTGAAGTCGTCCAGCGACTGCTGGTGCCCGTTGGTGCTGAGGTCGAGCTGATCGACCGGCGTATCCAGGTCGTATCGCGAGAAGTCGATGTTGGTGGTCTTGCCGAAATGCGCCAGCAGCCGCGGCACATGCGCCTCGGCCCGCGCGAGCTTCTGGCGCCGGCGCAGCTCCGCCTCCTCCTGCGTGTCGCCCAGGATCGGGTTGACCAGGAACAGCACCTTGATGCGATCGGGATCGCGCCCCTGGGCCGCGGCGCGGGCGCGGACATCGTCGCGATAGGCGCGCATCGCGCCGGCGCCCTTCACGCTGGCCACGATGGTGTCGGCATGCAGCGAGGCGAATTGCCTGCCGCGCGGGCTGCCGCCGGCCTGGGCGATCACCGGCCGCCCCTGCGGGCACGGCCCGGAATTCAGCGGCCCCCGCGTCCTGTACCAGCGCCCGTCGAAGGGCGCGGCATGCACCTTGGTGTGGTCGACCAGCACGCCGCTTTCGCCATCGGCCAGGATCGCCCCCGGCTCCCAGCTATCCCAGAGGCCGTTCACGGCGGCCATGTACTCATCGGCCATGTCGTAGCGCAGGTCGTGCTCCGGCATGCCGGGCAGGCCGTAGTTCATGGCCGCGACGTCGGAGGAGCCGGTGACCATGTTCCAGCCGATCCGGCCGGAAGAGACCTGGTCGAGCGTCGCCACCAGCCGCGCCAGCAGATAGGGCGGATAGGCGAAGGTCGACAGCGTGGGCACGATACCGATGCGCTGCGTTTGCGCCGCCATCAGGGTGGCGATCACGCTCGGGTCCTGGCGCGGCACGGACAGGCCGTTGCGCAGGTAGATCTCGCGGGAGCCGCCATAGCTCTCGCCGACATAGGAACTGTCCTCGATCAGGATGTAGTCGAAGCAGGCGCGTTCCAGCGCGCGCGCCATGTCGCAGAACAGCTCCGGCACCATCCAGTCTCGCCCGATCGCACCGGTCCAGGGCTCACCCCAGGCCTGCGCCGAGGAGCCCTGGAGGAACCAGCCGAGATGGAAGGGACGCGCCATCGGTCTATCTCCGCGATCGGGACCAGCCCCAGGTCATGCAGGCATCATGCCGCGGCGGCGAGGCTGCGGCCGCGGATCAGGTCCGAGGCCTTCTCCGCAATCATCAAGGTCGAGGCATAGGTGTTGGAGGAGGTGATGTGCGGCATGATCGAAGCATCCGCGATGCGCAGCCCCTCCAGCCCATGCACGCGCAGATCGTCGCCGACGACGGCGGTGGGATCGGTGCGCGGCCCCATGCGGGAGGTGCCGACGAGGTGGTAGGTCGTGCTGCCGTTGCGGCGCGCGAAATCCAGGAACTCGTCATCGGTCTGCACATCGGTGCCCGGCAGCGTCTCCGTCTCGAGGAAGGACGCCAGCTCCGGCGTGTTGAGCATGCGCCGCAGCAGCCGCATGCCGGCGAGATGCACGCGCACGTCGTCGGGATGGGTCAGGTAATTGGGCTGGATCTCCGGATCCTCGAAGACATCCCTGCTGCGGGCCCGCACCCAGCCCGAGCTCTCCGGCCGGTGCTGCCAGGCGCCGGCGGTGACGCCGGGATAGTCGTCCAGCACATAGACCTTGCCCTCGGCATAGCTGCCGGGGGTGAAGACGCATTGCAGGTCGGGCTGGTCCAGCCCTTCGAAGGATTTCCAGAACACATGCACATGCGAGACGCAGGTGGCCAGGATGCTCGGCCGCCGCGTCGCCCAGCGCAGGATCTGGCCGCCGAGCTTCAGGCCCTTCGACAGCTCGTTCAACGTCTCCACGCCGGGCTTGGCGCGCATCACGAAGCGGGAGGCATAATGGTCGCGGAAATTCTCGCCGACGCCGGCCAGTTCGTGCAGCACCGGCACGCCGAGGCGCTGCAGCAGTGCCGACGGCCCGATGCCGGAAAGCTGCATCAGCCGCGCGGTATTGGCGGTGCCGGAGGAGAGGATCACCTCCCGCCGCGCCCGGACCACCGTGCCCTCGCCGCCCCGCTTGCGGATATAGCGCACGCCGACCGCCTTCCTGCCTTCCAGCAGCACCGCCTCCGCCCGCGCATCGGTGCGGACCTCGAGGTTGGGGCGCTTCATCGCGGGGTGCAGGTAGCCGCGCGCGGCGCTGATGCGGCGGCCGTTGCGGATGACGCGCTGATAGTAGCCGACGCCTTCCTGGTGGCCGCTGTTGTAGTCCGGGTTGCGCGGGATCCCGAGGCCCATGACGCCCTTGATGAAGGCCTCCGAGATCGGGTTGAACCAGTCCATGTCGGTGACGGGGATATTGCCTTCCCGCCCGCGCGCCTCGCCGCCGGAGCCGATGCGGCCTTCGCTGCGCATGAAATAGGGCAGCACATCCTCATAGCCCCAGCCGCGATTGCCGCGCTGGGCCCAGGTGTTGAAGTCGCCCGGCTGGCCGCGATTGTAGATCAGCCCGTTGATGGAGGAGCCGCCGCCGAGCGTCCG
>DASYDR010000064.1:0-2753 GCA_036499545.1 Roseomonas sp. | reverse complement strand
TCGATCAACGGCCAGGCGGGCCAGTATGGCCAGGTGAACTATGCCGCCGCGAAATCCGGCATCCACGGCTTCACCAAGGCGCTGGCCCAGGAAGGTGCCCGCGCGCACATCACCGTCAACGCCATCGCGCCCGGCTACGTCGACACTGAAATGGTGCGCGCCGTCCCGCCCGAGGTGCTGGAGAAGATCATCGCCCGCATTCCGCGCGGCCGGCTCGGCACCGCCGACGACATCGCGCGCGGCGTCCTGTTCCTGACCGCCGACGACGCCGATTTCGTCACCGGTTCCACGCTGTCCATCAACGGCGGGCAGCACATGTATTGAGGCTTCGAAGGGGGATCCGCCGCGCGGATCCCCCTTCGAGCATGGGGTGATCGCGGATGGGCTATGCGGTGCTGGCTTTCGACGCGGAGGATGCTGGAGCCGCGGCGCGCAGGGATGCGATGCGGGACCGGCATCGGGCGGTGATTTCGGAATGGGCGGCGGCGGGGCGACTGGCCTTCGGAGTGCCGCTGTTCACGGATGCCTGGAAGGCCATGGGCTCGCTGATGATCCTGGATGTGCCGGACCGGGCGGGCCTCGACGCCTATCTGGCGGCGGAGCCCTTCGCGCGGGAGGGGGTGTGGCAGCGGATCACGGTGCATCCCTTCCGCATCGCGCCGCTGCCTTACCAGCTGCTGCCGCGACCGGGCACGCCGACATCGGCCAATCGCACCCATACCATCGCGATCGCCTTCGATGGCGGCGATGCCGGGGCGGATGCCCGGCGCCAGGCGGCGCGCGCAGCGCATATGGAGAATGTGTCGCCCTGGGCGACGGCGGGCCTGCTGGCCATCGGCGGCGCCATCCTGGACAGGGACGAGAACCGCATGATCGGTTCCATCGCCGTCACCGCACATCCGGATGATGCGGCGGCCCGTGCGGCCTGGGCCGAGGATCCCTATGTCCGGGACGGGGTCTGGCGCGATGTCACGCTGTGGGGCACGCGGATCGCGCCGCTGCCCTATCGGGCGCTGCCCGGCACGCCGGGCAGCGCATCAGGACCGTCTCCGCTCAACTGAAGCGGATGCTGTCCTCGCGCCGATGCGCCGGCGGCTGCTGCTCCCGGCGCGCCCGCTCATCCAGGATCGCCAGCGTCAGGCTGAAGGCGATGCCGACCAGGCAGGTGAAGATCCCCTGCCCGCCGCCCATCATCCATCCCACCGCCGCCCAGACGAGCGCAGTGACCACGGCCGGCAGCGCGATACGCCAGCCGGACAGGCGCTTGGTCACCCGGTGCATGAACCACTGCATCCCGAGCGCCAGCGCAAACACGATCAGTACGAGGTGGTCGGCAAAGGCCGCGGCCTCGAATTCCGGCTGCGTTTCCATGACGCACCGATCCTCCGATCCAGTTTCCACGCGAGACGCGTTCTAGCGCGCCGGTTGTGCCAATGGGCATGAAAGCCGCGCAATGCAGGAAAGCGTGTCACGAAGATGAGACATTCGTACACATCGCCGTAAGCTGGCGTCGCCAGGGCCAGGCCGCTACTTGGCAGGGACTGCTTTGTATCCAGGGATACTGGCGCCCGGGGCGGGATCGGCCCCGGGCAAGCGGCTTCGATCCGCCCTTGCGCCCGGCCGGCGGCCCACGCAAGGAGGCGCGCGTGACCCCTCGCCATGCGACCCTGTCCGGCCTCGGCGCGCTCGCGCTCTGGGCTTTCCTTGCCCTGCTGTCGCGCATGACCGCGCCGGTGCCGCCATTGCAGGTCACGGCGATCGGCTTCGCGATCGGCGGCGCGATCGGTCTTGCCGTGGTGCTGGCACGCGGCCGGGCGCGGGCCCTGGCGCAGGGGCCGCTCGCCTGGGCGCATGGCGTCGGCGGCCTGTTCGGCTACCACGCGCTCTATTTCACCGCCCTGGCCTTCGCGCCGCCGGTCGAGGCCAATCTGCTGAACTACCTCTGGCCGCTGCTGATCGTGCTGCTTTCGGCACCGATCCTGGGCCTCGGGCTCGGGCCGCGGCGCCTCTCGGGCGTGGCGCTCGGCTTCGCCGGCTGCGCGCTGCTGGTGGGCGGTGGCGCCGGCTTCCTCGACCCCGCCGCCCTGCCCGGCTTCCTGGCGGCACTCGGCTGCGCCCTGGTCTGGGCGGTCTATTCCGTCACGGCGCGGCGGATGGGCAGCGTGCCGACCGAGGCGGTGGCGGGCTTCTGCCTGGCGACGGCGGCGCTTGCCGCCATCGCGCACCTGCTGTTCGAGACCTGGCTCGCGCCCGATCCGCGGCAATGGCTGGCGCTGGCGCTGCTCGGCGCCGGGCCGGTCGGCGCCGCTTTCTTCCTGTGGGATGTCGGGATGAAGCGCGGCGATCCGCGCCTGCTCGGCACCCTGGCCTATGCGGTGCCGGTCGCGTCCACCCTGCTGCTGGTCGCAGCCGGCGAGGGCGCCTTCACCTGGCGCATCGCCGCCGCCCTGGCGCTGGTGGCCGGCGGCGGCTGGCTGGCGGCAACCGCCAGGGCGTGACCCCGCGGCTCTCAGCCCTTCCTGAACAGCCCGCGCACCACCTCCGCCAGGCCCTGGTGCTTCGGCCCCTCATCCAGCAGCACCGTGCCTTCGAGCAGTTCCAGCACCTCGAGCGTCGCGAAGGCGGCTTCGGCGATGCCCCGGGTCCAGAGCAGCGCGGCGTCCCGCGGGCCGCCACTCCGCCGCCCGCCCTGCGCCGGCGAGAAGCATTCCAGGGCCAGCAGCCCGCCCGGCGCCAGCGCCCCGTGCGCCGCC
>DASYDR010000063.1:0-4091 GCA_036499545.1 Roseomonas sp. | reverse complement strand
TGGATGGGCGCCCGGGCGTCGTCATCTGGAGCGCAGCCTATGCGCCGAACGAGGAGCGGCGCATCCGCTTCGGCTATACCGTCACCATGCCGCGCGACCGCGACGTGCAGGGGCTGGAGCGCTGATCAGGCGTCACGGTGCCATGGGCAAGCCGGCGTAATTCTCGGCCAGCGCCGCCTGCGCTGGCCGGGATTCCATCACATGCGCCAGTTCGGCGGCCTGGATCCGGCCTTCGAAGGCATTGCCGGCCGGGTCGTGGTGCAGCATCGCGGTCATCCACCAGGAGAAGCGGGCCACTTTCCAGACCCGTTCCAGCGCCCGCGCCGCATAGCGCTCGATGCCGTCGCTGCGGTTGTGGTGGCAGAATTCCTCCAGCGCGCGGGCCAGCACCACGACATCGGCGATCGCGAGGTTCAGGCCCTTGGCGCCGGTCGGCGGTACGATGTGCGCGGCGTCACCGGCCAGAAACAGCCGGCCATGGCGCATGGTCTCGCAGACGAAGCTGCGCAGCGGCACCACCGTCTTGCGGAATACCGGGCCTTCCGCGAGCTGCCAGCCGGGGCTCGCCAGGCGGCGCCGCAGCACAGACCAGATGCGCTCGTCCGGCCAGGTTTCGGCATTCTCGTCCGGTCCGCATTGCAGATAGAGGCGCTGGATCCGCTCGGTGCGGGTGGTGAGCAGGGCGAAGCCGTCCTCGTGCCGGGCATAGATCAGCTCCGGCCAGGAAAGCGGCGCGTGGCAGAGGATGCCGAGCCAGCCGAAGGGCCAGGCGCGTCCATGTTCGCGCCGCGCCGCGGCGGGGATGGCCTGGCGGCCGGGGCCATGCGAGCCGTCGCAGGCGACGACGAAATCGCAGTCCAGCCGCCGCGCATGGCCATCCTGGTCGTAGTGCAGGGCAGGGCGGTCACCTTCGATTCCGGTGATGCCGGTGACGGCCGCGCCGAAGCGGATCTCGCCGCCATCGGCGAGACGCGCGGCGATCAGGTCCTTCAGCACCTCGTGCTGGGCATAGATCGTCACCCGCTTGCCGCCGGTCAGGCCGCGGATGTCCAGATGCACCCGCCGCCCGCCGCTCTGCAGCGTGATGCCGTCATGGAACTGCGCCTGGGCGTCCAGCCGGGCGGCCAGGCCCATGGCGCGCATCCGCTCCACCACCCAATGCTCCAGCATGCCGGCACGGATCGTGGTCTCCACCGCCTCGCGCGGGCGCGCTTCCAGGATGACGCTGGCGATGCCGGCGCGGTGCAGCAGATGCGCGAGGAACAGCCCCGCCGGGCCGGCACCGATGATGCCGATCGTGGTGCGCAAGCGTGCCTGCTCCCGGTTCGTCTCCCGCCGGGGATTTCGCCATCGCCGTGATGGCGATGGCAAGCACGCGATCAGGTCCCGAGCCAGCCGAGCGCGCCGCGCGCCGCCGCGATCCCGGTCGCGAAGCAGGCCTGCAGCAGGTAACCTCCCGTCGGCGCCTCCCAGTCCAGCATCTCGCCGGCGGCGAAGACGCCGGGACGCGCGCGCAGCATGAAGCGCGCATCCAGCGCGGCCCAGGCGAGGCCGCCGGCCGAGGAGATGGCGCGCGCGATCTGCATCGGCGCCTCCAGCCGCAGCGGCAGCGCCTTGACCAGCCTGGGGAGATCATCCGGGGCGCCGGCATGCAGGGCCTCCTGCACCAGGGCGATCGCGACCGGCGGCAGGTTCAGACTGCGGCGGAGATGGTTGGACAGGCTCTGCCCGCCGCGCGGCGCCGCCAGCCGCCGGGCACAGGCTGCCGCGTCGAGGTCGGGGCGCAGGTCGAGCAGCGCCACGGCCTGCCCGTGGCGCGCGATCGCCTGCCGCAGTGGCGCGGCGAGCGCGTAGACCGCGCCGCCTTCGATGCCGGCTGCGGTCAGCACCGCCTCGCCGCGCTGGGTCTCGGCGCCGAAGGTCAGCGCGATGCGCTTCAGCGGCGTGCCGGCGAAGCGGTCCCGCAGATGCGCCGACCAGGCGATATGGAAGCCCATATTGGCCGGGCGGAACGGCGCCACCGGCAGATCCGGCAGCAGCGCCACCCAGCCGCCATCGCTGCCGAGCCGCGGCCAGGACGCGCCGCCGCAGGCCAGGATCACCGCATCGGCCGTGATCGCGCGCCCCGAGGCCACCAGGCAGCCATCCGCATCGAAGCCTTCGAAGGCCTGCCGCGTGTGCAGCGTGACGCCGAGCCCCGAGAGCCGTGCCAGCCAGGCCCGCAACAGGGGCGAGGCTTTCATGGCCCGTGGGAAGACGCGGCCGGAACTGCCGGTGAAGACCGGTTGGCCGAGCCCTTCGCACCAGGCGATCAGCGCCGCGGGCGGGAAGGCGCGGATTGCCGCCTCCAGATGCGGTGCCGCTTCCCGGTAGCGGGGCAGGAAGCGGTCCAGCGGTTCGGAATGGGTCAGGTTCAGCCCGCCGCGCCCGGCGATCAGCAGCTTGCGGGCGGGTGAGGGCATCCGTTCAAAGATAGTCACCGCGCAACCGGCCGCGGCCAGGGTTTCGGCGGCGATCAGACCAGCGGGACCGGCGCCGACAACGGCGATGCGAAACCTCGATTCGGGCATGCGCCATCTTGGCCTCAATCGCCGGTGCGGGCATCCGCCGGCCCGGCCGCGGTTGTGATGGCCCTTCCTTAGCGCGCCGCTTCGGGCCAGAGTCGCCGGTCCAAGGGGATGGAGGCGGCAGGATGAAGATGACCATCGAGATCGATTGCACGCCGGAGGAAGCGCGCCGCGCCCTCGGCCTGCCCGACCTCACGCCCCTGCATGCCGCCATGCTGGACCGGTTGCAGGCGCAGATGCCCGACTTGGCCCAGGCGACGCCCGAAGCCTGGCTCGCGGCCTGGACGCGCATGGCGCAGCCGGGCTGGATGGGCGATGCCATGAACAGCTTCTTCAAGGCGGCCGCCGGCCCGACGTCGAAACCGAAGAGAGGGGATACCCCATGACGCTCACCACTGCCGCTGCCGGGGTCTTCGTGATCGCGCCGACGCCCTTCGCCGATGACGGCGCGCTCGATCTCGACAGCGCCGCCCGCATGACCGAATTCTTCCTCGAGGCCGGCGCCACCGGCCTGACCCTGCTCGGCATCATGGGGGAGGCACCGAAGCTCGACGCCGAGGAATCGCTCCGCTTCGTGCAGCACGTCGTGGCCCGCGTCGGTGGCCGGGTGCCGGTGGTGGTCGGCGTTTCGGCACCCGGCTTCGCCGCGATGTGCTCGCTGGCCCGGGGCGCGATGGAGGCCGGTGCCGCCGGCGTGATGATCGCGCCGATGCAGGGACTGCGCGGCGATGATGCCGTGCTCGCCTATCTGCGCCAGGCCTCGCAGGCGGTCGGCGATGCACCCTGGGTGCTGCAGGATTACCCGCAGCTCACCGGCGTCACGCTCTCCGCCGGCATGGTGACGACGCTGGCCAATGAGGACCAGCGCCTGGTGATGCTGAAGGCGGAAGACCATCCGGGCCTCGACAAGCTCTCCGCGATCCGCGCGGCGGAAGCGAAGGGCGCACGGCGGCTGGCGATCCTCGGCGGCAATGGCGGGCTGTTCCTGCCGCAGGAGATCGAGCGCGGCGCCGACGGCATCATGACCGGCTATGCCGTGCCCGAAATGCTGGTGCGGGTGCGCGACCTGATCCTGCAGGGCGACCGGGAGGCGGCGCATGACCTCTTCGATCTGCACCTGCCGCTGATCCGCTACGAGTTGCAGCCGGTGCTCGGCCTCGCGGTGCGCAAGCATGCGCTGATGCGGCGCGGCATCATCGCCAGCGCGGCGCTGCGCAGCCCGGGGCCGAAGCTGACGCCGGCGACCCTGGCCGAGATCGAGTTCATCCTCGCCCGCCTGGCCCGGCGCGACCCGACGCTGCGCCTCTGATGCGCGCCGCCATCCGGCGCGTCGCGGTGATCGGCGCGGGCACCATCGGCGCCAGCTGGACCGCCTGGTTCCTGTCGCGCGGGCTGGAGGTGGTGGCCAGCGACCCGTCGCCTGACGCGCCGGCGCTGATCCGCCGGATGGTGGCGGGCGCCTGGCCGGGGTTGCTGCAGCTCGGCGCCGTGCCCGGCGCCGATCCTGAGGGATGGCGCTTCGAG
>DASYDR010000062.1:0-2863 GCA_036499545.1 Roseomonas sp. | reverse complement strand
TGCAGAGGCCGAAGGCGGCAAGGAAGGCCAGGCCTTCGGTGCGGCGGCGGTCAGGCGGCATGGGTGGAGGTCCAGACTTCCCAACCCTTGCGGCGCAGGTCGCAGGCCGGGCAGGTGCCGCAGCCATAGCCCCAGGGATGCCGCGTGCTGCGGTCGCCCAGGTAGCAGCTATGGGTGTCTTCCTCGATCAGCGCGGTCAGGGGGCGGCCGCCGAGCGCATCGGCCAGCGCCCAGGTCGCCGGCTTGTCGCGCCACATCAGCGGCGTGTGCAGCACCAGGCGCGATTCCATGCCGAGGTTCAGCGCCACCTGCAGCGCCTTGACGGTGTCGTCGCGGCAATCGGGATAGCCGGAGTAATCCGTCTCGCAGACGCCGGTGACGATGTGCTTCAGCCCGCGGCGATAGGCCAGCGCCGCCGCGAAGGTCAGGAAGATCAGGTTGCGTCCGGGAACGAAGGTATTGGGCAGCCCATTGGCCTGCATGGCGATCTCGGTGTCGCGGGTCAGCGCGGTGTCGGAAATGGCGCGCAGCGCGTCGAGCGCCAGCACATGATCCTCGCCCAGCTTCGCCGCCCAGGCGGGAAAGGCCCCGATCAGCGCGGCGCGGAAGGTATCGCGCACCGTGAGCTCCACCGCATGCCGCTGGCCATAGTCGAAGCCGATGGTCTCGACGCGCGCGAAGCGGTCGAGCGCCCAGGCCAGGCAGGTCGCGCTGTCCTGCCCGCCGGAGAAGAGCACCAGGGCACCGTCGCTCATGTCAGTCTCTCCACCGCCCAGCGCGCGGCATCCGCCACCACCGGATCCGGATCCTCGCAAAGCGCCTGGGCCTGGGGCAACAGCGCGGGGATTCCCGAATTGCCGATCGCGATCATCACATTGCGCACGAAGCGGTCGCGGCCGATGCGCTTGATCGGGCTGCCGGAAAACAGCGCGCGGAACGCCGCGTCGTCCAGCGCCGCGAAATCGGCCAGCTTCGGCGCGGTCAGCGTGGCGCGCGGCGCGAAATCCGGCTCCGCATGCGCCTGCGCGAATTTGTTCCAGGGGCAGACGGCCAGGCAATCGTCGCAGCCATAGATGCGGTTGCCCATCGGTACGCGGAACATCTCCGGGATCGGGTCGCGGTGCTCGATCGTCAGGTAGGAGATGCAGCGCCGCGCATCCAGCCGATAGGGCGCCGGAAAGGCCGCGGTCGGGCAGGCGGTGAGGCAGCGGGTGCAGGATCCGCAATGATCCGTCTCCGGTGCCGCGGGGGCCAGTTCCAGGGTGGTGAAGACCTCGCCCAGGAACAGCCAGGAGCCATGCTCGCGGTTGACCAGGTTGGTGTGCTTGCCCTGCCAGCCGAGCCCGGCCTGCTGCGCCAGCGGCTTTTCCATCACCGGCGCGGTGTCGACGAAGACCTTCACGCTATCCTCGCGCCAGGTCTCGACGATCCAGCGCCCCAGGGCCTTCAGCCGCTTCTTCACCGTGTCGTGGTAGTCGCGGTGGCGGGCATAGACGCTGATCGTGGCACGGTCGCGCATCGGCAGGGATGCCAGCGGGTCATCCTCCGGCGCGTAGGACATGCCGAGCGAGATGACGCTGGCGGCGTCCGGCCAGAGCGCGCGCGGGTCGCCACGCTGTTCGCTGCGCGCTTCCATCCAGCCCATGCTGCCGTGCATGCCCTCCGCCAGGAAGCGCGCCAGGCGTTCGCGCGTCGCGTCGGACAGCGCGGCGCGGGCGAAGCCCACGGCGTCGAAGCCGAGGGCGAATGCCCTTTCCCGGATCCTCTCAGCCGCGTCCACGATAGGGTTCGACCTTCTGATCGGGGATCCAGACGCCCTCGGGCGCCGCGCCGCTCTGCCAGAAGACGTCGATCGGCATGCCGCCGCGCGGATACCAGTAGCCGCCGATGCGCAGCCATTGCGGCGCCAGCAGCACCACCAGCCGCTGCGCGATGTCGAGCGTGCAGGCCTCGTGGAAGGCGCCATGGTTGCGGAAGGCGGCGAGGTAGAGCTTCAGCGACTTGCTCTCCACGATCCAGGCATCCGGCACATAATCGATCACGAGGTGCGCGAAGTCGGGCTGCCCGGTCAGCGGGCAGAGGCTGGTGAATTCCGGCGCCGTGAAGCGGATGCAGTAGCGCAGCGCGGCATGCGGGTTCGCCACGCGTTCCAGCACCGCATCCTCCGGGGAAGCGGGCATGCGGCTGGCCTGGCCGAGCTGGGTCAGGCCCGAGACGTCGTGGGTCATGGATCCTCCGTCATCGCCCAGCCGGCCTCGATCGCGGCCGCTTCCTCTTCGAAGCGGTGCTCGAGGATGGCGGAGCGCAGGCGCGCCATCAGGTCCTGATAATACTGGATATTATGCCAGGTGAGCAGCATCGGCCCGAGCATTTCCCCGGCCTTGAACAGATGGTGCAGATAGCCGCGGCTATGGGCGCGGCAGGCCGGGCAGCCGCATTCCGCATCGAGCGGCCGCAGATCCTCGGCGTGCTTCGCATTGCGGATATTGAGCACGCCGTGCCGGGTATAGGCCCGGCCGGTGCGACCGGACCGGGTCGGGATCACGCAGTCGAACATGTCGATGCCGCGCCGGACCGCGCCGATGATGTCGGCCGGCGTGCCGACGCCCATCAGGTAGCGCGGCCGGTCGGTGGGCAGCAGCGGCAGGGTGACGTCGAGCGTCCCGAACATCGCTTCCTGCCCTTCGCCGACCGCCAGGCCGCCGATGGCATAGCCTTCGAAGCCGATGCCGGTCAGCGCCGCGGCGCTCTCGGCCCGGAGGTCTCCGAAGGTGCTGCCCTGCACGATGCCGAACAGGCCGTGCCCGTCACGCGGGACGAAGGCGTCCCGGCAGCGGGCCGCCCAGCGCATCGACAGGCGCAT
>DASYDR010000061.1:0-5322 GCA_036499545.1 Roseomonas sp. | reverse complement strand
GACGCGGGCGACGCCCTTGTGGAACGCATCAAGCCGCTGGCCCGCGCCACCTCCCGCGCCGGCGTGCTCGGCGGCCTCGGCGGTTTCGGCGCCCTGTTCGACCCGAAAGCCGCCGGCTTCCGCGATCCCGTCCTGGTCTCTTCCACCGACGGTGTCGGCACCAAGCTCCGGGTCGCGATCGAAGCCGGCATCCACACCGCGGTCGGCATCGACCTGGTCGCCATGTGCGTGAACGACCTGGTGGTGCAGGGCGCGGAGCCGCTGTTCTTCCTGGATTATTTCGCGACCGGCAAGCTGCAGGTCGCCCAGGCGCGCGACGTCATCGCCGGTATCGCGGAAGGTTGCGGCCAGGCCGGCTGCGCCCTGGTGGGCGGCGAGACCGCCGAGATGCCGGGCATGTACGCGGCCAAGGATTACGACCTGGCCGGCTTTTCGGTCGGCGCGGCGGAACGCGGCGCGCTGCTGCCGGCCGGCGTCGCGCCCGGCGACGTGCTGCTCGGCCTCGCCAGCAGCGGCGTGCATTCCAACGGCTTCTCCCTGGTGCGGCGCATCCTGGCGGCGGGGAATGCCGGCTTCGGCGACCCCGCGCCCTTCGCCGCCGGGAAGACGCTCGGCGAGGCGCTGCTGGCGCCGACCCGCATCTATGTGAAGCCGCTGCTGGCGCTGCATCGCGCCGGCCTGCTGAAGGCGGCGGCCCATATCACCGGCGGCGGGCTGCCGGGCAACCTGCCCCGGGTACTGCCGGATGGCGTGGCGGCGGTGGTGGACGGCGCGTCCTGGCCGGTGCCGCCGGTATTCGGCTGGCTCGCCGCGACCGGCAATGTGACCGCCGAGGAGATGCTGCGGGTCTTCAACTGCGGCATCGGCATGGTCTGCGTGGTGGCGCCGGCACAGGCGGAAGCCGCCGCCGCGATGCTGGCGGCTGCGGGTGAGGCGGTCTTCACCATCGGCCGGCTGGAAGCGGCCGAGGGCCCGGCCGCGATCCGCATCGACGACCTGCCGGCCGGCTGGCCGCGCCCATGACGCCATCCGGTGGGCGGGTCCGCACCGCGGTCCTGATCTCCGGCCGCGGATCGAACATGGCGGCGCTGATCGAGGCCGCCCGGGCGACGGACTATCCGGCCGAGATCGCGCTGGTGCTGTCGAACCGCGCCGACGCGGGCGGGCTGGAGCGGGCCGCAGCCGCCGGCATTCCGACCGCCATCGTCGAAAGCCGCGCCTTCAAGGGCGACCGCGAAGGCTTCGAACGCGCGATGCAGGCCGAGATCGAGCGGCACGATATCGGCCTGGTGGCGCTGGCCGGCTTCCTGCGGGTGCTGACGCCCTGGTTCGTGACGCGGTGGGAAGGCCGGATGCTGAACGTCCACCCTGCCCTGCTGCCCGCCTTCCCCGGGCTCGACACCCATGCGCGGGCGCTGGCCGCCGGGGTTCGGCTGCATGGCTGCACCGTGCATCTGGTCAGCGCCGGCGTCGATGAAGGCCCGATCCTGGCCCAGGCCGCGGTGCCGGTGCTGGCCGGCGACACCGAAGCGACCCTGGCGGCCCGTGTCCTGGCACAGGAGCACCGGCTGTTTCCGGCGGCGCTCGCCTGGCTGGCGGCCGGGCAGGTGCGGCTGGAGGGCAGCCTGGCGCGGATCGCAGCCCCCGGCGCCGACGGCGCCCTCGCGAACCCCTTGCCCGGCTGAACGCCCTTCCCTAGAACCGGCAGCAGCAAACCAGCAGGCTTTTGGGGGCAGCGATGGCCGATCCGCACTACGAGTTCGGTGGCACCGACAATGCGGCGATCGCCGCCGACCGGGTCCGCATGTGGCATTCCTTCACCAAGGCCTCGCAATGGGGCATCTGCTTCGTCATCGCGCTGCTGCTGTTCATCTATCTGATCTGGGGCTGAACCCGGCGCCCAAGAAAAAACCCCTCCGCGCCGGGCGCGGAGGGGTTTTTCATGCCTGGGCGGGTCCCGGGGGACCCGCCTGGCAAGACCGTCAGCCGACGATCTCGGAGCCGGCGAAGAAATAGGCGATCTCGACCGCCGCGTTCTCGGCGCTGTCGGAGCCGTGCACGCTGTTCGCCTCGATGCTCTCGGCGAAGAGCTTGCGGATGGTGCCCTCGGCGGCATTGGCCGGGTTGGTGGCGCCCATCAGCTCGCGATTCTTCGCGACGGCGTTCTCACCCTCGAGCACCTGCACCACGACCGGGCCGGAGATCATGAAGCCGACCAGATCGTTGAAGAACGGGCGGGCGCGATGCACGCCGTAGAATTCCTCGGCCTGGGCCTTGGTCATCTGGATGCGCTTCTGCGCGACGATGGCCAGGCCATTCGCCTCGAAGACCGCATTGACCTTGCCGGTCAGGTTCCGGCGGGTCGCGTCCGGCTTGATGATGCTGAAAGTGCGCTCGGTGGCCATCGTCTTGCTTCCTGGTGCTCGCTGGCCGGGCGCATAGGCGGGAAGCGGGCCCAGCGCAACCCCCGCCCCGGCGCGGCCGGGTGGGCGAAGACAGGGGCGAAAGGCGAACGGGCATCTCCACCTCGGCGCCCTCTTGCCCTAGAAGGCGCCGCATGACTGTCCTCACCCTCCGCGACATCACGATCCGCATCGCCGGCCGGGTGCTGCTCGACGGCGCATCGCTGCAGGTCGATGACGGCCACAAGATCGGCCTGGTCGGCAAGAACGGCGCCGGCAAATCCACTTTGCTCAAGGCCATCACCAAAGAGCTCCAGCCGGATGGCGGCGAGATCCGCCTGTCCAGCCGCGCCCGCATGGGCCATGTGGCGCAGGAGGCACCGGCCGGGCCGCAGAGCATCGCCGAGGTGGTGCTGGGCGCCGATACCGAGCGCGCCGGCCTGCTGATGGAGGCCGAGACCGCCGATGGCGCCCGCCTGGCCGAGGTGCATGAGCGGCTGATCGCGATCCGTGCGGACAGCGCGCCGGCCCGGGCCGGCGCGATCCTGGCCGGGCTCGGCTTCGATGCCGCGAAACAGGCGCGCGCGATCTCCGAATTCTCCGGCGGCTGGCGCATGCGCGTGGCCCTCGCCCAGGCGCTGTTCCTGGAGCCCGACCTGCTGCTGCTCGATGAGCCGACCAACCACCTCGACCTCGAAGCCGCGCTCTGGCTCGAAGGCTGGCTCGGGCGCTTTCCGGGCGCGGTGATCCTGGTCTCCCACGATCGCGGTCTGCTGGATCGCGCGGTCGATTCCATCGCCCATCTCGATCAGCGCAAGATCACCCTCTACACCGGCGGCTTCGAACGGTTCGTGCGGGTGCGGGCCGAGCGCCTGGCGCAGACGGTCGCATCCAACGCGAAGCTGACCGCGGAGCGCGCCCGCATCCAGGGCTTCGTCGACCGCTTCCGGGCCAAGGCCACCAAGGCCCGCCAGGCGCAGAGCCGGCTGAAGGCGCTGGAGCGCATGCCGGCGATCGAGGCGGTGGTCGAGGACACGGTCACCCGCTTCGCCTTTCCGGAGCCGGAGACCCTGTCGCCGCCGATCCTGCAATTGACGCGCGCCTCGGCCGGCTATGATGGCCGCGCCATCCTGAGCGGGCTCAACCTGCGGGTCGACCAGGATGACCGCATCGCGCTGCTCGGCTCCAACGGCAACGGCAAGTCGACGCTGGCGAAGCTGCTGGCCGGGCGGATGGAGGCGATCGCCGGCGAGGTGCAGCGCTCGAACCGGCTGCGCGTCGGCTATTTCGCGCAGCACCAGACGGAGGCGCTCGACCTCGCCGGCACGCCGCTCGGCCATATGCAGGCGGCGCTGCCGAAGGCGAGCGAGACGCAGTGCCGCGCCCAGCTGGCGCGCTTCGGCCTGGACCAGGATCGCGCCACGACCACCGTCGGATCCTGCTCCGGCGGGGAGAAGGCGCGGCTGCTGCTGGCGCTGGCGACGCGGGATGCGCCGCAGCTGCTGATCCTCGACGAGCCGACCAACCACCTCGACATCGATGCGCGCGAGGCGCTGACCAAGGCACTGGCCGATTTCGCCGGCGCCGTGCTGCTGATCACCCACGATCCGCATCTGGTGGAGTTGATCGCCGACCGGCTCTGGCTGGTCGCCGACGGCACGGTGACGCAGTTCGAGGGCGATCTCGACGAATACCGCGCCCTGCTCGGGGAGCGGGCGCGGGCGGCGTCCGGATCGCGCGAGGACGGCCCCGGCCGGGCCGGGCAACGGCGGGATCGTGCCGACAGCCGCGCCAACCAGGCGCCGCTGCGCGCACGCCTGAAGGAGATCGAGGCCGGGCTCGACAAGCTGGCCAAGGAAGCGGCGCTGATCGAGGCCAAGCTCGGCGATGCCGAGACCTATGCGCGGTTCAAGCCGAAGGACATCACCTGGGCCAATACCCGCCGCGCCGCCATCGCGCACCAGACCGGCCTGCTGGAAGCGGAATGGCTGGAGCTGAGCGAAAAGGTCGACGCAGCGTAGCCCAGCCAGCCCGTCGCCTCTCACCGCCCCTTCCCACCGCCCCCACGCGGCCGCAGGCCGCCAATAGTCCCGGCGGGGCGAGCGCAGCGATGCCCCGGGGCCGCGAATGCGGCCCCGCGCGCGACCATCAGCCGCCGCCCGCGCGCCCTGACAGCGCGCCAGCCAAGCAGCCGGAGGCTGCGCCGGCGCCTGAGGCCCAGATCACTGCGGCCGCTGATCGGTCAGCTTGCGGTCGTTGAGCAGGTCCGCCGGCAAGGTGCGGCGCATGAAGGTCGGCCACAGGGCGCGACCGGTCCAGGGCTCGACCGGCGGTCGCGGCGGCTCGGGGCGCGGCTTCGGGGTGGCGGGGGTCTGGTCCTTCGGGATCATCGGCTCGGACATCGCCGTTCTCCTGTTGGGTAAGCGGCATCCTACCCCGTTCGCCCGGGCCGGATGCAACCATAAGTCGTATCCTCGCACGCACTTGACCGGGCGGCGTCCGGTTGCGAGAGCGGTGCTGGCAAGAGCGGTACCAGCCAAGGATTGCATCCCATGTTCACCCGCCGCCTGATCCTCGCTTCCGGCCTCGGCCTGGCCACCGCCCGCGCCGGCGCGCAGGAGGGGCGGCCGATCCGCATCATCGTCCCGGCGCCGCCGGGCGGGCCGACCGACATCCTGGCCCGGGCGGTCGCCGAACGGGCGCAGGCGGCGCTGGGCCAGCCGGTGATCGTCGACAACCGCGCCGGCGCCGGCGGGGTGATCGGCACCGAGGTGGCGGCGCGGGCGGCACCGGACGGGCTGACCTTCGTGCTGGGCCACAACCAGACCCATGCCAGCAACCAGGCGATGATGGCCCGCCTGCCCTATCACGTGATCGACAGCTTCGCCCCGGTGGCCAAGCTGGCCACCGTGCACCACGC
>DASYDR010000060.1:0-6294 GCA_036499545.1 Roseomonas sp. | reverse complement strand
GACATGATAGGCCAGCACGTCCAGCGCCGCGTCGCGGTTGGCCATCACCGCATCCCGCGTCACCGGGATGCGCTTGGTGTTGCCAGAGGTGGTGCCGGAGGACAGCGCGAAATAGGGCACCAGCCCTGGCCAGGTGACATCGCGCAGCACCGGGAAGGCCGGCTTCCACCACCCCTCCCACAGCTCCTCATAGCGGCGGACCGGCACCCGCGCCTGGTAATCCGCCACGCTGCGGATCGATCCGAAGCCATGCTGCCGCCCGAAGGCGGTCGCCGAGGCGCGCCGCAGCCAGGACAGCAGCAGCGCCTGCTGCGCCGCGGCGGGATGCATGTGGCGCAGCCGGGCGCGCCGCAGCACCGCCCAGCCGCGCAGCAGCGGCGTCGCGTCGAAGGGCGCGGTCATCGCCCGGGCGCCAGGACGGTCACCCGCGGGAAGGCGGTGGCGACCGCTTCCGGCCGCAACGGCACCCGGATCGGCCGCCCCGACCGCCAGAGGTCGAGCTGGTCGGCATAGGCGGGCGAGCCCGGCCAGCCATCCTGGCCGCCGAACAGCGTGAACCAGTTGGCATCCGGATCGGCCATGTCCGAGACATGCCGCGCCATGGAACCGAAGCTGGTCTGGTGCCGGCCATTGACCAGGCCGTGGCTGGTCTTCATCGGCGTCTCACGCGAACCGCCGGTGGGCCAGGTGCCGACCACGAAGCGGGAGCCGATCACCGGCAGGTTCACCAGCCAGTTGGCGGCACGGATCTGGTGCACATCGCCCCAGGCGGCGAAGGGCGCGGCGTCGCGGGCGGCCGCGGCGGCCGCATCGCGCAGCACCGCCTGCCGCCGTTCCGCCGGCAGCGCGTCCAGATCGGCGATGGTGAAGGTGGTCAGGAAGTTCCAGCCGGTCTCGGCGCCGCGCGGCTCCGCGCCATTGGCGCGACGCTGCTCGGGCAGCAGCTGCGGCACCAGCTTCGCCAGCAGGAATTCGAAGACGACCGGCGCGCGCGCCGCCACGCCGTAATCCCCGTCCCAGCCGCGCAGCGGCGCCAGGAAGGCGGGTTGCGGGGCGCCGCCCGGCAGCGCGTCCAGCCGCGCCAGCAGCGCCGCGGCCAGCTCCGCCGCCTTGGGCGAGCCGGTATCGGCCTGGATCCGCATCAGGTCGGCGGGCGACAGGCGCGGCTGCTGCGCCAGCAGCGCGCGCAACCGCTCCACCCGGTCGCCATCGGAGAAGAAATAGCCGAGCACGCCCGCTTCCGCCGGCGGATGGTCATTGGCGGAAGCCAGCACGCCCTCCGGCGGGTCGCGGGTGAAGGGCAGGTCGGCCGCGTTGCGCAGCCGCGTCCAGGGCGCGGTCGCGGCCGGATCGCTGCCGTCCAGCACCGGATCCTCGGCCGGGAAGCCGCGCCGGTCCGGCAGGGTGGCGGCATAGAAGCGCGCGATCGAGCCGGCGCGGTCGACCACGAGCATGTTCTGTGCCGAGACGCCGAAATCGCGGAAGGCGTCGCGGAACTCCGCCACCGAATGCGCGCGCGACCCGCGCAGCAGCGCGGTGATCTCATCCGTCGGCTCATGCCCGATCCAGCGCAGCGCCAGCGGGCCCGGCTGCCGTGGCACCAGCGCGGCGTCGCTGATCACCGGGCCGAGCGGCGTGGTCCGCACCGTCCGCGTCGCGGTGAACCACAGGCGCTGCCGGATGCGCACCTGCTCGGTATGGAAATCCCCGGGCGGCAGCCGGGAGACGTCGAACAGGTCGGAGGAGGCGGCGCGCAGATTGGTGCCGCCCCAGGCCACGTCCGGCGACCGTCCGACCGCGAGGAAGGGCAGGCCCGGCACCATGAAGCCGACCGCGTGATAGGAAGGCGAGCGCATGCCGGCGACCAGCCAGAGATTGGGCAGGTTCATGCTGAGATGCGGATCGTTGCCGATCAGCGCGCCGCCGGTCGCCGAACGCCGCGCGGCGACCGCGACGCTGTTGCTGCCGGCCCGGCCGGTGCCGCCCAGCACGTCGTGCAGCAGCGCCGATCGCGCATCGCCCGGCACCGTGGTGCCCGCCCCGGCCCGCATGGTGCGCTGCCAGAGCGCGGCGAAGCCGGGCCGGCCACGCTCCGCCAGCAGGGAGAACCAGTTGAGCCAGGTGATGTCGGTGCCGGCCAGGCGCCCGATGGCCAGCAGGTCGCCCATCGTATAGGGCTCCCGCGAGAGGCCCAGCAGCCCGGCTTCCGGCGGGCGCGGGCCGTGCCGCACGCTGTGGTTCAGCCCGGCCAGGAAGGCAGCCATCGCGTCCCGCGTCTCTGGCGGGAAGCGACGTTCGATCTCCGGTCCCGCGCGCCCGAAATCCAGGATGCGGAGCGCGTGGTCGACATCGGTGGCGAAGGGGCCCGCGACCTCGGACAGCCGCCCGCGCGCGACCAGGCGGAGCAGCGCGATCTGGGCACCGCGCAGATGGCCATGCACCAGGCCGAGGGCGAAGAACAGGTCGCGGTCGGTCGTCGCCTCGACCCAGGGGATCAGGTTGTCGTTCCAGCGGATGGTGACCGGCGCCGCCAGCGCCAGCCCTTCCACCGGCAGCGCGGCGAGACGGCGATCGACGGTGGTCGTGCCTGGGAACAAGGCGGCGCATCCTTGCAGCATCGCGAGCACCAGAAGGGCCAGGGCCAGGCGACGCCCGGTGGCCGCCGGACGCTTCACATCGCAAAGGGTCATCCGGCACCGGCTGGACAGGGTGGAAACAGCGCCGCGGTTCGCGGTCGGTTGGGGAAGGAGAATGGGGGGGCACCCGGTCCCTGAAAAGAGTGATGACAGTGACAGGGGCAAGTCATGCCCTGGAAAATAGCAGCAGGCAGCGCCCCCGAATCCTGCTTCGATGCGGCAAAACACATGGGAGGGGAACACATCATGCGCATGCCGCGCCGTACCGCCTTGGGATTGCTCGCGAGCCTGCCGGCCGTGGCCCAGACCCGATCCTGGCCCAGCCGCCCCATCCGCTGCATCGTGCCGAGCGCCGCCGGCGGCTACGACACCTATGCCCGCATCATGGCGCCCCGCCTGTCGGAGCTGCTGGGCCAGCCGGTGGTGGTCGACAACCGGCCCGGCGCCGGCGGCAATATCGGCATGCAGGAGGTCCAGCGCAGCCTGGCCGATGGCCACACCATCCTGTTCGGCCATGTCGGCGCCATCACCATCAACAGCAGCATCTACCGCACCATGCCGCTGGATCCGGTGGCGGACCTCGCCGCGGTCGCGGTCGCCGTCACCTCGCCGATGGTCTGGGTGGTCAATCCGGAGACGCCATTCCGGACCATGCCGGGGCTGGTGGCGCAGGTGCGGGCCGAGCCCGACCGCTGGCGCTACGCGCTGCCGACCTCGGGCAGCATCAACCATCTGGTGGTCGAGGATTTCAAGCGCCGCCAAGGCCTCGACCTGCCGGCGGTGCCTTATCGCGGCACCCCGCAGGCGCAGATGGATGTCGTCGCCGGCACAGTGCCGATCATGCTGGACAGCCTGGGCGCCGGCTATGGCCATATCGCGGGCAGTCGCTTCCGCGCGTTGGCCGTGACCTCACGCGAGACCTCGGCGCGGCTGCCGGAGGTGCCGACCATGCTGGAGCTCGGCCTTGACCCGCGCGAATTCGTGGCCTGGTACGCTTTCATGGCCCCCAAGGCGACGCCGCCGGAAGCGATCCAGCGGCTCAGCGCGGCGGTGAACCAGGTGGTGGAGGAAGAACCCATCCAGGCACGCCTGCGCGAACTCGGCGCCGCGCCGCGGACCAGCACGCCGGAGACGACGCTCGCTTTCATCCAATCCGAGCAGCGGGCATTCGGCGCCATCGCGCGGGCCGGCAATATCCAGGTGGAATAGCCGGCGGCCCCGGTCAGGCCCGCTCCAAGCCGCGGCCCGGACGGTCGGGACCGATGCGGGCCGCTGCTCCGGGCGGCTACTGCGCCAGGTAGCCGCCATCGATCACCAGTTCGGTGCCAGTCACATAGCTGGCTTCGTCCGAGGCCAGGAACAGACAGCCATAGGCGATCTCGATGGGCTGGCCGCCCCGCTTCATCGGCGTCGCGTCGATCACCTGCGCGTTCAGGTCCGGTGCCTGCGCGTCGGTCAGGGGCGTATGGATGAAGCCGGGATGTACCGAGTTCACGCGGATGCCGTCGCCGACATAGGTCAGCGCGGCGTTTTTCGACATGTTGCGCACCGCGCCCTTGGCGGCGTGATAGCTGTGCGCGCCGGCCACCGCCGCGCTGCCCCAGATCGACGAGATGTTGACGATCGAGCCGGAACGCCGCGGGCGCATGACCCGCACCGCCTCGCGCATGCCAAGGAACACGCCGGTCTGGTCGACCGCGATCATCCGGTTCCAGGCCTCGAGGCCGAGCTCATCGAGCGGCTCATAGGCGATGATGCCGGCGTTGTTGATCAGCACGTCGAGGCGGCCTGCCTTCGCGATGACCGTCGCGACGGCCGATTGCCATTCCGCCTCGCTGGTGACGTCGAGTGGCAGCGCCTCGACGCCAGACGGGTAAGGCGCGGCGGGCGCCTGAATGTCGCTGGCGAAGACGGTGGCGCCTTCCCGGGCGAACAGCTACGTCACGGCCAGGCCGATGCCGCGGGCAGCGCCGGTAACCAGCACGACCTTGTTCTTCAGTCTCATGTCGATCTCCATCGTTAAAGTGACCAGTGGTCACTTCCCCGATCTATGCCCACAAGTTTCCCTTGTCAACATTCTTTCCGACGTTAACATCGCCCGATGAACGACAATCCCAAGCGCTATCATCACGGTGACCTGCGCCGCGCCCTTATCGACACCGCTCTGGGCATGCTGGAGGAGACCGATGACTGGCGGTTCACGCTGCGCGAGCTGGCGCGCCGCGCGGGCGTCAGCCACACCGCCGCCTACAAGCATTTTCCCGACAAGGCAGGCCTGCTCGCCGAGTTGGCGCTGCTCGGCTTCGAGCGGCTCCGTACGGTGCTGCTCGCCGCCAGGCCGCGGCCGCCGGTGCGCCCACGCGAGGAATTCCTGGCCATGTCGCGCGCCTATGTGCGGTTCGGTGCCGACAACTCGAACCTCTACCGGCTGATGTTCAGCGCCGATGCGCGCCAATCAGCGCATGCACAGTTGAAGGACCGCGGGGCGGCCGCGCTCGATGTATTGGTCGACCTGATCTCCGCCGGCCAGGCCGCGGGCTGGCTGCGCGCGCGCGATATCCGCCAGCAGGCCGGTGCCGGCTGGTCGCAGCTTCACGGCCTTACCCTGCTGACGATCGATGGATTGCTTGGGCCGGATACCGTTGGCACCGACGCAGTCGACGCTTCGCTCGAGATCCTGCTCGAGGGTCTGCAGGCGGATTCAGGCGGCACTGCGGGCGGAAGCGCCTCATCCGTGCGGGAAAGGCAGCCGTGATCGCCATCTCCCCCCCCCCGCGCAGGATCTACTACGTCGCGTAGGGATGCACCTCGAACGGGTTCAGGTTGCACCAGTCGGTCTCCAGCACCGATTGCCAGATATTGCCCTTGCCATGCGCGCCCTTGCCGGTGGTGTTCCCGAGCGTGACGATGGTGCCGAGATGCTGGCCGGCGAGGCTGGTGCTGACGACATCGCCCTGGATGCGGAAATTGAGGCCGGAGGCGTCGGCGACGGCCATCGACTTCGCCGTGCGCATGGCCATCTGCGGCTTGAAGATGTTGAAGCGGGCCGCCTGCAGCGCCTGGCGCATGGCGGGCGCGTTGAAGGTCACGAAGGGAACGGCTTCCCATAGCCCCGCGACCTGCGCGAGGCCGCCGCCCAGCGAATGCCCCGTCACCGAGACCGGGCGGCCCCTGGCGATCGATTTCGCCATGCGCACCAGGTCGCGGGCGGGCTTGGCCTGGTTCGGCAGGATCTTGAAGGTGATGCGGATATCCGCGGCGATATCGGACAGGAACTTCCCCTTCTGCTTCGGGTTGGTGCCGCAGCACCCGACCACGACGCTGTCCCGGCTCTGCCAGATGCCGCCCTGGAAGCCGGTATCGAGGAAGCCGCCGGTCTGCCAGTGCTGGCAGACCCAGTCATCCACCATGTGCCCCGACGGTTCTTCGTAGTATTGGCTCTTGCCGGTGAAATAGGCCGCGAATGCGATCTTCGCGTAGTCGAGGCAGGTCGCCATGATGAATCCTGTGACTGCGCGGCTGCCCTGGCCAGGATGGTCCATTCATTGCCGGCGGCCAGCCTGACGACGGATCCCTTAACGCGCCGATAGCGACGGGGGCGTCCCCCGGGCGGCGCTCACGCGCTGCGGCACAGTTTTGCCCTAAAGTGCGGGGATTC
>DASYDR010000059.1:0-4519 GCA_036499545.1 Roseomonas sp. | reverse complement strand
GCCGGCGGTCGCCCAGCCGGAGGCGGGCGCCACCTATGCGCCCAAGCTCACGAAGGAAGACGGCCGGATCGACTGGCGCCAGGATGCCGCGGCGGTCGATCGCCAGGTGCGCGCGCTGACGCCCTGGCCCGGTTGCTTCTTCCTGCATGGCGCGGAGACCCTGCGCCTGCTCGCCGCCGAGCCGGTCGCCGGCCAGGGCGCGCCCGGCCTGGTGCTGGATGCGGCACCGACCATCGCCTGCGGCCAGGGCGCGCTGCGCCTGGCCCGGCTGCAGCGCGCGGGCCGCGCGCCGATGGCGGCCGCCGAATTCCTGCGCGGCTATGCGCTGGCGCCGGGCGAGACCTTGCCGAGCCGGGACAGGCCCTGATGCCGCGCTACGCGCTCACCATCGAATATGACGGGGCGCCTTTCGTCGGCTGGCAGCGCCAGGCCAATGGCCTGTCCGTGCAGCAGGTGCTGGAGGAAGCGGCCGCGCCGCTGAACGGGGACCAGCCCGCCACGATCACCGCCGCCGGCCGCACCGATGCCGGCGTGCATGCCGAAGGCCAGGTCGCGGATATCCTGGTCACCGCGGATCTGCATCCGGAACGCCTGCGCGAGGCGCTCAATCTGCGCAGCCGGCCGCATCCCATCGCCATCCTGCGCGCCGCCCGCGTGGCGGATGCGTGGTCGGCCCGCTTCTCCTGCATCGGGCGCGGCTATCGCTACCGCATCCTGAACCGCCGGCCGCGCCCGGCGCTGGATGCCGGGCGCGTCTGGCATGTGCCGCAGCGCCTGGATGCCGGCGCGATGCACGCGGCGGCGCAGGCGCTGCTCGGCAAGCATGATTTCACCGCCTATCGCGCGGCGGCCTGCCAGGCCAAGGACGCGCTGCGCACGCTCGACCGGCTCGACGTCTCCCGCTTCGGGGAGGAGGTGGAGTGCCGGGTGGAGGCGCGCAGCTTCCTGCACCACCAGGTGCGGAACCTGGTCGGCACGCTGGTGCAGGTCGGCCTCGGCCGCCGCCCGGTTTCCTGGCCCCGCCAGGTGCTGGATGGGCGCGACCGCAAGCGGGCGGGGCAGACCGCCCCGGCCGATGGGCTGACCTTCCTGTTCGCGCGCTACGAGGACCCGCTGGACTGGATCTGAGCGGGCGCCGCATTCTGTCCGCCTCGTTAGGCCTATCAACCTGTCGTGCGCCAGGCCATGGCTTGTGGCCTGCGCCGTTGTTCAGCTTGCAGCCGGGTCGCCACATGGCAACGGCATGGAGCGGAGCGGCAGGTGGTCGATTCGATGCGCATGGTTTGCCCGGATCTCGTCGAGCGGATCTATGATGCCGCGCTCGACGGTGCGGACTGGCATGCGGCGACCCATGGCCTGATGGATGCCATCGGCGGCGTCCAGGGCCTGTTGCTGCGTTTCGACGCGACCACGCACAATCCCGTCGGCCTGGCGGGTTCGATCAGCGACGACCTCGTGGCGCTGTGCCAGGCGCAGCACCATGCCAACCCATGGACGGATGCGGTGATGCGGGCCGGGCCCGGGCGCATCGTCAGCATGGATCGCCACATGCGGCTCGGCGAGATCGAGAAGACCGGTTTCTATGCGGATGTCCTTCGCCCGGGCGGCGTCGCGCATGGGGCCGGCGTCATGCTGCGCGCCGACGACGACGCCTGGCTCGGCATCGCCTTCGGCCGTGGGCGCGGCGGCGGCCCCTTCGGCGCGGCGCAGATGGATCTGCTCGAGGCCTATCTGCCGCATATGCGGCGCGCCCTGGCGCTCGCCGACCGCTTCGACGGCCTGGCGCAGGTGCGGCGGGCGGAGCTGGAGGCGCTGGATATGCTTGGTGCCGCCGCGCTGCTGGTCGATGATGCCGGGCGGGTACTGCTGGCGAACCGCGCGGCGCGCGCGCTCGATGCCGGCGGCGCGCTGCTGCTGGCACCGGGGCGGGCGCCAGCCTGTGCCGACCGCGATGCGGCGGCCGCCTTCCAGTCCGCCGTGGCCGCGGCCGCGTCCGGCCTGGCACCGCCACCCATCCGCTTCCGCGATGCGCTGGACACGCCGCTGATCATGATCGCGGCACCGCTCGGCGGCGCCGCGGCGGATCGGCTGTCCTTCGCGGGAATGGCGGGGCGGGCCGCCGCCGTGCTCTTCCTCATCACGGCGACCGGCGGGGCCGGCCCGTCGATCCCGCTGTTGCAGGCGCTCTGGGGCCTCACCCCGGCCGAGGCCCGGGTCGCCGCGGAACTGGCGCTGGGCGATGGGGAGGCGGATGCGGCGCGGCGACTGGGTATCGCGCTCAGCTCCCTGAAGACCCATCGCCAGCGCATCTTCGAGAAGACCGGGGTGACCCGCCGCGGACAACTGGTCCGCCTGCTGGCGCGGCTGCCGAGCGGTCCGCGCTGATCCGCCGCCCGGCCCTTATCGCCGGGGCGGGACCTGGTCGCTGCCTTCCTGCCGGTCGCGGTACAGCGCGGCGCGCGCCAGCAGCATCAGCGTGACCGGCGTCGTCATGATCACGAAGATGCCGATCAGCACCTCATGGATGACCAGGCGCGTCTGCAGCACCGAGAAGAACAGCATCGATGCCAGCAGCACGCAGCCGATGCCGAGCGAACTGCCGAGCGTCGGCGCGTGCACACGCTCGTAGAAGCTCTTCATGCGCAGCAGGCCGATCGAGCCGACCAGCGCCAGCGCCGCACCCGCCAGCAGCAGCAGGGCGACCGGCACCGCCGCCCAGAGCGGCAGATCCGCGGCCCCGGTCATTCGATCACCTCGCCCCGCATCAGGAACTTCGCCAGTGCCGCCGTGCCCACGAAGCCCAGGATCGCGATGATCAGCGCCGCCTCGAAATAGAGCACGGTGCCGGACCGGATGCCGAAGGTCAGCAGCAGCAGCATGCCGTTCATGTAGAAGGTATCCAGCCCGATCACGCGGTCCTGCGCCCGCGGTCCGCGCAGCATGCGCCAGGCGGCGCAGCCCATCGCGACGCCCAGCATCACCTGGGCGATCAGCAGGGACCAGGTCAGCAACGCCACGCTCATGGGAAGATCTCCATCAGCGGTGCCTCGTAGCGGGTCCGCACGGTGCGCAGCCAGGCGTCCTCGTCGGTGAGGTCGAGCACATGCAGCAGCAGCAGCCCCGTCGCCGCGTCATGCTCCACCCAGGCGCTGCCGGGGGTCGCGGTCAGGATGCAGGCGAGCGCGGCCAGCCCCTGCGGATTGCGCATCGCGAGCGGGATCGTGATGAAGCCGGCGCGACAGGGCCGGCGCGGGTCGAGGATGATGCGCGCCACCGCGATGTTGGACTGCGCGACATCGACGAGGACCTGGCCGCATAGCCGAAGCGCGATGCCGAGCCGCCGCACCCGTGCCGTCCCGGGCTCGAGCAGCGCGAAGGCGCGGCCGCCCAGCAGCGCGAGCACGGCGCCGATCAGTGCCGGGCCGGGTGCGACGGTCTCGTTCAGCAGCAGCCAGAGCACGAACAGCGCCGCGGAGACGAAAGGGTAGGGCAGCAGGCGCCTCATGGCCGGGCCTCGCCACGGGCACCGGCCGGGGCCAGCACCTCCCGCATATAGGCCTGGGGGGCGTGCAGATCCGCTGCGGCGGCCTGCATGTAGCGCAGCACCGGGCCGGCCTGGACGGTCATGCCGACGCAGAGCAGCAGCAGGAACAGCACCGGCGCGATCTCGATCACGCGGACGCGTGGCACCGCGCGCCCCGCCGCCGCCCAGATGTTGCGGATGCCGGCGCGGGTCGTCGCCAGCAGCGTCGCCAGCCCGGACAGGATGATCGCCGCCAGGAAGCCCCAGCTGCCGGCGGAGATGGCGGCGCCGGGCGCGGCGAGGCCGGCCGGATTCAGGGCGGCGCTCAGCATCGCGAATTTGGCGATGAAGCCGGATAGCGGCGGCAGCCCGGCCAGCAGCAGGGCGCAGCAGAGGAAGCAGGCGCCGAGGATCGCCATGGTCGCCGGGATGGCGACGCCGACCTCCTCCTCCGCCTCGTCCTCTTCCTCCTCGCCATCGCCGAAGGCTTCCAGGGTCACCGCCAGCACGTCGGCGCCGAGGTCGCGCCCGCGCTCCAGCAATTCGATCAGCAGGAACAGCGCGCCGACCGCGAGCGCCGAGCTCGCGAGGTAATAGAGCCCGCCGCCGGTCACGCTGACCTGCCCGGTGCCGATCGCGGCCAGCAGCGTGCCGGAGGAGATCAGGACGCTGGCGCCCGCCAGCCGCGGCAGGTCCTGGGTGGCCAGCACGCTGACCGCGCCGAAGCCGATGGTCATGATGCCGCCCAGCAGCAGCCAGCCCTCGCCGAAATCGGCGGAGGCGCCGGCGCCGTCGCCGAACAGCAGCAGCGACAGGCGCAGCACCGCGTAGACGCCGACCTTGCTCATCATGGAGAAGATGGCGGCCGAAGGCGGGCTCGCCGCCGCATAGGTGGCGGGCAGCCAGAAACCGAGCGGCCACATGCCGGCCTTGACCAGGAAGGCCATGCCGAGGATCGCCGCCCCGGCTTCCAGGATCGGCCGGTTCGCGGCCGCG
>DASYDR010000058.1:0-2165 GCA_036499545.1 Roseomonas sp. | reverse complement strand
GGCAGCGCCGGGTCGTAGGCGTCGGCCATGTCGACGTCGCGGTTGTTGCCGGTCTCGCCGAACAGCGGATTCTGGCCGGTGAAGTTGATGTGGTCGGAGATCGCCATCAGCGCGCCGGGCGGCATGTCGAGGCGCAGGCTGCCGGCGGCGTTGGTCTGCAGCAGCGTCTCGCAGCCCAGCTCGGCCATGGCGCAGACCACCGGCTTCATCTCGTCGGCGCGGCCGCGCTCGTAGTAATGCGCGCGGCCCTGCAGCACGGCGACCGGCGTCGGGCCGACCGTGCCCAGCACCAGCCGTCCCGCATGGCTGCCGACCGAGGTCGGCGGAAAACCAGGCAGATCCCCGTAGGGGATGGTCGCGACCGGCTTGACCTCCTCCGCGAAGATGCCGAGGCCCGAACCCAGCACGACCGCGACCTTCGGCGCGAAGCCGGGCGCCCGGGCGCGGATGACGTCGACGGCAGTCATCCGAAGTGCTGCGGGCCAAACGACATCGGCAGCAGCTGGCCCAAGGTCACCGTGCGATGCACGCCGTCAGGACCGCAGAGATGGATCTTCATGTCCTCGGTCCCGAACTCGCGCAGCCGCTGGCGGCAGCCGCCGCAGGGCGTGATGACCTCGGGGCCCGGCCCGATCACCGCGCACTCCAGTACGCGCCGCTTGCCGGCCGCGACCAGAGCGGTGATTGCGGCGGCCTCGGCGCAACAGCTCTGCGGGAAGGCGGCGTTCTCGACGTTGCAGCCACCGTGGATCCCGCCGTCCTCGTCGCGCACCGCGGCACCGACATGGAACTTCGAGTAGGGCGCATAGGCGCGGACCATCATCGTACGGGCCAGGCGTACCAGGTCGTCCATCTCAGTGCTCCTTTTCGTACGGCTGGCCGATCGCCCGGGGTGCCACCGCGCGGCCGATGAAGCCGGCCAGCAGGAACACGGTAAGAAGATACGGCAAGGCCTGAATGAGCTGCACCGGCACCTCGATCCCGCCGACCCGCACACCCTGCAGGCGGATCGCCACGGCGTCGAGCAGGCCGAACATCAGGCAGGCGCCGAACGCCGGGAACGGCCGCCACTTGCCGAAGATCACCGCCGCCAGGGCGATGAAGCCCTGACCCGCGGTCATGTCGCGCGTGAAGCCGGCATTCTGGGCGATCGCGATATAGCTGCCGGCGAGGCCGGCCAGCAGGCCGCACAGGAGCACGGCGCGGTAACGCAGCCACGGCACCGAGATGCCGGCGGTATCGACCGCCAGTGGCATCTCGCCGACCGCGCGCAGGCGAAGGCCGAAGCGGGTGCGGGTGATCACCCACCAGGTGACCGGTACGGACAGCAGCGCGACATAGACCAGGATACTGTCGCCGGCGCGCGGGAAGAAGAACGGCAGCAGGCGTTCGCCCTGCCCTTCGAGCGCCGGCGTCTGACCGCCGCGGTGGAACCAGGCATTGCCCCAGACGATGGTGAGGCCGGACGAGAGGATGTTGAGCGCGACGCCGCTCACCACCTGATTGCCGCTATAGGTGATGCAGGCGAGGCCGTGCAGCAGCGCCATCACCTCGGCGGCAGCGATGCCGGCCGCGACGCCCCACCACGCCGAATGGGTGACGGCGGCGATCGCGGCGGAGAAGAATGCCGCCATCAGCATCTTGCCTTCGAGGCCGACATCGATGATGCCGCTGCGTTCGGAGAAGATCCCGCCCATGGCGCACAGGATCAGCGGCGTCGCGACCCGCAAGGTCGCGGCGGCGGTGAGGAAGATGAGCGCCAGCGGGTCTTCCATCACGCCCACCTTATGAGGGGCGCCGCAGCGAGAACAGCGCCTGCAGCCACGGCCGCGGCAGATGCACCAGCGCGCCGCAAAACAGGATCACCAGGCCCTGGATCACCACCACCATCTCGCGGGTGATGTTGGGGATGTCGAAGGAGAGCTCGGCACCGCCCTGCTGCAGAGCGCCGAACAGCACTGCCGCCAGCACGATGCCGAGCGGGTGGTTGCGGCCCATCAGCGACACGGCGATGCCGGCGAAGCCGTATCCCGCCGGGAAGTCGAGCACGATGCGATGGTGCACGCCCATCAGCTCGTTGACGCCGACCAGGCCGGCCAGCGCGCCGCTCAGGCACATCGCGAGCATGGTCATGCGGCGCAGGTCGGTGCCGGCATAGACCGCGG
>DASYDR010000057.1:0-2115 GCA_036499545.1 Roseomonas sp. | reverse complement strand
TGAAGGCGCCTTCGCCGAACAGCCGGCGGAACAGGTTGGGCAGGCGGAGCGCCACGAAGAAGGCATCGGCCACCGGCCCGGTGCCGAGCCGGGAGGCGATCAGCATGTCGCGCGCGAAGCCGAGGACGCGGCTGGCCATGGTCCAGCCGCCGACAGTCAGGACAGAACGGAGCATGGACCTCCAGGGGCATGGCATCGGCGGGCGAATCGCCCGGGCATCGGTCTGACTTACCCGATGTCAGCCCGTCTGACCCATGCCTGAGGCGAGTCGCGGCGACGGAAGCCGTTCGGGGCCGCACGATCCCTGGACATGCCAGCCCCGAGGCGCCTTGCCCTGGCCGCGCCGGCCCCTTAGGTGATGGGTCACGCGCGGCATGGCCGCACCACAGCATCCGATTTGGGCATGACCGAACAGAACGAGACCAGGCCGGCGGCGGACACCCCTGCCCCGGAGAGCGTGGAGACCGCCGCGACCGGTGAGACCCGGCCCGGGCCGACCGCGGAAGAGAGCATCGCGGCGCTGGAAGCCGAGGTCGCTCTGATGCGCGACAAATGGCTGCGTGCCGAGGCCGAGATGCAGAATCTGCGTGGCCGCACCCAGCGCGAGGTCGCCGATGCGCGCAACTTCGCGATCCAGCGCTTCGCCAAGGATGTGGTGGAAGCCGCCGACAATCTGGGCCGCGGCCTGGCCGCCATCCCGGCCGCGACCGAGCACGAGCCGGAGCTGTTCGGCAAGCTGCGCGGCGGCTTCGAAGGGGTGGAGCGCGCTTTCGTCGCCATGCTGGAGCGCCACGGCATCCAGAAGCAGGAGGCGGTCGGCAAGCCCTTCGACCCCGAGCAGCACCAGGCGATGGCCGAGCAGCCGGCGCCGGAGGGCGTGGCGCCAGGCACCGTCATCCAGGCCTGGACCCCAGCCTGGACCCTCAACGGCCGCCTGCTGAAGCCCGCGATGGTCGTCGTCGCCGGCAAGACGGAATAACCCGACAGCCTACGCGGCCGCAGGCCGCCACCGGTTCCTGCGGAGCGAGGCGAAGCCGATGCTCCGGGGCCGCGAATGCGGCCCCGCGCGCGACCATCAGCCGTCGCCAGCACGCCCCGACAGCGCGGTAGCCAAGCGCGCGCATGCGCGCGCCGGCGACTGAGGCCCCATAAAACAACCTGACGGGCGCTACGCGCCCGTCAGGTCACTCGTTCCAGTTCCTTGTCGTCCAGGTTGCCGGGGACGATCGTCATCGGCACGCGCAGCCGCGACGCGTAGCGGCCGGTCAGGGCCGAAATCAGCGGTCCGGGGCCGGAGCCGCTGATGGCCGAGGCCAGCACCAGGATGGAGATCCGCGCCTCCTCCTCCAGCAGGGCCAGCAGGGCGTCGCGGACATCGCCTTCCCGGATCAACAGGATCGGCAGGCCGCCGGTGATGGCGTTCACCTCGACCGCGAGGGAGGACAGCATCTTCTCCGCGTTCTCGCGCGCTTCTTCGGCCATCATGGCGCCGACGCCGGCCCATTCGACGATGCCGGCGGGCTCAATCACCCGCAGCAGGGCCACGCGGCCGCCGCCCTTGCGGGCACGCAGGCAGGCGTAGCGCAGCGCCACGCCGCGTTCCGGGCTGTCGTCGACGACCACCAGAAAGACGCGGTCACGCTTCGCCTGGGTGGCCGCGGCCGCGGCCTCCTCCGAATTCGGCATGGGCAGTCTCCCGTCTTCCCGCGTCAGGCGCCTTCCGCGTCAGCCGCGCCGGAAGACGACGCTGCCGAGCCAGCCGGCGACGGCCGCCAGGATGATGCAGCCGATACCGTAGAGCAGCGGTGCGTCTTTCGCGATGGTCGCGATGGAGGCGGCGGTCCCGACCCGCTCGACCCGGAGGTTCAGGGTCTGCTGCGCCACCACCCGCCGCTCCCGCACCAGCAGCACCTCCACCAGGTAGTCGCCGGTCGGCACCGTGGCCGGCAGGGGGATGCGGGTGTTGAATAGCCGGCCGCCATTCACCTCGACCGGCACCAGGTGCTCCTGCCAGCGCCGATCCGCCTGCTTCAGTTCCAGCAGGGCGGCGCGGAAGGCCGGGTTGCGGTCGCCGCTCGGGATCAGCGGCAGAGTGTCGAGGCCGAGCATGTCGCG
>DASYDR010000056.1:0-17441 GCA_036499545.1 Roseomonas sp. | reverse complement strand
CCGGCTCGTAGACGCCGACCGTGACGCGGTTGAAGCGCTGGTCGGCGGTCGCGTCGGTGATGTCGTTCGCGTCGTAGTCGGGCAGGCTGACCATGGCGATGACTTCGGCGGTGTTGACATCCATGACGATGCCGGCGCCGCCGATGCCATTGAAGTCGGTGATCGCGCGCTGCACCGCGTCACGCACCGCGAGCTGGACGCGGACGTCAATCGAGAGGCGGAGCGGCGTCGCGCGGTCATCGCCGCGCAGCCGCGCGTCGAAATAGCGCTCGGCGCCGGCGACACCCTGGCCGTCCACGTCGGTGGTGCCGACCACGTGCACCGCGTTGCGGCCCTGCGGGAAATAGCGGCGCTCGGCATCCTCGAAATGCAGGCCCGGCACGCCGAGATCGTTCACCGCCTGCACTTCGCGCGGGGTGAGGGCGCGGGCGACATAGGCGAATTGCCGCTCACCTGACAGGCGGGCGATCAGCCGCTGGCGGTCGAGCTGCGGCAGGATGCGGCGCAGCTGGTCGGCGACCCGGGTGGGGTCGTCGATCTGCCGCGGATTGGCATAGAGCGCATTGATGGGCAGCGAGACGGCCAGGATCTCGCCGTTGCGGTCCGTGATGCTGCCGCGCACGACGGGCAGCGTGGACACCGCGGCCGGCGGGCGGGTAGCGGCGATCACGCGGCGGGAATCCGCGGGCATCAGCACGGTCGCGAGCGCGAGCTTCAGGGCGACGGCGCTGAACAGCAGGGCGAAGCCGGCGGAGGTGAGCACCAGCCGGGCGCGGGTGCGTTCCAGCTGCGCGCGACGGACCAGCTCCGGCTGGGTGACGCGGACCACCGCCTGCACGGGGTCGCGCACGGGCGTCGCGAAGCGGCCGCCCGGGCTGGCATCGGCCGGCGGCGGCAGGCGTGCATCCGGGGGCGGCGTGCTGGTCATCGGGCGCTGCCATAGGGCACCGGCGGCGGCAGGGCGCTGCCGCCGGAGCCGAGGGCGGAGGCGGAGCTGAGCCCGACCGGCTGCACGCGCATGGCCGGGCGCGCCGCCGGCGCGGCGGCGGAGACCTGTTGCACCGGCACCTGGCGGGGCCGCTCGGCGGCGATGTGCGGCTCGGCGGCGGGCCGTGGCGTGGCGGCCGGGCGCGGCGCGATGCGCGGCGCCACGGCCGCGAGGCGGGCGGGTTCGGACGCGGCCGGATGATGCGGCGGTGCCGCCCGGGCCGCGGGCTCACTCGCCGGCGACGGTGTCGCGGCATGGGCGGATGGCACCATCGCGGCGACGGCGGCAGCCGCTGCCGCCGCGAAGGGCTGCGCCGGCGCCGGGCGCGGCGCCTGCATCGGTGCCGCGTGCGGCGATTGTGTCAGCGCCACTTGCGGCGCTTGCGTCAGCGCCGCCTGCGGCACTTGCATCGGCGCCGCCTGCGGCGATTGGGTCGGCGCCGCCTGCGACGTTTGCATCGGCGCCGCCTGCGGCGACGGCGCGGTCGGCGTGGCCGCGGCGATGCGGGTCGGCGGCGCGGCGGGCTGGGTCGGCGCGGCCGGCATCGACGGCGCGGGGATCATGGCCAGCGCGACGGGGGCCGCGTTGCCGCGCGGCGTGCCGAACAGGGACGGCGTGCCGGCGAAGGCCTGCGGCGCGCCGGTGCGCCGCGGCAGGTCGGAGAAGCGCACGAACTGGGCGGGCGTCATCGGCTCCAGCGTCAGGTAGCGCTCGGCCACCTGCCGCAGCCGGTCCGGCTCGTTCAGCATCGCCCATTCGGCGCGCAGCACCTGGGTGCGTTCCATCGCCGCCTCGGTCTGGCGGCGCAGGTCGCGCAACTCCCGGTCGAGCTGTGCGACCGACTGCTTCACCTGGTAGAGATAATACCCCGTGCAGGCCGCTGCGACGAGGCTGAGGAGCGTCAGCGGTCGGAACATGCGATGCGCTCCATGGCGCGCAGCCGGGCCGAGCGCGCGCGAGGGTTGCGGGCCAGCTCCGCATCGCCGGGCCTGACGGCGCGGGGCGTGAGCAGGCGGAATTCGGGTGCGGCGCGGACCATCAGCGCCGCCGGATCGTGGCGGGAAGCGAGGCCGTCGCGTCCCGTGCGGGCGGCCATGAAGCGCTTCACGATGCGGTCTTCGAGCGAGTGGAACGACACCACGACGAGACGCCCGCCAGGCGCGAGCAACGTGGCGGCGGCGGCGAGGCCACGTTCGATCTCGGGGAGTTCGTCATTCACAGCCATGCGCAGGGCCTGGAAACTCCGGGTCGCCGAATCGATGCCGGAGGGATCGCGTGGCACGGAGTGTCGCACGATCTCCGCGAGTCGTGCCGTGGTGCTAATTCTTTCTTCACCGCGGGCCCGGATGATCGCGCGCGCAACGCGTCGCGCATGCCGCTCCTCGCCAAGATCGACGAGGATGGTGGCGAGGGCGCGCTCCTCGAGCGTGTTCACCAGATCCTCGGCGGAAGGCCCGGTCTTCTCCATGCGCATGTCGAGCGGACCATCGGCGCGGAAGGAGAAGCCGCGATCGGATTCGTCGAGCTGGAAGGACGAAACGCCGAGATCCATCACCACGCCGTCGAGCGTGGTGACACCATGCTCCGCCAGCGCGTCGAGCATGGCGCCGAAGCGCGTCTCCAGCAGGTGCAGCCGGCCGGGGAAGCGGGCAGCGAGCGCCGCGCCGCGGGCGATCGCGTCGGGGTCGCGGTCGAGCGCCCAGAGGGTGCAGGGGGCGGTGTCCAGGATGGCGCCGGCATAGCCGCCGCCGCCGAAAGTGGCATCGGCATAGACGGCATCCGCGCGCGGGGCGAGCGCCTGCACCGCTTCGGCCAGCAACACAGGGATATGGCCCTGCGTCATGGCGCGCGCCTTTCGCCGGGGACGGTCAGGCGGTCGGTGCGGCCCTGCTGGCGCTGGCCGGCGCGGCGCTGTTCGAAGGCCTGTTCGTCCCAGACGTGGAAGGTGTCGCCGCGGGCGGTGAAGACGAGGCTTTCGCCGATCTTGGCATCGGCGATCAGGTTCTGCGGCATGGAGAAGCGGCCTTCGGCGTCATAGACGATACGGGCGGTGTCGCCGAACAGCGTCTCGCGCAGCCGCTCGGCTTCTTCCGAATAGTCGTCGAGCTGGTTCAGCCGCTCGGCGAGGGAGTGCAGCTTCTTCGGGGAAAGGCCCTCACAGCAGTCGTAGAGGTGGTGGGGACGGAGGTAGAACGCCCGGTAGTCCTTGTGGGTGGGGTCCCCGATATCTTCCTCGAGGGCGGCGCGGAATTCGGCCGGGAAGGAGACGCGCCCCTTCTTGTCCAGCTTCGCCCTGTGAGAATTGAAGAAGAGGGCCATGCCCCGGACCACACGGCTGCGCTGCCGCCCCCCACCTTTGGCCGGTCCGCCAGGTTCCCGCGGCACGGATGACCCGCGGCTCCGCGACCTGGAGGTTCAGCGGCCGGCGGGGCCCCCCGACCCCACCGGCTCGCCCGACCATCCCGTGTTCCGACCGCTCGCCCCCCCGAGCACGCAGGTCGTTGACGGGATGAGATGGGATATCATGGGAAATTACGGGAACGCAAGCGCCAAAGCTGGTCTCGGGACCGTGATTGGAGGTCCATTTCCCTTGTTTTACAGCACCTTACGGCGGCGTCTGGAGCGACCGTGATAAGCCCAGCTTGTTTTTCATCAGAAGCGTCTGTTTTCGTTGTTTGTTCCAGTGGAGAATAGGGGTTGCCCACAGGCTGTGGATACTGGGGGTGATTGGTGTCAGATGGCCTGTAAGCCGGGTTCTGTCACAGCAAAAAGCTGTGGACGACCATTCCTCTGGAGCCTGCGTCGCCGCAGGCTTCTCGCGGCCAACCCGGGAAGCGGGGCGAGAATGCCCCTGCGTCCGCGCCTCGCGGCGCCACGCCGGCTCCCCCTATTCGGCCTTGCTCCCGGTGGGGTTTACCGTGCCGCCCCCGTCGCCGGGGGCGCGGTGCGCTCTTGCCGCACCCTTTCACCCTTGCCCATCGGGCTCGCGCCGGATGGGCGGTCTGCTCTCTGTGGCACTGTCCCTGGGGTCGCCCCCGCCGGCCATTGGCCGGCACCGTATTCCCGTGGAGCCCGGACTTTCCTCCAGCCCCGGGATCGCTCCCGGAACCAGCGGCCGTCCAGCCATCTGACACCGCGCGGGGAAATGCGCCCCGGCCGGTCCGGGGTCAACCCGGTATGAGGATGCCGCGCCCCGCGAAGAAGCGGGTGAAATCCGTGACCGGCAGCCGCGCGTCGCGCTGGCTGGCCGGCGTGTCGCCGGATGGATTGTGGAAGACCAGCGCGCCATCCGCCGCGATGCCATGCACCAGCACCAGGTGGCCGCCGCGATGCGGCGGGTCGGCAGCGGGCGCGCGGATGGCCGGATGGACGGAGGCGATGAAGCCGGCGCCGGGCATGGCGATCAGCCCAGGGATATCGGCCGCCACGACCTCGGTCAGCACTGCGGCCGGGATGGCGAATTCCTCCGCCAGCATGGCCGCGGCGGGGGCGTAGATCAGGCCGCGGATGCCGCCATCCGCGGTCTCGACATAGCCGCCGCGATCGCGCGCCTGGCGCATCAGGGCGAAGGGCGTCACCGCGATGCCGCGCGCGGCCAGGACCATGCGCAGGCAGGCCATGCCGCAGAGATGCTCGGCCCAGCGGGCATATTCGGCGGGGCTTTCGGCACCTGCCGCCGCCCAGCGCGGATCCGCCGCCGGATCGGCGGTGCCGGCGATGAAGGCGCCGACCAGCTCCGGGCTTTCCCATTGGGCGAAATAGGGCGGCGATCCGCAGGCAAGGAGCGCCGCCACCGCTTCGAGCCGCCGCAGCGTGCCGGCATCGGCGGCGCCATCCACGCGTTCCGGCCGGAAGCGCCGCTGGAAGGCGATCAGCGCCGCGTCCGGCGCGGCGATGTCGTAGCCGATCGCGGCCAGCAGCCCGGCGGCGCGGGCCGGCCCATCCGCCACCGGCGCGGCGTCCAGCCCTGGCACGCCCTGCGGCCAGAGCCCGATGCCCTGCGCCGCCAGCGCCGCCCAGGGGAACAGCTCGCCCGGATCCTGCTTGCGGGTCGGCGCCACGTCGGAATGCGCCAGGATGTCGCGCGCGGCGATGCCGTGCCGCGCCATGATGTCGCGGCAGAGCGCGGCGACGGCGGCGATCTGCGGCTCGGGGAAGGGGCGGTAGCCCCATTCATGGCCGGGATTGACGATCTCGATGCCGATGCTGCGCGCGTTCAACACCGTCTCGCCGCGCCAGAAGGACGCCCCGGCATGCCAGGCGCGGCGCGCTTCCGGCACCAGGCGGAGGATGCGGCCATCCTCCTCCACCACATAATGGGAGGAGACGCGGGCGGCGGGGTCGCGCAGGCGCGCGATCGCCGCTTCGCCCGACTGCATGCCGGTGTAGTGCAGCATGATCTGCCCGGGCGGCACGCCATCGGGGCGCGCATCGTGGTTCGGGCTGGGTGCGTCGAGGACCTGCACTAAGGGCGGGCCCGCACTAAAGCTTGCGCTCGCGTTTGATGCGGTCCCCAAGGCCGCGCTTGCGCGGCCGTCTCGTATGAATGGCGTGGGACCGTGGCGCGGCCGTCATAGCTTGCGCTCGCGTTTGATGCGGTCCCACGCGGCGTTGATCTGGGCGACCTTGTCGGTGGCGCGGCGGATGAATTCCTCCGGCACGCCCTTGGATGCCAGGCTGTCCGGGTGGTTCTCCCGCATCAGGCGCTTCCAGGCGGCGCGCACCTCCTCGTCGCCGGCATCGCGGGACAGGCCGAGCATGGCATAGGGATCGCCTTCCGCGGGGCCGCCCGCCATGCGCTGCTGCGCGCCGCGGGCGCGTTCCCAGGCGGCGAGGTCCAGGCCGAAACAGGCATGCACGCCGCGCAGGAAATCGCCTTCCGCCTTGTTCACCGGGCCGTCGGCGCGGGCGATCTGCACCAGCGCGTGCAGCACATCCTCCAGCATCGCCCGGTTATCGGCGAAGGCTTCGCCGAGCCGGCGGGCGAATTGCTCATAATCATCCGCGCTGTCGCGGGCGCGGTCGAAGAGGCGGCCGACCTCCACCATGTTCTCGGGCGGTACGTGGAACAGGCGCTTGAAGGTGTCGATCTCCTCCCGCCGCACCGCGCCATCCACCTTCGCGAGCTTGGCCGCGAGCACGACGATGGTGACCGCGAACAGGCTTTCGCGCCCGCCGATCAGCGCCGCGATATCCGCCGTGGAGGTGTGGATCCGCTGCTGCCCGGGCCCGGAATCGGCCGCATGGCCGAGCGCCGCGCCCATCAGCGCGCCGGCCGGCCCGCCCAGGGCGAAACCCGCCACACCCCCCAGAATTTTGCCCCAGAAACCCAAACCCACACCTTCGGCGCCGCTCCCGCCAGCTTAGCACGGCGGCGGATGCGCCTATAGGGGCGCTATAGCGTGGCCGCGGAGCGTGCCGCCTGGTTGTAGAAGCCGGACAGTGCCCGCAGCAGCGCCGCCAACTCGGACATGCGCAGCTCCGCCGGGCCGGCCGCGGCAATCCCCTCGACCAGCAGTTGCTCCCGCAGCGCGGCATAGCGGTCGCAGGCGGCGGCCCCCTCCGGCGTCATGCGCACCAGCTTCTCCTTGCCGGCGCGCGCGGTCGCGATCAGCCCGGCCGTCTCCAGCTTGCGCAGCGCATAGGTGACGATATGCGTGTCCTCGATATCCAGCACCAGCATCAGCTCGGCGATGCGCTTCGGCCGGTCGCGATGGCGGACCGAATGCAGGATCAGCACCTCCACCACCGACAGCCCCGGCACGCCTGCCGCCGCCATCGCCCGCGGCATCCAGCGGTGATAGGCCGAGGCGACGAGGTTCAGCCCGTACTCCACCTCCGACAGCGCCGGCGAACCACCTTCCGCCAGATGGGCGGCGGAAACGACAGGCGCGGCTTCTGTCAGCTTGGGCATCGTGGTTTTCTCCCAGGTGGCACGAAATTGACGATTTATCGACAAATCGTCAATGTCCGGCTTCGGCACTAGGAGCAGATGGCATGGCTGGCTGGCAGTTCTGGATCGACCGTGGCGGCACCTTCACCGATGTGGTGGCCCGCGACCCGGACGGGCACCTCTCCACCCGCAAGCTGCTGTCGGAAAATCCCGGGCGCTACCGCGATGCCGCCGTCGCCGGCATCCGCGCCACCCTCGGCCTCGCCCCCGATGCCGCGATCGCCCCCGGCGTGATCGAGGCGGTGAAGATGGGCACCACGGTCGCCACCAATGCCCTGCTGGAACGCAAGGGCGAACGGGTGCTGCTGCTGGTCAATCGCGGCTTCGCCGACATGGCGCGCATCGGCAACCAGGCGCGCCCCCGGCTGTTCGACCTGGATGTGCGCCTGCCCGAGCTGCTGCATGAACGCGTCGCCGAGATCGGCGGCCGCGTCGCCGCCTGCGGCACGGAGATCGAGCCGCTGGACGAGGCCGCTGCCCGCGCCGCGCTCGCCGAAGCCCATGCCGCCGGCATCCGCGCGGTCGCGGTCGTGCTGATGCATGCCTGGGCGCATCCGACGCATGAGCTCCGCCTCGGCGACCTGGCGCGGGAGGCGGGCTTCACCCAGGTCTCGCTCAGCCACCAGGCGAGCCCGCTGCCGCGTATCGTGCCGCGCGGCGACACCGCCGTGGTCGATGCCTATCTCTCGCCGATCCTGCGCCGCTACGTGGAGCAGGTGAGCGGGGAGCTCGGCCGCCATACCCGGCTCTATTTCATGCAGTCGAATGGCGGCCTGGCGGAAGCCGGCAGCTTCCAGGGCAAGGACGCGATCCTGTCGGGGCCCGCCGGCGGCATCGTCGGCGCCGCCCGCACCGCGGCGATGGCCGGGATCGACCGCATCATCGGCTTCGACATGGGCGGCACCTCCACCGATGTGGCGCTCTATGCCGGCGAATTCGAACGTGCGTTCGAGACGGTGGTGGCCGGCGTGCGCATGCGCGCGCCGATGATGGCGATCAACACCGTCGCCGCCGGCGGCGGCTCGATCCTGAAATTCGATGGCGCCCGCTTCCGCGTCGGCCCCGAAAGCGCCGGCGCGGTGCCGGGCCCGGCCTGCTACCGGCGCGGCGGCCCGCTGACCGTGACCGATGCCAATGTCATGATCGGCAAGATCCAGCCGGCGCATTTCCCGGCGATCTTCGGCCCTTCCGGCGCCGAGCCGCTCGACCTTGCGGTGGTGCAGGAGAAATTCACCGCCCTGGCGGAGGCGATCGCGGCCGCGACCGGCACGCCGCAGGATCCGCGCGCGGTGGCCGAAGGCTTCCTGCGCGTCGCGGTCGCCAACATGGCCAATGCGATCAAGCAGGTCTCGATCCAGAAGGGGCACGACGCGACCCGCTTCGCGCTGCAGTGCTTCGGCGGTGCCGGCGGCCAGCATGCCTGCATGGTGGCCGATGCGCTCGGCATGGAGACGGTCTTCCTGCACCCCTTCGCCGGCGTGCTCTCCGCCTATGGCATGGGTCTCGCCGATCAGAGCGTGATCCGGGAAGCGGCGGTCGAGGCACCGCTGGCACCCGGCGGCATGGCGAGCCTCGCCGATCAGCTGGCGGCCCTGGAACAGGCGGGGCGGGACGCGCTGGCGGCGCAGGGCGCCGATCCGGCGCGGCTCGGGGCGGCGCTGCGCCTGCATCTGCGCTATGCCGGCACCGACAGCTTCCTGCCGGTCGCCTTCGCCGGCCATGACGCGGTGCTCGCGGATTTCACCGCCGCCCATCGCCGCCGCTTCGGCTTCGCGACGCCGGAACGCCCCGTGATCGTGGAGGCCTGCATCGCCGAGGTCACCGCCCCGGGCGAACAGGTGCGGGAAGCGGCATTGCCGCCGCGTTCCGACGGCGAGGTGCCGCGGCCGCTGGAAGCGGTGCCGCTCTTCACCGAAGGCTGCGAGCATATCGCCCCGGTCTTCGACCGGGAGGCGCTGCGCGCCGGGGACCGTGTCGCCGGCCCCGCCCTGATCCGGGAGGCGAATGCGACCACCGTGCTCGAGCCCGGCTGGACCGCGGAGGTGACGGCGCTGAACCACCTGATCCTGCGCCGCGCCACGCCGCGCCAGGCGGCGCGCATCGCCGATGCCGGGCGCCCGGATCCGGTGATGCTGGAACTGTTCAACAACCTGTTCATGAACATCGCGGAGCAGACCGGCGCGGTGCTGCAGAACACCTCGCTCAGCGTGAACATCAAGGAACGGCTGGATTTCTCCTGCGCGCTGTTCGATGCGACCGGCGCGCTGATCGCCAATGCGCCGCACGTGCCGGTGCATCTCGGCGCCATGGGCGAAAGCGTGCGCACGGTGATCCGCGCCCGCGGCGCGACGCTCCGCCCCGGCGACGTCGTCGCGTTGAACAACCCGTTCAACGGCGGCACCCACCTGCCTGACATCACCGTCATCACCCCGGTCTTCGACCCGGCGGGACAGGAGATCCTGTTCTTCGTCGGCTCCCGCGGGCACCACGCCGATATCGGCGGCCTGAGCCCCGGCTCGACGCCGCCCCATTCCGCCACGCTGGAGGATGAGGGCGTCGTCATCGACGATTTCCTGCTGGTGGAGCGGGGCCGCTTCCGGGAAGCCGAGTTCCGGGCCCTGCTCGGCGCCGCGCGCTACCCGGCGCGCAGCCCGGACGTGAACGTCGCGGACATCAAGGCGCAGGTCGCGGCCAATGAGAAGGGCGTGCAGGAACTGGCCCGCGCCATCGCCGAATTCGGCCTCGACACCGTGCGCGCCTATATGCGCCACGTGATGGACAATGCGGAGGAGAGCGTCCGCCGCGTGCTGGACCGGCTGCCGGACGGCCGCTTCGCCACCACCATCGATGACGGCACGCCCCTGGTGGTGGCCGTGCGGGTCGACCGTGCGGCGCGGCGCGCGGTGATCGACTTCACCGGCACCGGCCCGCAGCGCCCGAACAACTTCAACGCCCCGGCCGCGGTCTGCCGCGCCGTGGTGCTCTACTGCTTCCGCTGCCTGGTGGGGGAGGATATCCCGCTCAACGACGGTTGCCTGAAGCCGCTCGAGATCGTGGCGCCGGCGGGCAGCTTCCTTAACCCGCGCGCCGGCGGCCCGGGCGGCGGCGCGGCGGTCGTCGCCGGCAATACCGAAGTCAGCCAGATGACGTGCAACGCGTTGCTGGCCGCGCTTGGCGCCTGCGCCTCCGCCCAGGCCACCATGAACAACCTGCTGTTCGGCGACGCCGACTATCAGTATTACGAAACGGTCTGCGGCGGCATCGGCGCGGGCCCGGGCTTCGATGGGACGGGCCCGGTCCAGACCCACATGACCAATACCCGCATGACGGATGCCGAGATCCTGGAACTGCGCTACCCCGTGCGCCTTGAGGAATTCGCGATCCGCCGTGGCTCCGGCGGCGCCGGCCAGTGGCGTGGCGGCGACGGATCGCGCCGCCGCATTCGCTTCCTGCGCCCGATGCAGGCGGTGATCGTCGCCTCCCGCCGCACCGTTGCGCCGCATGGTCTGCAGGGCGGCGCCGATGGCCTGCCCGGCCGGCAATGGGTGGAGCGCGCCGACGGCAGCACGCAATGGCTGGCCGGCAGCGACAGCGCCGATCTCGCCGCCGGCGAGGTGCTCGGGCTGGAGACGCCGGGCGGCGGCGGCTGGGGCAAGCCCGGCTGATGCCAGCAAGAAGCCGCCCGCATATTTGGCGCGTTCGATTCAGCTCTCCGCGCCTTTCGGCGCTCCGACCATCGAACACGCGCCGATGAAGCGGACCCGCGCGGCCGTCGCCGCCGCCCTCATCATCGGCATCCTGGTCCTGACCGGCGCCGGCCTCTGGTTCGGGCCGATGGCGGTGGATTGGAGCACGCAGCGCGGCCGCCTCGCCTCGCTGGCGGCGCGGGAGCTCGGGCGGCCGGTCTCGCTCGACGGGCCGGTGCGGCTCGCCCTGCTGCCGCGGCCGATGCTGGAGGCGAGCGGCGTCGTGGTCGGCGGCGAGGCCGGGGGCATCGGCGTCACCGCCCGCGCGCTACGCCTGACCCTCGACCTGCCGGCGCTGCTGCTGGCCCGGCTGGAGCCGCGCGAGGTGGTGCTGGTCGGTGCCGAGATCCGGCTGCCCTGGCCGCCCGGCAATGCCCCGGCACTCCGGCCGCCGCCCTGGCTGACCGGCTTCGACGCCCGCATCGAGGACAGCCGCATCATCGTCGGCGACACGGTGCTGAACGACGTGGCCGCGCGGCTGACCGCCGGCGGGCCGCTGGAAGCGGTGCGCGCCGAGGGCCGCTTCGCCTGGCGCGGCCAGGCCATGGATTTCCACGCCACCATCGGCCGCCCCGGCTTCGACGGCATCGCCACGCTCGACCTCTCGCTCGCCGCTGGCGGCGCGGTCGGCCGGGCGCGCGGCGTGCTGGTGGAAGATGGCGGCTTCGAAGGGCGGGTGGAGGCTTCGGGCCCCGATCTCTCCGCGCTGCTGCCGACACCGGCGCTGGGCTTCCGCGCCAATGGCAAGCTGACCGTGACGGCGGAACTGCTGGCCGCCGACGACCTGACCATCGATTTGGGCGGCAGCCCCGCGCGCGGGGCGCTGACGCTCCGCCTGGCGCCGCGGCCGCGGCTCGACATCGCGCTCTCCGCCGCGCGGCTCGACCTCGATGCCTGGACCGCGGCGCTGCGCGGCGCCGGTGCGCCGCCGTTGCCGACCGCGATCGACCTCTCGGCCGAGGCCGCCAGCTTCCGCGGCATCACGCTCCGCCGGCTGCGCGGCGGCATCTTTCGCGAAGGGGAGCGGATCACCCTGTCCGATGTCGCCGCCCTGCTGCCGGGCGACATGGAGATCGAGCTGGCCGGCGCCTCCGCCGGCACCCGGCTGGAACTGGCGCTGCGCTACGCCGGCCCCGATCTGCGGGCGACGCTCGGCGCCTTCGGCCTGCCGGTCGCGGGCGCCCAGCCGGAACGGCTGCGCGCCGCCGAGGGCCGGGCGCGGCTGGTGCTGGAGGAGAGCCAGCTGGCCGTGCCGGAGCTGAGCGCCACCGTCGACGGCAGCAAGCTGACCGGCGGCGGTGTCTGGCGGTTCGGCGCCCGCCCGTCCTTCGGCATCGGCATCGCCGTCGACACGCTCGACCTCGATGGGCTGGTGCCGCAATGGCCCGATTGGGCGGCGGCGGCCGGTCGGCTCGGCGCCGCCGACGTCAATCTGCGCTTCACCGCCGATGCGCTGACGCTCCGCGGCCAGCGGATCGAACGCGCGGCGGCGGATGCGGCGCTGGAGGGCGGGCGGCTGACGGTGCGGCGGCTGTCCGGCCGGGTCGCCGGCGCCGATCTCGCGCTGTCCGGCGCCAGCACCCTCACGGCGCCGCCGCGCTTCTCCGACCTGTCGCTGGAAGTGGTGGCGAGCTCGGCGCGCGCCCTGTTCGACCTGTTGCCGCCCGGCTGGCAGCCGGAAGCCAGCCTGGCCGAACAGCCCCTGGCGCTGCGCGTCGCCGGCGGCGGCCCGGCCGAGGCGCTGGCGCTGCGCATCGAGGGCGAGCTGGCCGAGCTGCGCATCGAATCCCAGCTGACGCTCGATGCCGGTGCCCGCCGCGTGCAGGGCAGCCTGACGCTGCGCCATCCGGGCGCGCCGCGGCTGCTGTCCGCGCTGCTGCACGGGCGCGACATGAGCTGGGTGGGAGAGGGCTCCTTTTCCCTGATCACCAGCCTGCTGGCCGGGCCGGCTGGCGCCACCGCCGATAATTTCGAGCTGATCGCCGGCGTGCTGCGCACCCGTGGCGCGCTGACCCTGGCGCTGGGCGGCGACCGGCCGCGCCTGGCCGGCCGGCTGGCGGCGGAGCGGCTGCCGATGCCCGACCCGCCCTGGCGCAGCACGGAGCCGCTCGGCCTCGCGGCCCTCGGCGGCATCGATACGGAAATCGCGCTGGCCGCGCAGCGGATCGAGGTGCCCGACCTGCCGCCGATCGAGGATGCGCGGGCGGGCCTGCGGCTGACCGCCGGCACGCTGGAGATCAGCGGCATCGAAGCGCGGGTCGCTGGCGGGGCGCTGACGGGGGAGGCTTCGATCGCCGCCCCCGCCGGTGCGGCGCCACGGGCGCATCTGGCGCTGCGTCTGGCGGGGGCCGCGCTGACCGGCCCGCTGCTCGGGCTGCCGATCGACGTCACCTCCGGCCTGGTGGAGGCGCAGCTGGCGCTGGATGCGGAAGGGCACAGCCCGGCGGCGCTCGCCGCCAGCCTGTCCGGCGATCTGCGCCTGGGCATCCGCGACGGCGTGCTGGCCGGGCTCGATCTCGGCGCGCTGCAGGCGGGTGCGGGTGCCGGGGAGCCGGAGGCGGCGCTGCGGCGCGCGCTGGAGGGTGGCGTGACCGGCTTCGAGCGGCTGGACCTGGCCGCCGGCATCGAAGGCGGGGTGGCGCGGATCAGCCAGGCGGCGCTGGCGGGCCCGGCCGGGCCCGCGGCCGCCTCCGGCCAGGTGGATCTCGCGCGCGGCACGCTGGATGTCGCGATCACTGCCCGCCCGGGTGCCGCGGAAGCGCCGGAGGTGGCGCTGCGGCTGCAGGGCCTGCTGGCCGATCCCCAGCGGATGGTGGAACTGGCTGACTGGGCGCGCTGGCACGCCGCGCAGCCATAGATAGTCGCCGCGAAGCCAGGCCGGCGGCTGCCGGCGCCCGGCGTTTGAGGGCCGGTTGCTCCCCGCGGCGCACGAAAGTGACCTTTGGCACAGCCCGTTACGCACCAATGATGCGTTTTGGGTGACACCGGATAAACGTTCCACGTGCATCCAGGAGAAAACCACATCTAGCCGATTGTCCGTCCTGGCACCCCCTTGGTATATGCCGGGACACCGAACGTCAGTCTGATGGCCCCACCTGGATCGGCCTCGCGCGGAGGTTTCCGTGCGCAAGGCCGGGCCCGTGGCGCCCGTCGGAGGTGCCCGTCCATGATGCCTGCCGGCGAGCAGCCAATGCTGTGCTTCACGGCCGATACGCGCATCGCCACCCCGCGGGGCGAAGTGCGGATGCGCGATCTGCGCGTCGGCGACCTGGTGCTGTGCCATGGCTTCGGCGGCCCGGCGCAGCCCATCAAGTGGATCGGCAAGGTGCAGGCGGAGATCGCCCGGCATCCGCGGCCGGAGAAGGTGCGCCCGATCCTGCTCAAGCCGGGGGCGCTGGCCGATGGCGTGCCGGCGCGCGAGCTGCGCGTTTCCCCCGACCACGCGATCCTGCTCGGCTGCGTGCTGGTGCCCGCGCGGCTGCTGCTGAACGGCGCGACCATCGTGCAGGAGCATGGCTGGCCGAGCATCACCTATTACCATTTCGAACTGCCCCGCCACGCGGTGGTGACGGCCGATGGCGCGCCGGCCGAAAGCTGGCTCGATGACGGCCGGCGGGCGCAGTTCAGCAATGCCGGCGTCGCGGTGCGCTTCGTCGATTTCGAAGGCGGCTGCGCCAGCCGCGGCCTGACCTGCTTCCCGGTGCTGCGTGACGAGCGCATCACCGCGCCGCTGCGCGCCAGCCTCGCCGCCCGCGCCCGCGACCTCGGCTATCAGGAAGTGACGGATCCCGATTTGCGCCTGGCCATCGGCGACATCACGCTCAAGGGCCAGCATGCCGGCCCGGGCCGCTCCGTCTTCCGCCTCACCGCCGAAGCGGCGTCGATCGCGCAGCGCGAAGGCATGCGCCTGACCTCCCGCCTGTCGACCGAGACCTCGGCGCAGGGGCGCCTGCTGGGGGCGGCGATTTCGGGCCTCGTGCTGCGCGCCGGCCGCGCCACGGTCAGCATCGGTGCCGGCGACCAGCGGCTGCGCGGTGTGCGCGGCCTGGGCGCGCCGGAAGCGCCGCCGCCGGGCGTGCGCGGCGGGCTGCGCCGCTGGATGGATGGCGTCACGCGGCTGCCGGCGGCGCTGCTCGCCGGCCTGCCGGCGATGCCGCCCAACGCGACGAACGCCCCGGTGCTGGAGATCGAGGTGGTGCTGGCGCCGCAGGATCCCTTCTGGCTGGCGGCTGAAGCTGGCCCGCCGGAAGCGCCGCGCAAGCGCCGCGGCACCCGCCGCGCCAAGGACCTGCCGCCGGAGCCGGTGGCATCGCCGGTCGCGCTGCGCGCACCGGAACTGGCGCCGGACGACAATCCCTTCCGCGTGCTACCGGCCGAGAGCCTGGTCGAGCGCGAAGAGGCGGAGGGTGCTGGCCAGCGGCGGCGCGCCGTCGGCGGCACGGCCCGCGTCCACCTCGGCAACAAGCGCCGCAAGGCTGACCCGGCGCTCACCGGCAACCTGCTCCAGCAGACGCCAGAAAGCCGGCTCCAGGGCGATTGAGGTTGGATGACCAGCAAGCGCGAAGCTGCGCTTCGCAAGATGCTTGCTGGTCATGATTCATTGTCCTCAAGCGCCGGCGGGTGTTTTTCGTGAGCCTCAGGCGCCGGCGCGCGCATCCGCGCGCTTGGCTTGCGCGCTGGCAGGGTGCACCCGGCGCGGCTGATGGTCGCGCGCGGGGCCGCATTCGCGGCCCCGGAGCATCGGCTTCGCCTCGCTCCGCAGGAACCGGTGGCGGCCTGCGGCCGCGTTGACATCACGCCTATCCTTCGAGCGTCGCGCCTGGCTTGACCATGTCTTCCGGGCGGACCCAGCGGTCGAAGTCTTCCGGGGTGACGTGGCCGAGGCGCTGGGCGGCTTCCTTCAGGGTGATGTCGTCCTTCAGCGCCAGCTTGCCGATCGCGACCGCCTTGTCGTAGCCGATGCGCGGGTTCAGCGCCGTCACCAGCATCAGCGACTTCTGCACATTCTCCGCGATCCGGCGCCGGTTCGGTTCCAGCTTGGCGATCATGTTCGCGGCGAAGCTCTCGGACGCATCGGCCAGCAAGGTCGCGGATTGCAGCACCGCCTGGATGATCACCGGCTTGAAGACATTCAGCTGCAGATGCCCCTGCGCGCCGGCGACCGTCACCGTCATGTGGTTCCCGATCACCTGGGCGCAGACCATGGTCAGCGCCTCGCTCTGCGTCGGATTGGTCTTGCCCGGCATGATCGACGATGACAGGCCATCGGCCGGGATGATGAATTCCGACAGGCCGGCGCGCGGGCCGCTGCCCAGCAGCCGCACGTCATTGGCGATCTTGTTGAGCGAGACGGCGACGACATTCATCTGCCCCGACAGTTCCACCAGCGCGTCATGCGCGCCCATGCCCTCGAAGGGGTTGTCGCTGGCGGTGAAGGGCAGGCCGGTGCGCTCCGCGACCAGCTCGGCGAAGACCCGGGCGAAATCCGGGTGGCGGTTCAGCCCGGTGCCGGCCGCGGTGCCGCCCTGGGCCAGCGGCATCAGCCGCACCACGGCTTCCCGCAGCCGCTCGGCGCCGAGCGCGGCCTGGCGGGCCCAGGCGCCGACTTCCTGCCCGAGCGTCACCGGCACCGCATCCATCAGGTGGGTGCGGCCGATCTTCACGATATCGGCCCATTCGGCGGCGCGCGCTTCCAGCGCGGCGGCGAGCGTCTGCAGCGCCGGGATGGTCCGTTCCGTCACCTGGCGCGCGGCGGCGATGTGCATGATCGCCGGGAAATTGTCGTTCGAAGACTGGCCGCGATTGACGTGGTCGTTCGGATGCACCGGCTTGCGGGTGCCGAGCGGCTGGCCGAGCAGTTCATTGGCGCGGTTCGAGATGACCTCGTTGGCGTTCATGTTGGTCTGGGTGCCGCTGCCGGTCTGCCAGACGGGCAGCGGGAAATCCTGGTCGCGCTGGCCGGCCGCGATCTCCTCGGCGGCCTGCTTGATCGGCTCCGCGATTTCCGCCGGCAACTCGCCCAGCCGGCGATTGGCTTCGGCGGCGGCCCATTTGTGCAGGCCGACGGCGCGGATCAGCGCCGGCGGGAAATGCTCGGACCCGATCCGGAACAGGCGCCGGGCCCGTTCGGTCTGCGGGCCCCAGTAGCGCCCGGCGGGAATCTCGATGGTGCCCAGGCTGTCCGTTTCGGTTCGGCTATCGCTCATGTGAAGAAACTCCGTCTCCGGTCCGATCTGGCTGGCGGCGCCTGGGCGCTTGCGGCTAGCGTTTCCGCATCCGGGGGATGCAGGGGATCACAGAGATGGCGTATCCGATCGAGAAGATCGAGGGCATTGGGCCGGTCTTCGGCGAGAAACTGCGGGCCGCGGGAATCAAGGATACCGGCGCGCTGCTGGACCATGCGGCGACGCCGAAGGGCCGCGCCGCGCTGGCCGAGACCACCGGCATCGCGGCGAAGCTGATCCTGGAATTCGCCAACCGCGCCGACCTGATGCGGGTGAAAGGCATCGGCGAGGAATATTCGGACCTGCTCGAGGCGGCCGGCGTCGACACGGTGCCGGAACTGGCGCAGCGCAAGCCGGAGAACCTGCTGGCGGCGATGGAGAAGAGCGAAGCGGCGGTCAAGCGCGTGCGCCGCATGCCGACCCTGACCGAAGTCACCGCCTGGGTCGCCGCCGCGAAGACGATGCCGCGGGTGCTGGAATACTAGAGCGTGATCGGTTGAGGTGGACTCACCGAAAACCGTGAATCACGC
>DASYDR010000055.1:0-9650 GCA_036499545.1 Roseomonas sp. | reverse complement strand
CGCTGCGGAACAGGTCAGCGACAAGGCTCGGCGATATCAGTCCAGCGCAGCGCCCTTGCGTTCCGGGATCAGGAACCAGAGCGCCAGGATGTCGAGCAGATAGAGCACCGAGAGCAGCGCGATCGCGGTCTCGAAGCCATGCGCCGCGGCGACCGCCGCCACCACGATCGGCCCCAGGCCGCCGACCGCGCGGCCGATGTTGAACAGCACGTTCTGCGCCGTGGCGCGCGCCGCGGTCGGATAGAGTTCGCTGATCAGCGCGCCATAGCCGCCCAGCATGCCGTTGACGAAGAAACCCATCACCGCGCCGGCGATCAGCAGCGCCATGGGATCGGTGAGCTTCGCATAGACGATGACCATCACCGCCGCGCCGAGCATCCAGCCGAAGAAGGCGGGCTTGCGGCCGATGCGGTCGGCGAGATGGCCGAAGGCGTAGATGCCGGCGGCCATGCCGAGGATGGTGACCGCGGTCCAGGTCGCGGATTGCGTCAGGCCGAAGCCGAACCGTGCCGAGAGGTAGTTCGGCAGCCAGATCATGACGCCGTAATAGCCGAAATTCTGTACCGAGCAGAGGATGACGAGGCCAAGGCTGCGCCGCGTCGTTTCCGCATCCGCCACCAGCAGCCGGAGCGAGGCCCTGGCCGGCATCGCCGCGTTCTTCGCCACGAATACCTCCGGCTCATGCAGGCCGCGGCGGATGAAATAGGCGGCGACAGCGGGCAGCAGGCCGATCGCGAACATGCCGCGCCAGCCGATCACCGGCAGCAGCAGCGGCGTCAGCAGCGCCGCCGCCAGCACGCCGGCCTGCCAGCCGAGCCCGACATAGGAGGAAGCGCGGGCGCGTTTGCTGGCCGGCCAGGCCTCCGCCACCATCGCCATGCCGATGCCGAACTCACCGCCCAGGCCGAGGCCGGCGATGGTGCGGTAGACCAGCAGGTCCCAATAGCCCTGCGCCAGGGCGCAGAGCCCGGTGAACACCGCGAAGAGGATGATGGTCCAGGTCAGCACCCGGACGCGGCCGAGCCGGTCGGACAGCATGCCGAAGCCGATGCCGCCGATCACCGCGCCGACCAGGGTGGCGGTGACGAGGGAGGCGCTTTCCGGCGGGCTGAGCCCGAGATCGGCCGAAATGGCGCGGAGCATGAAGCCCAGGATCAGCAGGTCGAAGCCATCCATGGCATAGCCGAGCGTCGAGCCGGCCAGCGCCTTCCAACCGGCCGCGGTCACCACGTCGCGATCCGCGGTCCGCGCCGCCGCCGGCGGCATGGGATCGGGAATGGTCTGCGCCATCGCGGGGCGTCTCCTCCAGCAGCGTCACGGGCCGGCCGCTGTTCATCGGCACGGCAGGGCCCCGGCTGGTATCAGCCGGCCATGGTCGCGTGCAATGCCCGGTCGCCGGCGAAGGTGCCCGGAAGCGCGGCGAGGCTGGCGCCGCGCGCCGGATATCGGGCAAACTGGAACCTCAGCTTTGGGCGAGGTCCTCGTGGACGACGACGCGGTGAAGCGGACCCTGGCGGTGGGGGAGGTCGCGCGGCGCAGCGGCATCCCGGTCTCCACCGTGCATTTCTACGAGACCAAGGGGCTGATCGCCGGCTGGCGGACCGAAGGCAATCAGCGCCGCTACCACCGCGCCGTCCTGCGCCGTATCGCCATCATCCGGATCGCGCAGCGTGCCGGCATTCCGCTCGCCGCCATCCATGCCGCGCTGGCCGACCTGCCGCATGACCACGCGCCGAATGCGCAGGATTGGCGGCGCTTCACCGATGCCTGGAAGGACATGCTGGAGCGGCGGATCCTCGGGCTGATGCAGTTGCGCGACCAGATCGCGAGTTGCATCGGCTGCGGCTGCCTGTCGCTGGAGGATTGCCCGCTGCGCAACCCCGGCGACGAACTCGGCCGCCAGGGCGCCGGCCCGCGGCGCCTGGTGCCCGGACCTGGAGGCGGGCCGGCTTGACCTGAACCATGGTTGAGGTTTTATAAGGCATGTCGGCTGGCGACTAGTGGTCGCGACGGAGGGCCGACATGAGCAGCAATCCGAATGCGCCGGCGCTGATGACCGGCGGCCTGGCGGCCACGACCAGGGCGGGGCGGGCGGCGATGCCGTGCGCCATCGCCGTGATCCTGGAATCGCGCGGCTTCGGCATTCTGGCGCGGGTCCTGCTGACCAGCGTCTTCTGGACCGGCGGCCTCGCCAGGCTGTTCGACTGCGGCGCCGGTGCCACCGCGATGGAAGGCTTCGGCCTGCATCCGGGCGGGGCCGTCAATGCCGCCGTCCTCGCGCTGCAACTGGGGGCCTCCCTGCTGGTCATCCTCGATCGCTGGACCTGGCTGGCGACCGGCGCGCTCGCCGTCTTCACCCTCCTGACCATCCCGATCGCGCATCCCTTCTGGGCCAGGGAAGGAGAGGCGGCGTTCCGCGACCTGACGGTGGTGCTGGGCCATGTCTCCGTCATCGGCGGCCTCGCGGTCTTCGCCATCCTGTCGCGCAGCGCCATGCGGCGTCGCCTCTGGGGCTGATGGCCTGACTCTTTCCCTCTAGCTTTTGCCTTGTGGGTGGATGGTCTCGCCGCGCTTCAGCATGGCGACGAAGTCCGCGATCTTCCGTTGCCGCCCGGCCTCCGTCTTCATGGCGCCGACGCGAAAGGCGAGCGCGAAGCGGTTCTGCGCGCTGAGCCGGCCCAGCATCGCCCGGGCTTCGGGCACGGCATCGATGGCGGCCTGCAGGTCGGCCGGGATCGTCATGTCCTTGCCGCCGGCATAGGCGCGGTCCCAGCGGCCGTCGGCCTTGGCCGCCTCGACCTGCCGCAGCCCGTGTTCGGTCATCCGGCCTTCCGCGATCAGCCGCGCGACATTGTCGACGTTGATCCGGCTCCAGATGCTGCTGCGGCCGCGCGGCGTATAGCGCTGCAGGTAGCTGCGGTCGTCGAAGCTCTTGCGCACCGCATCGATCCAGCCCCAGCAGAGCACGACGTCGATCGCTTCCTTTGGCGTGATCGACGGCAGCCCGGACCCGACCTTGTGGATCTTGATCCAGACCTCGGCCTGCGCGTCATGGTGCCGGCCGAGCCAGGCGTGGAAGCTGGCGGGATCCGTGAATTCACGGACCTTGCCGGGATCGACCGTGATCGGCGCCATCAGCCTGATGCCTTGGGTTCATTGCCTTCGGAAGCGGAATTACATCCGGCCGCAGACGTTCAATCAAGCCGGTCGCCGGCCTTCATCATCACTGCAATTGCCCGGAAGCCCGTCCCGCTGAAGCGCAAGCTGCTGGCGCAGACGGTGCGGCCTCGATCGGTCAAGGATCAAGGCCGCTGATATCAGGCGATGGTATTGACCAGCCCGCCCTCGGCGCGCAGCGCGGCGCCATTGGTGGCGGAAGACCGCGGGCTGGCGAGATAGGCGACCATGTTGGCGATCTCGTCCGCCTCCACCATCCGCTGCAGGATGGAGGCGGAGCGGGCGGTGGCGAAGAATTCCGCCTCGATCTGCTCGATCGGCGCGGCCGGGTCCTTCGCCTGGCTCCGCAGGAACTCGACGACGCCGTCCGAGCGCGTCGGCCCCGGCAGCACCGAATTCACCGTCACCCTTGTACCGCGCGTGAGCTGCGCCAGGCCGCGCGAAACCGCGAGCTGCGCCGTCTTGGTCATGCCGTAGTGGATCATGTCCTGCGGAATCGCGAGGCCGGATTCGCTGGAGATGAAGATGATCCGGCCCCAGTCGCGCGCCAGCATGCCGGGCAGGTAGGCGCGCGCCAGGCGCACGCCGCTCATCACGTTCACCTCGAACAGATGCGCCCAATCGGCATCGGTGATGTCCGCGAAGGCTTTGCTCTCATAGATGCCGAGGTTGTTGACCAGGATGTCGACCTGATCGACGGCCTGGATGAGCGCCGTCGCACCCGCCGCCGTCGCCACATCCGCCAGCACGCCGCGGACCCCGGCACCGCCGGCGGCGCGGATGCCCTCGATGGCGGCATCCAGCTTCGCCTGGTTGCGGCCGGTGATGATGACGCGCGCGCCTTCAACGGCGAGCGCGCGGGCGATGTCGAGGCCGATGCCGCCGGTGGCGCCGGTGACGAGGGCGGTCTTGTCGGTGAGTTGCAGGTCCATGACCGGTCTCCGATGGGTTGGCTGGCATGCAATCTAGGAAATGGCGGCGGGCCGGAGTATTTCCTCGTTGCGACCAGCATCTGTGATTGAGGTTCATCAATGCCGCGCATCCTGATGGAGCGCTCCGGCGAGATGGAGGTCTTCGCCCGCGTAGTGCGGGAAGGCGGCTTCTCGGCGGCGGCGCGCAGCCTCGACCTCACGCCTTCGGCCATCAGCAAGCTGATCGCCCGGCTGGAGGCGCGGCTCGGCGCGCGGCTGCTGGTGCGGACGACCCGGGCGCTGACCCTGACCGAGGAGGGCGAGGCCTATCACCACGCGGCGCTGCGCATCCTGCAGGAGCTGGACGAGGCCGACCAGGCGGCGGCCGGCGGCGCGGTGCGCGGGCGGCTGCGGGTCAGCGCCTCGATTCCGATCGGCGCCATGGTGGTGGCGCCGGCGATCCCGCCCTTCCTGGCCCGCAATCCGCAGCTGATCGTCGACCTCAGCCTCACCGACGACGTCATCGACCTGCTGGCGCAGCGCACCGATGTCGCCATCCGCGTCGGCACCCTGCCGGATAGCGGCCTGATCGCCCGCAAGCTGGGGGAGAGCCGGCGCGTCGTCTGTGCCGCGCCGGATTACCTGCGGCGCCGCGGCCGGCCGGAAGCGCCGGACGCGCTCGCGCGGCATGACTGCCTGACCTTCAACTTCCGCCGCGGCCGGCCGAGCTGGCCCTTCCGCTGGCAGGGGCGCGACATCGAACAGCCGGTCATCGGCACGCTCGTGGTCAACAATGGCGAGACCCTGCGGCAGATGGCGCTGGCCGGCGCCGGCATCGCCCGGACCGGCCTCTATCACGTCGCGGCCGATATCGCGGCCGGCCGGCTGGTGCCGCTGCTGGAGGACGCCAATCCCGGCGACCTGGAGGTGATCAGCGCCGTGCATGTCGGCGGCGGGCCGGTGCCGCATCGCGTCCGCGCCTTCATCGACCACATGGTCGAGACCCTGCGGCGGTCGCCGCTGCCGGGCGGTGTCGCCTGAGCCTCCGCCTTCGCACGGCGGGTGATGACGTCGGCGGTGCTGAACGCGATGGCGGCGCGGCTGGCATCGGGCAATGCGACGATCGAGGTGGAATTGCTGCCGACACCGCCCTGATGCCGGTCCGGCATCCGCTCCGCAGGATGGCGTGATTCACGGTTTCGATGGTCCCGCCGCGACCGATCGCGCTCTAGGTCATGAACCCATAAAAGGAGTGGCGGTGAGGTGGGAGTGGTGATTCAAGGCTCTGGGAGGGGCCTTGATGAGTGCATCGCGCCGCTACGAGCTGAGTGATTTTGAATGGTCGATCATTCAGCCTCTGCTGCCGAACAAGCCACGCGGGGTGCCGCGGGCGGATGACCGCAAGGTGCTGAACGGCATCTACTGGCGGCTTCGAACGGGCTCACCCTGGGCGGACATCCCCGAGCGTTATGGCCCGGCCACGACCTGCGCGAACCGCTTCCGGCGCTGGGCGAAGATCGGAGTATGGGACCGCATCTTCGAGGCTGTCTCGCGGGCCTATGACGGCGATCTGCAGATGGTTGATTCCTCCTCGATCCGCGTTCATCAGCATGGCGGCAACGTCAAAAAGGGGGCGCGTACGCTACCCCGGCCGCCGCTCGGGACCACGCTCGAGCCCAGTGCATGGGGCGCTCGCGAGGCGGGCTGACGACCAAGATCCACGCCCTGGTCGATGCCAACGGCCTGCCTGTCCTGCTCAAGCTGACCGAGGGACAGGCCCATGATGGCCGCAGCGCTGCCGATATGCTGGGCCATCTCGGACCTGGCCAGATCCTCATGGCCGATCGCGCCTACGACAGCAATGCTCTGCGCAACGCCATGGCGGCCCAGGGCGCCTGGGCCAACATCAAACCCATGCCGCGCCGGGTGAACCTCCCCGCCTTCAGCCCCTTCCTCTATCGCTGCAGAAACCTCGTCGAGCGCTTCTTCAATAAACTCAAGCACTACCGCGCCGTCGCCACTCGATACGACAAGCTCGCTGCCAACTACCTCGCCATCGTCAAACTCGCCGCAACCCGCATCTGGCTTCGCGCTTATGAGTCGGTGACCTAGGATCGGCCGCATCAACATTTACACCGGGAGTGCATGGCATGCCGAAGGTTCTGGTCCTCTACCACTCCGCCTATGGCCATATCGAGACGATGGCGCAGGCCGTCGCCGAAGGCGCCCGCGCCGCCGGCGCCACGGTCGACATCAGGCGCATGCCGGAAACCGTGCCGGAGGAGGTCGCGCGCAAGGCGCATTTCAAGCTGGACCAGGCGGCGCCGGTCGCGGCCATCGGCGACCTGGCGAATTACGACGCCATCATCATCGGCGGCGGCACGCGCTTCGGCCGCATGTCGTCGCAGGTCGCGAGCTTCCTCGACCAGGCCGGCGGCCTCTGGGCCAAGGGGGCGCTGCAGGGCAAGGTCGGTGCCGCCTTCACCTCCACCGGCACCCAGCATGGCGGGCAGGAGGTGACGCTGTTCAGCATCATCACCAACCTGCTGCATTTCGGCATGATCGTCGTCGGGCTGCCCTATGGCTTCCAGGGCCAGACGCGCCTCGATGAGGTCACCGGCGGCAGCCCCTATGGCGCCACCACCATCGCCGGCGGCGACGGATCGCGGCAGCCATCGGAGAATGAGCTGGCCGGCGCCCGCTACCAGGGCGACCTGGTCGCCAGGACCGCGCAGAAGCTGTTCGGTTGATCGCGGGTGGCGGCGCCCGCGTCAGCGCAGCAGCGCCGCCACCTCCGCCCGCAGCACCGGCAGCAGCTCTTCCCCGAACCAGGGATTGCGCCGCAGCCAGCCGGTGTTGCGCCAGGACGGATGCGGCAGCGGCAGCATCCGCGGCCGGCCGGGGCGGTCGAGGATCGCGCGCCAGCGCCCGACCGTGCCGGTGACGCCGCCTTCCGTCTCCGCCCGGCCGAGATGCCAGCGCTGCGCATATTGGCCGATCACCAGCATCAGTCCGATATCCGGCAATTGCGCGAACAGCCGGTCGTGCCAGGTTTCCGCGCATTCGCGCCGTGGCGGCAGGTCGCTGCCCGCCGCGTCGTAGCCCGGAAAGCAGAAGCCCATGGGAATGACGGCGATCCGCGTCGAATCGTAGAAGACGGCGTCATCGATGCCGAGCCATTGCCGCAGCCGCACGCCCGAGGCATCGCTATAGGGCCGGCCGGAAGCATGCACCCGGGCACCTGGCGCCTGTCCGGCGATACAGATCCGCGCCCGTGGCGAGACCTGCAGCACCGGCCGCGGCTCATGCGGCAGGGGCGGGCCGCGGCGTGGCGCGTCCCGGCAGATGCGGCAGGCGCGCAGGCTGGCGATCAGCAGGTCCAGCTCACTCGGCACCGCCACCTCCTTTGCGACAACATCCATTCCCGGACAGGCTCATAGCTGGACGGCCGCGGCGAGGCGCTGGATAGAGGCGCATGGCAGATACCACCATCCGCTGGCCGCGCCCGCCCTATCGGTTGAGTTCACTGGTCGGCGCCACGGCCCGCGTGATGCAGGCCTGCGCGCTGTTCCTCGCCCTGGCGGGCCTCTCCCTGCTTCTGTCCGGTGTGGACGGGCTGCTGCTTCCCGATCCCTTCGACGCCGACAAGCCGTTTTTCGCCCGTGCCTGGCCGCGGGCGATGCTGATGGCGATCGGCATCGGGCTGATGGTTTTCGCCCGGATGGCGTGGCGGCAGGCCGGCATGCGCCATGCGGTCGCCAGCGGCGGGCCGGCGACGGGGCGGATCATCGAGGTCGACCTTCTCTCCGGCCGTGCTCGCGGGCGGGGGCCCGGCGTCGCCTGGGGCTATAGCTTCTCGCTGGGCGCGCGCCGGCTCTGGCACCGCGAACTGCGCGCCAACACGGTGCTCTATCTCGACGATCTGCAGACGCGGGGGGCTGCCCTGCTCACCAGTGACGAAGCGGTCACGCTGCTGATGCCGGGCCTGGCGCCGATCCTGCCCGAACCGGCAGCACTCGCCGCCGCGCAGGCGGATATCGCGCGGCGGGTGGCGATCGTCACCATCCGGCCGGGGCACCGGCTGCGGGCGCTGGAGGCGCGGACACCGGCGGGGCCGCAGCGCGATTTCGTGCGTCTCTACCGCGAGGCAGCCGAGGCCGGCGGGCGCCGGCGCGCCCGGCTGATCTGGCAGCGGCAGGAGGCAGCCGACAAGCTCGACTGGGCGATGGCCGACCAGCTGCTGCAGGAATGCCGCCGTCACGCCGGACCGTGACGGCGGATCCGTGTCAGACGCTCAGGCTTCCAGCAGCCAGACCGAGAAGAGCTGCCCGGTATCGGTCCACATCCGGCCCGGGCGCCAGCCGGCCGCCTGCACCAGGTTGCGCAGCCGTTCCGGCCGGTATTTGTGGCTGCTCTCGGTGTGGATGGTCTCGCCGTCAGCGAAGCGGAAGACACGCCCGGCCAGCCGCACCGATTGCGCCCGCTGCGACACCAGGTGCATCTCGATCCGGTCCAGCGCCGGGTTCCAGCGGGCTTCGTGGCGGAAGCCGGCCAGGTCGAAATCGGCCCCCGCCTCCCGGTTCAGCCGGGCCAGCAGGTTCAAGTTGAAGGCGGCAGTGACGCCCTCGGCGTCGTCATAGGCCGCGCGTAGCACGGCCACGTCCTTCACCAGATCGGCGCCGAGCAGCATCCGTGCCCCGGGGCGCAGGCTGGCCCGGGCGCGGCGCAGGAAGGCGACCGCCTCCGCCGGCTCGAAATTGCCGATGGTGGAGCCGGGGAAGAAGCCGAGATGGGTGGTGCTGCCCGCCGCCCGCCCGGCCAGGTCGAAGGGCAGGGTGAAGTCGGCCACCACCGGACGCACCCGGAGCCCGGGGAAGGCGAGGGCGACGCGGGATGCCGCGGCATCCAGCCATTCCGGTGCGATGTCGACCGGCAGATAGGCGGCGGGCGCCGACAGCGCACCCAGCAGCTGCACCGCCTTGGCGCCATCGCCAGGGCCGAATTCCACCACCGCCGCGCCGGGGCCGATCGCGCGGGCGATATCGGGACCGCATTCATCCAGGATCCGCACCTCGGTGCGGGTCGGGTAGTACTCCGGCAGACGGGTGATCGCCTCGAACAGGCGACAGCCCTCGGCGTCGTAGAGCCATTTGCAGGGCAGTGTCTTCGGGCTCGCGGCCAGCCCGGCAAGGGCATCGCCGAGCAACGCCGCGGCCTGGGCCGCTGCAGCGTCGCGCAGTTCCGCGCCGCTCACGCCACATCCTCCGCCAGCCGGACGCCGCTGAACTGCCATCGCGCTCCGGGCGGGAAGAAATTGCGGTAGCTCGGCCGCGCATGCCCGGATGGCGTGGCGAGGGAACCGCCGCGCAGAACCATCTGCCCGATCATGAACTTGCCATTGTACTCGCCCACCGACCCGGCCCAGGGCTGGAAGCCGGGATAGGGGCGATAGGCGCTGCCGGTCCATTGCCAGGCGATGCCCTCGGCATCGGCGAAGCCGGGCAGGGCGGCCGCCGCTTCCCATTCCTGCTCCGTCGGCAACCGCTTGCCGGCCCAGCGGGC
>DASYDR010000054.1:0-8954 GCA_036499545.1 Roseomonas sp. | reverse complement strand
CCGGCTATGGCACCGAGCTGGCCGCCACGCTCCGCGCCCAGGGGTTCCGGGTGCTGCGGCGGGTCGCCTATGACGCCGCACCGGCCCGGGCCTTGCCGGCACCGGCCCGGGCAGCGCTCGTGGCCGGGCAGGTCGGCCATGCCCTGTTCTACTCGCCGCGCTCGGCCGCGATTGCCGCAGCCCTGCTCCGCGACGCCGGGCTTTCCGAAATTTGCATGACAATCGAAGCGCTTGCCCTGAGCCCCCGTATCGCCGCCGCATTGGCACCCTTCCCCTGGCGATCTATCCAGGCCACATCAGCGCCCGACCCGGGGGCGCTGCTGGCGTTGCTCGGGCGTCGGGCAGACTGAGCGCCCGAGGGCCGCAGGGCTCGCAGGTCTGAGTTGGACGCGCCGCTTACGAGGGGAATCGCATCATGACCGAGGTCGAAACCAAGCCGCCCACCCCGGCAATGCGACGTCCCGACGCGACGGTGCTCGCCCTGCTCGCCGGCGGCGTGGTGCTGGTGCTGGCGGTGGCCTGGCTGCTGACGACGCCGCGCCCGGTCCCCGGCGTCGATCCGCGCGTCGCCGCGCTGGAGGAGCGCCTTGCCTCGCTCGAAGCGCGCCGGCCGCCGGAGGCCCCCTCCCTCGCCCCGGTCGAACGCCGCCTCGCCACGCTGGAGGCCCGCCCCCTGCCGGCCGCGCCGGACCAGGGCCCGGCGATCGCCGCGCTGGAACGCCGTGTCGCCGCCGCCGAGCAGCGGCCCGACCCCGACCTCTCCGCCCTCGCCCCCCGCGCCGCGGTCGAGGACCTGGCCGCCCGTATCGCGCCCGGCGCCGAGCGCCTGGCGGCACTCGAGAGCCGGGTCGCCAATGCCGAGGCCGCGCAGCGTCAGGCCGAGGCCGCCCAGACCCGGATCACGGCGCTGGAGGCCCGGCTGGCCGCGACCGAGGGCACGCAACAGGGCCGTATCGCGACCCTGGAGACGCGCCTCGCTGCCGCCGAAGCCACGCAGCCGCGCATCGCCGCGCTGGAAGCCGCCCAGACCCGGGTCGCCGCACTGGAGGCGGCGCAGTCGCGGGTGACCGATGTCGAGGCGCGGGCCCGCCGCCTCGCCGCGCAGGACGCGCTGCGCGCCCGGCTGGATGCCGGGCAGCCGCTGGCCCCGGCGCTGTCCGCGCTGCCGGAAGCGCCGGCCAGCCTGACCCGCTTCGCCGCGGCCGCGCCGCCGACCGAAGCCGGGCTGCGGCTTTCCTTCGAAGACGCGGCCCGTGCCGCCCGCGCCGCCAGCGAACCGGCGCGCGAGGGCCAGGGTGTGGTCGACAGCGCGCTGGCGCGGCTCTCCGGCCTTGTCACCGTGCGCCGCGGCGACGAGGTGGTCTGGGGCGACCAGGTCGCCGGCGCGCTGGAACGCGCCCGCCGCAGCCTGGACGCCGGCGACCTAGCCGGCACCGTGGAACAGTTGAAGCGCCTGCCGGCCCCGGCCCGCAATGCGATGGAGCGCTGGATCGGCGACGCGGAAGCGCTGCTGGCCGCGCGCGCCGCCCTCGGCACCCTGGCGGGCTGAGCCGATGCGCCGCGCAGTCGGGCTGCTCATCCTCCTCGCCGCCGGCGTCGCGCTGGCCCTCTGGCTCGCCCAGGTGGGCGGCAGCGTCGAGATCCGCGTCGGCGATGCCTGGATCGGCGTCTCCTTCCCGATCGCCATGCTGCTGCTGGTCGGCGCCTTCGTGCTGCTGCACGGGCTGCTCACGATCATCGCCTGGCTGCAGCGCCTGCCTGGGCGGATGCGCGCGAAGCGGGCGCTGCGCCGCCGCGCGGATGGCGATGCCGCCCTGACGCGGGCACTGGTGGCGCTCGCCGCCGGCACCGCCAACGGCGCCCGGCACGAGGTGCGCCGCGCCCGCGCCCTGCTCGGCGATACGCCGCAGACCCTGCTGCTGGCCGCCGAGGCCGAGCGCCTGGCCGGCCGCGAGGATGCCGCCGCCGAGGTCTTCGGCCTGCTGGCGAAGCGCGACGACGCCCGCTTCCTCGGCCTGCGCGGCCTGCTGCGCCAGGCCATGCAGCGGGAAGACTGGCCGGAGGCGCAGCGCCTGGCGCGCGAAGCCGAGATGGCGCAGCCCGGCGCCGCCTGGCTGCGTGAGGAGCGCCAGTTGCTGGCCAGCCGCACCCGCGACTGGCGGGAAGCCCTGGCCCTCGCCCCAAAGGGCACGCCGCTGGCGCCACTCGCCCTCGCCGCCGCCTCCCAGGAACCCGATGCCGACAAGGCCGCGGCGCTGGAGCGGCAGGCGGTGCAGGCCGATCCCGGCTTCGCCCCGGCCGCCATCGCCCATGCCGCCCGCCTCTCCACCCAGGGCAGCCCGCGCCGCGCCCGCGCCATCCTGGCGGAAGCCTGGGCCCGCGCGCCGCATCCGGATCTCGGCGCCGCCTGGATCGCGCCGATCGAGGATCCGCTGGCCCGCGTGAAGGCGGTGGAAGACCTGATCCACGCCACCCGCGAACACCCCGAAAGCCGGCTGCTGATGGCCAATGCCGCCCTCGCCGCCGGGCTGACCGGCCGCGCCCGCTCGGAGCTCGAGGCCGTGGTCGCCGACGGCAGCGCCGACCGCCGCGCCTATCTGCTGCTGGCCGAGTTGGAAGAGGCCGAGCAGGGCGACACGCCGGAAGCCCGCGGCGCCCAGGCGCGCTGGCTGCGCGAAGCCGCCAAGGCACCGGGCGAGCCGCGCTGGCGCTGCACCGATTGCGGCGCGGAGCATGCCGCCTGGACGCCCGATTGCAGCCATTGCGGCGCGGCGGGGACGATCGCCTGGGGGGCGGCGCCGACGCGGTTGTCGTCGCGCAGCGCGGCATGATGCGGGCCAGGAGGCGCTGCCTCCTGGACCTCCGCCGGGGATCGTGTCGATCCCCGGCCCCCTCCTTCAGGGGAAAAGCAGGGCAGTCGCGCAAGCTTGGCATGGACGGGCCAGGCGGGCCGCGTTAGGCTTCCCTCATGACCTCCGCTCGGAAAGGCATGCGAATTACTGGCCCGGCCGCCTGAAGCGGTCCTTCGGGACCTGCCGCGCTGCCGGGGTTTTCGCTGCCTGCTCATTCCGATCCGAAGGTATTTCCCGATGTCCGATACGCCCTTCCTCGCCGCGCGATTCCGCGTGCTCGCCGATGCCGAACCCGGCCTGTTGCCGCGCCTGCTGCAGCCCTTCGCCAAGCGCGACCTGATCCCCGATGTCATGACCTCCCGCCGCGAAGGCGCGTGCCTGCGCGTGGAATTCACGCTGACCGCGATGCCGGCGGAGATGGTGCATCTGGTCGAAGGCAACCTCGCCCAGGTGGTCGGCGTGCGCCGGCTGGAAGTGGAAGAAGGCGCCTTCCGCCGCGCTGCCTGAGCAGCCTCCGCCACCGGCGGCCCGCTCAACCTCTCCCAATCCGCGGCTAGAGCGTGATCGGTTGAGGTGGACTCACCGAAAGCCGCGAATCACGCGATCAAACAAAGCCCTGGAGCACGATGCGTGAGCGCTTGCGAACGCATCGTGCTCTAAGGCCAGATCTACGCCTGCTTGCGCTCGATCAGGTCGCGCCGGATTTTCCGCCCGCGGTGAATCCGGTCCTCGATGAACTCGGCCTGGCCGTAGCGCACGGCGCGGCCCAGCGCGTGCGCGTCTTCCGAGAACCGCGCCAGCATTTCCAGCAGCGCTTCCCGGTTGTTCAGGAAGATGTCGCGCCACATCGCGACGTCGCTGGCGGCGATGCGGGTGAAGTCGCGGAAGCCGGAGGCAGCGAATTTCAGCACCGCCTCCTTGGTCTCTTCCGCCAGATCGTCCGCCGTGCCGCAGATGGTGAAGGCGATCAGATGCGGCAGGTGGGAGACGATGGCGACCACCTTGTCATGCGTCGCATGGTCCATGGTCTCGATCATCGCGCCGCCGCGGCGCCACAGCTCCTTCACGCGCGCGACCGCCGCCGCGTCGCAATCCGGCAGCGGCGTCAGGATGACATAGCGGCCTTCGAACAGCGTCGCGAAACCGGCATCGGGACCGGAAAATTCGGTGCCCGCCATCGGATGGCCCGGCACCAGATGCACGCCGTCCGGCAACAGCGGCAGCAGGTCGCGCACCACGCTGCCCTTGGTCGAACCGGCATCGCTCAGGATGCAGCCAGGCGCCAGATGCGGGGCGATCTTCGCCATCACCGCGGCATAGGCACCGACCGGAACGCAGAGGATGACGCCGTCGCAGCCCGCGACCGCGCGGCCCGGATCGGCTTCCACCACATCGGCGATGCCGAGCTCGGCGACGCGTGCGCGCGTCGCGTCCGACTGCGCATGCGCCACCAGCACGCGCGCGATGTCGCCGCGTTCCCGCGCCAGCCGCAGGATGGAGCTGCCGATCAGCCCCGGGCCGATGATGCAGAGGCGTTCGAAAAGCGGTTCAGCCACGGAGACCCGCCATGAAGGCACCGAGCGCTTCGATCACCATGCCGTTCTCCTCGGCGGTGCCGATGGTGATGCGCAGGCAGGGCGCCAGACCGTAGGAGCCCATCATGCGCACGATCAGCCCGCGCGACTTCAGATGCGCATCCGCGGCCTTGGCGCGTTCCGGGGTGCCGAAATCGGCCAGCACGAAATTGCCCTGGCTCGGCCAGACCTTGATGCCGGCGGCGGTCAGCGCCGCCGCCACCTTCGCCCGCCATTCGGCATTGTGCGCGACGGCCTTCTCGACCCAGCCGGGCTCGGCCAGCGCGGCGATCGCCGCTTCCGACGCGGCGGCATTGACGTTGAACGGGCCGCGCACGCGATTGAGCACATCGACCACGTCGACGGGCGCGTAGCCCCAGCCGACGCGCATGCCGCCGAGCCCGAAGATCTTCGAGAAGGTGCGCGTCATCACCGTGTTGCCGGTGGCGTCCACCAACTGCGTGCCGGCATCGTAGTCGGGCCGGTCGACATATTCGGCATAGGCGGAATCGAGCACCAGCATGATGTCGGGGCGCAGCCCCGCGCGCAGCCGGTCGACCTCCGCCTGCGGCAGGATGCTGCCGGTCGGATTGTTCGGATTGGCCAGGCAGACCAGCCTGGTGCGCGGCCCGCAGGCGGCGATCAGCCCGTCCACATCGGCGGTCAGGTCACGCTCCGGCACCTTCACGATGCGGCAGCCGGCCCAGCGGCCGGTGATGTCGTACATCAGGAAGCCATGCGCCGACATGACGATCTCGGTGCCGTCCCCGCCATAGGCGAGGATCAGCAGCGCCAGGATCTCGTCGGAGCCATTGCCGCAGACGATGCGCGCGGGGTCGAGGCCGAAGCGCGCGCCGATCGCCTCCCGCAACGCCTTGGACCCGCCATCCGGATAGCGGTGCGCATCCGTCGCGACGCGCTGGATCGCCGCGATCGCGCCTGGCGGCGGCCCGAAGGCGCCCTCGTTGGAGGAAAGCTTGATGGTCCGGTTGACGCCCGGGATCTTCGACTCGCCCCCCACATAGGGCTCGACCGAAAGGATCGACGGACGCGGGGCGAGCAGGGTCATGGTCACGGCACCTCGGTGCGGGGGAGCGACGTCGGGAGAGCGGTCAGGCCGGCTCGGGCTCGGCATAGACGCCAAGGCGCTGGACATGCAGCCCGGGCAGCGCCGCGAAGCGCCGGTCATCGGCTTCGATGAAACCTTCGATCTCCGCCAGCGCCAGCGGGCCGGTGCCGCTGCGCCGGATCATCAGCCCGCGCACCGGCAGCCCGGCCTGCGCGAGCACGGCGGACAGGCGCGCATGCGAGAGATCGCCGGCGGGTTCGAGGCGCAGCAGGGTGCAGTCCCGGCCGCTGGCATCGGGTGGCGTCGTCGAGGCGACCAGCGCGCCGGGGCTGCCGGGTTCCAGCAGGAAGGGCAGCCGCGCGGTGATCTGCAGGTGCTGGGTGTCGAAGCGGACCCACCAGGCGGCCTCTTCCGGCTCCTCCGGCTCGGGCGCCGGCAGGGTGGCGACAGCCACTTCCCCGGCGAGCACGGCGGTCAGGGCCTGGCCGATGGTGGTCATCTGGCGGATCGGCGTATCCGCCCCGAAATGCTGCCGGGTCAGGTGCAGCACATGCTCGCCGCTGCCCGGCGGGGCCGCGGCGGCGACCGAGAAGCTGGCCTGCATGGCGGTGGTGGCGGCGAAGATCTCGCGCCAGAGACGCACCAGGGCCGCCCGCGGGAAGGGCCCCACATGATGGCTCAGCAGGCGCCGGAGGATCCATGCCTCGCGCCCCGGGCGCAGCGCCGGGCCCTGGCCCTTGGCGCGGCTGGCGCCGAGCCGCGTGACGATGTCGGCGCGGCGTACCAGCACCTCATGCAGCTGGTCATCGAGCGCGTCGATCTCGGCGCGCAACCTGGCCAGGTCCGACGTGGAAGCGGCGGGGCTCTGCGAGGCATCGGGGGGGGGCTGGACTGTGTCGGGCATGGCGCGGTGTCAGCAATAGACGCGCCCGTGCCCGCCGCCAAGCGGCGAGGTTGCGTATGAGCGGTCCGCGCGGCGACCTCAGGGCGTGCGGCGCAGCCCGATCGTGCAGGGCCGGCGCTGTCCGCCCACCGCCTGTCCCGCCGCCCAGTCCTGGGCGCCGGAGAGCTGACCGGTGCCGCGCTCCGCACTCAGGCGGCCCGCGTAGTGGGAAACATAGTTGTAGCGCGGCCCGTTGGCGGTGCCCGACAGTGTGATGCTGCCATCGGCGGCCACCGTCCCGTCACCGACTTCGGCAATGCCGGTCGGGCTGCCGTCCGGATTGAGAACCACGCGCCGGAACGCCGCGCGGCCATTCGCGATGGTGATCCGGATCGCGGTGTCCAGCGGCCTTTGGCCCGGCACGTTCAGCGCATCGCAGCGCAGCCGCCCATTCCAGTTGCCGTCCAGGCCTTGCGCAGAAGCGGTGACGGCGATCAGCAAAGGCATGAGAGCGACAAGATGGCGCATCGGTGGCCTCCAGATCGCTCCGGTATCCGACCATGCCATATGCGGGGCGCCGATGCGAGCGCCAGCCGCCGATGGCCCCTCAGTGCGGGCGCGCGACCGGCGCCGGCGCGACATGGCCATCATCCGGCACGAGCGACGCCGCCAGAGCCGCATGCTCCGCGGCGGCGAGCGCACCAAGCCGCCGGCACTCGCTCTCGACATACCCCAGTATCAGGACGATGGCCGAGCGATCGGCCACATAGGTATCCTGATCAGCCTCGCGATCGCTGGTCATCCGGTGCTTCCCAAAGTCTGGCCGGAGGTTTGCACGGCCACACGTTTCCGTGAAAGTCGTTTATAGAAACCTCAGCCCTGGCATTGCCATGAGGCCTTGCACCACCCCTGCTCCGGAGACGTCGATGATCCGCCATACCCTCGATCGGTTGCGCTTCGCTCGCGCGGGCGATTTCTCTCTGCGGCGATGCGCCCTGGTCGCCACCTGCCTCGCCGCTGCGGGACTGGCATCGCGGCCGGCCGACGCGGGCCAGACCTTCGATCAGGTGCGCGCCCGCGGCCAGATCGTCTGTGGCGTGAACACCGGCGTCGCCGGCTTCTCCGCCCCCGATGGGCGCGGCGTCTACCAGGGGCTGGATGCCGATTTCTGCCGCGGCCTGGCTGCGGCGGTGTTCGGCGACGCCAGCAAGGTGCGCTTCGTGCCCACTACCTATCAGACGCGCTTCGTCGCCCTGCAATCGGGCGAGATCGACGTGCTCGCTCGCAACGTCACCCAGACCCTGCTGCGCGATACCAATCTCGGCTTCAACTTCGCCGGGGTGAATTTCTACGACGGCCAAGGCTTCATGGTACCGCGCCGCAGCAACGTGACCGCGGCGCGCGGCCTCGACGGCGCCACCATCTGCGTGCTGCCGGGTTCCACCACCGAATTGAATCTGGCCGACTGGGCGCGCCGCGAGCGGCTGTCGATCCGGCCGGTCGTGCTCTCCTCCATGGATGAGATGACGCAGGCCTATCAGGCGGGCCGCTGCGATGCGATGACCTCCGACGCGTCGCAGCTCGCGGCGCTGCGCGTCTCCGCGATCCAGAATCCGGACGAGCACATCATTCTGCCGGAGCGCATCAGCAAGGAACCGCTGGGCCCGATGGTGCGGCACGGCGATGAGCAGTGGCGCGACGTGGTGGCCTGGACGCTGCACGCGATGATCGAGGCGGAAGAGCTCGGCATCAACCGCGGCAACGTCGAGGAGGCGCGACGCTCGCCCGATCCCAGCATCCAGCGCATGCTCGGCGTGGCGCCCGGTTTCGGCGCCGCCCTCGGCCTGCCGGAAGACTGGGCCTTCCAGATCATTCGCCAGGTCGGCAATTACGGCGAGACCTTCGACCGCAACCTCGGCACCGGATCGCCGATCGGCCTGGCGCGCGGGCTGAACGATCTGTGGACGCGCGGCGGCCTGATGTACGCGCTGCCGCTGCGCTGATTTCCACCGCCCCGATCTTTTCACGCGATCCCGCGTCGCTTCTCCCTTGCGGCGCGGGGTGCAACAGGGTCTAGGCTAACTTCGGACTTGCGAGACAAGGGAGGCTTGGACATGGCACGCGTCGCACTCGTCACCGGCGGTCAGCGGGGCATCGGCGCCGCGATCAGCGAACGGCTGCAGAAGGCGGGCCGCAAGGTCGTCGCCTCCTATGCCGGCAATGACGCCGCCGCGCAGGCCTTCACCGAACGCACCGGCATTCCCTGCGTGAAATTCGACGTCGCCGATTACGCCGCATGCGAAGCCGCGGTGCGCCAGGTCGAAGCGGATCACGGCCCGATCGAGATCCTGGTGAACAATGCCGGCATCACCCGCGATGCGGTGATGAAGCGCCTGTCCCGCGACATGTGGGATGCGGTGATCGATACCAACCTCGGCGGCTGCTACAACCTTTGCAAGCTGGTCTGGGACGGGATGACGGCGCGCAAGTTCGGCCGCATCGTCAATATCGGTTCGATCAACGGCCAGGCCGGGCAATACGGCCAAGTGAATTACGCCGCCGCGAAATCGGGTATC
>DASYDR010000053.1:0-8857 GCA_036499545.1 Roseomonas sp. | reverse complement strand
CCTGAACGCGGTGCTGGACAGCCAGTTCAAGATCGGTGCCGATGCCTCCATCTCGCTCGCCCATCTCGGTGCCGGCATCGAAGGTTCGACCACCGCGGCGCTTCGGGCCGATATCGTCACCTATGCCCGCACCCGCGGCCTTTTCGCCGGCATCTCGCTCGAAGGCTCGCTGCTCAGCGTGCAGAGCGGCTGGAACCGCGACTATTACGGGCGGGAGGTCGGGCCGCGGCAGATCGTGATCGGCATGGAAGCCCATAATCCGGGTAGCGATCCGCTGCGCGGCATCCTGATCCGCTACAGCCAGGAAGGGCGGGGCGCCGCGGCGCCGGCGCTGCCGCCGCCGAGCGCCGGCGGGCCGATGATGCCCGCGAATGATGGCTCGCGGGCACCCGGCCCCGGCCGTGTCGGGCAGGAAAGCCTGCCGCCGCCGCCGCGCGGCGGCCGCTGACGGCCGATCGCGCCGGGTCCCGCCGCGGGGCCAGGGCATTGGCCCCGCCAGGCATCTCCACCCGCTTCGGCGATTCCGCCTGCGCGGGATCTGTCCTATATGGCAGGACCGTGTCCGACGACGTTCAGCCCTTCTGGAAGACCAAGACCCTCGATGCGATGACGCGCGCCGAGTGGGAAAGCCTTTGCGACGGCTGCGGCCGCTGCTGCCTGCACAAGCTGCGCGACGAGGAGACGGAGCGCCTGGCCTGGACCGAGGTCGCCTGCCGCCTGCTCGACACCCGCAGCTGCCAGTGCTCCGACTACCCGAACCGGCGCCAGAAGGTGCCGGACTGCGTGAAGCTCACGCCGAAGAAGCTGGCCACCATCGACTGGCTGCCTCCCTCCTGCGCCTATCGGCTGCTGGCCGAAGGGCGGCCGCTGATGTGGTGGCATCCGCTGGTCTCCGGCACCCGGGACACGGTGCATGAGGCCGGGATCTCGGTTCGCGGCCGCGCCGTGCGGGAACGCGATGCCGGCCCGCTGGAGGAGCATGTGGTCCGCTGGCCCGGCCTGGTGCCGAAATCGGCCCGGCCGCGGGGATGAACCGGGTTGCGCGCCGCGCGGATTGACGTGGGCCCGATCCGGGATCACGAAGGCGGCCGAATAGCAGTGAGGAGACCAGCCATGCAGAACGCCCTGTTCGGCGGCGTGAACGCCGCCATCCTGACGGCCATGAAGCCGGACTTCTCGCCCGACCTCGACCGCATGGCGGCGCATGCCCGCTGGCTGCTGGCCAATGGCTGCAACGGCCTTGGCATGCTCGGCACCACCGGCGAAGCCAATTCCTTCGGCCTGACCGAGCGCAAGCAGATCCTGGAAGGCCTGATCGCCCGCGGCATCCCGGCCGCGAAGCTGATGCCGGGCACCGGCTGCTCCAACCTCTCCGACACCGTCGAGCTGACCCAGCACGCGAAGGCGCAGGGCTGCCGCGGCGTGCTCGTGCTGCCGCCCTTCTACTACAAGGGCCCGAGCGATGACGGGCTGTTCGCCTATTTCTCGGAAGTGGTGAACCGCGTCGGCGGCGGCATCGCCATCTACCTCTACCACTTCCCGCAGCAGAGCGCGGTGCCCTTCACCCTGGACCTGCTGGGCCGCCTGCTGAAGGCCTTCCCGACCGTCATCAAGGGCGTGAAGGACAGCTCCGGCGATTATGCGAACATGAAGGCGATGGTCGACGCCTTCGCCAAGGACGGGTTCGAGGTCTATTCGGGCAGCGACGAATTCCTGCAGCGCATCCTGGCCGAAGGCGGTGCCGGCTGCATCACCGCGGCGTCCAACGGCAACAGCCATTGGGGTGGCATCGTCTATGCCAAGCGCACCGGCGCCGAAGCCGATGCGGCGCAGACCGTGCTGAACGGGACCCGCAAGGCCGCGACGTCCGTGCCGCTGATCTCCGGCCTGCGCGAGATCATCGCCCGCTCCACCGGCGATGACGGCTGGCGTACCATCCGCCCGCCGCATTTGCCGCTGAATGCCGAGCAGGCGGAGAAGGTCTGGGCCGCCTGGACCGCCGCCGGCGCCATCCCGCTGCCGGGCCTCTCCCCGGCGAAGGCCGCCGCGGAGTGAGCCGTCCGTCCGATGACCGGAGCGCCGAAGGGCGCGAAGGTCTGAATCGGCCGGGCCAGACGAGCGAGCCTCTCCGCTGCCGGGAGCCGGCGACGCCGGTCCTGCAGCAGGATGACGACCATGTCCGCGTCACGCGCTGGGATTTCGGTCCCGGCGCGGAGACCGGCTACCACCGGCACGGCATGGCCTATGTGGTCGTGCCGGTGACCGACGGGACGTTGCTGCTGGAACTGCCGGGCGGGCAGACCGCGACCGCGGAACTCAAGGCCGGCGTGTCCTATGCGCGCGCCGCCGGGGTTGAGCACAACGTCGTCAATGCCGGCAGCGCGCCGCTCTCCTTCGTGGAGATCGAACTGAAACATCTGCCCGGGTGACGTGCGGCGTCCGGCGGGCCATTCTGGCCCGCATGGATGTGCCTTCCCCCGAGACGATCGCGCTGCGGATCCCGGCCGACACGCAGCCATCGCCCTGCGTCGTGCACTGGAAGCGCTCGACGCGGGCGCGGCGCGTCAGCCTGCGCATCGACCCGACCCAGGGCGCCGTCGTCATCACCCTGCCGCCGCGCGCCGGCCGCCGTGCCGGCATGGCGCTGCTCAACGAACACGCCGCCTGGGTCATGCAGCGCCTGCACGCGCTGGCACCGCCGCGCATCTTCGCGCCCGACGCCGAGGTGCCGGTCGGCGGCGCGCCGCATGTCATCCGCCATGACCCCGCGATGCGCGGGTCGCGCGTCGGTGACGGCGCCATCACCGTCGGCGGCCATATCGAATTCCTGCCACGCCGCGTCGCCGACGCGCTGCGGGCCGAAGCCAGGCGCCGCATCACGCCGCTGGTCGCCAGGCATGCCGCGACGCTGGAGGTGACGGTGCCGGCCATCCGCCTCAAGGACACGAAAAGCCGCTGGGGAAGCTGCGCGCCGGATGGCACCATCGCCTTCTCCTGGCGGCTGGTGATGGCACCCGACTGGGTGCTGGATTATGTCGTGGCGCATGAGGTCGCGCACCGGCGGGAACTCAACCACTCACCGCGCTTCTGGGCCCATGTCGCGCGGTTGAGCCCGAACCACGAAGCCGCGGTCGACTGGCTCCGCCAGCACGGCCCCGCGCTGCTGCGGATCGGGTGACCGGGATACTCGAAGGAGATATCGATGAAAGCCGTCGCCTACACGCATTGCCATCCGGCCAACCACCCGGATGCCTTCGACGACGTGGTGCTGGAAGACCTGCCGGAGCCCAAGGGCCATGAGCTGCTGGTCGAAATCCGCGCCGTCAGCGTGAATCCGGTCGATACCCGTCTCCGTGCCAAGGCCGATCCGGCCGGTGAGAAGCGCGTGCTCGGCTACGACGCGGCCGGCATCGTCCGCGCGCGGGGCCCGGAAGCCGCCTTCTTCCATGTCGGCGACGAAGTCTTCTACGCCGGCGTCGTCAACCGCCAGGGCAGCAACGCGCAGTTCCAGCTCGTCGACGAACGCATCGTCGGGCACAAGCCCAAGACCCTCTCCTTCGCCGAAGCCGCCTCCCTGCCGCTGACCGCCATCACCGCCTGGGAAGCGCTGTTCGACCGCCTGCGCATTCCGCGCGGCGGCACCCCGTCCGGCGATGCCGTGCTGATCACCGGCGGCGCCGGCGGTGTCGGCTCCATCGCCGTGCAGCTTGCCCGCCGCCTGACCGGCCTCAAGGTCATCACCACCGCGTCGCGCCCCGAAACCCGCGCCTGGTCGGAGCAGAACGGCGCCCACCACGTGCTGGACCACAGCCGGGATCTCGGGCCACAGATCAAGGCACTCGGCCTGCCGCTGCCCTATATCTTCTCGGTGCGCGATACCGAGACGCATTGGAACGCGCTCGCTGACGCGCTGGCGCCGCAGGGCGGCATCTGCGTGATCGATGAGATGCACGGCGTGGACGTGCAGCGCATCCGCCCCAAGGCTGGCTTCCTCGCCTTCGAGGCGATGTTCGCCCGCCCCTTGAACCGAACCGCCGACATGGTCGCCCAGCACCACCTGCTGGAAGAAGTCGCGCACATGGTCGATGCCGGCGCGCTGCGCCACACCATGACGAAGAACCTCGGCCCGCTCACCGCCACCTCGCTCGCCGAAGCGCATCAGCTCGTCGAAAGCAGCAGCATGATCGGCAAGGTCGTCCTGGAAGGCATCCCGGCATGATCATCCTCGTCACCGGCGCGACCGCCGGCTTTGGCGTCGCCATCGCCCGGCGCTTCGCCGCCGACGGTGCCCGCATCATCGCCGCCGGCCGCCGTACCGAGCGTCTCGACGCGCTGCGCGACGAGCTTGGTGCCGACAAGGTCCTGCCGCTCGTCCTCGACGTGCGCGACCGCGCCGGCATCACCGCCGCCATCGACGCGCTGCCCGAAGCCTGGCGCGCCGTCGATGTGCTGGTGAACAATGCCGGCCTCGCCCTTGGTCTCGAGCCCGCGCAAGCCGCGAACCTCGACGACTGGGACGCGATGATCGACACCAACTGCAAGGGCCTGGTCGCCATGACCCGCGCCCTGCTGCCGGGGATGGTCGCGCGCAACCGCGGCCATATCGTCAATATCGGCTCCACCGCCGCCGAATTTCCCTATCCCGGCGGCAATGTCTACGGCGCCACCAAGGCCTTCGTGCGCCAGTTCAGCCTGAACCTGCGGGCCGATCTGTTCGGCACGGCGATCCGCGTCACCGACATCGAGCCGGGTCTCGTCGGCGGCACCGAGTTCTCCAACGTGCGCTTCAAGGGCGACGATGCGAAGGCCGCCGCGATCTATGCCGACGCCAATGCCCTGAACCCGGACGACATCGCCGACGCGGTGCACTGGGTGGCCAGCCGGCCCGGCCGCGTGAACGTCAACACCCTGCAGGTGATGCCGGTCAGCCAGAGCTTCGGGCCGCTGCGCGTGCATCGGGGGTGATGGCGCATCCCGGGAGGGCGCTGCCCTCCCGGACCCACCCGCGAGGATCGTGTCGATCCCCGGCGGAGGTCCAGGGGGCAGCGCCTCCTGGCCTGTCCTACCCCAATGCCCGCCAGCCGATGTCCTGGCGGCAGAAGCCTTCGGGCCAGTCGATGGCGGCGACCGCGGCATAGGCCGCGTCGCGGGCCTCGCGCAGGCTGGGGCCGGTGCCGCTGACAGCCAGGACGCGGCCGCCGGTGGCGATGGTGGCGCCGTCGTGGGTGGCGGTGCCGGCGTGGAAGACGCGCGCGCCGGGGATGGCGGCGGCCGTGTCGAGGCCGCGGATGATGCTGCCTTTGGCGTAGGGACCGGGGTAGCCGCGCGTGGCCATGATGACGACCAGGCTATGCAGGGCTTTCCAGGCCAGGGTGATGTCGGCGAGGCGGCCGGTGGCGGCGGCGTGCAGCGCGTCGAGCAGGTCGCTGTCGAGGCGGGGGATCAGTGCCTCGCATTCCGGATCGCCGAAGCGGACGTTGAATTCGATCAGCCTGGGCCCCTGGGCGGTGAGCATGAGGCCGGCGAAGAGGATACCGCGGAAGGGTGTGCCGCGGCGGGCCATCTCGGCCAGCGTCGGGCGGATGACGCGGGCCATGACGTCGTCGCGCAGCGCGTCGGTGAAGGCGGGGGGCGGGGAATAGGCGCCCATGCCGCCGGTATTGGGACCGGTATCGCCATCGAAGGCGCGCTTGTGGTCCTGGGCGGCGCCGAAGGGCAGGGCGTGGGTGCCGTCGCAGAGGGCGAAGAAGGAGATCTCCTCGCCGATCAGGCATTCCTCGATGACGACGCTGGTGCCGGCGCTGCCATGGATGCGGCTTTCCATGAAGTCGGCGATCGCGGCTTCGGCTTCGGCGGTGGTTTCGGCGACGACGACGCCCTTGCCGGCGGCCAGGCCATCGGCCTTCACCACGATTGGCGCGCCGCGTTCGCGGATATGGGCGCGGGCGGCGTCGGGATCTTCGAAGCGGGCCCAGGCAGCGGTCGGGACCCCCGCTGCGTCGGCGACTTCCTTGGTGAAGGTCTTGCTGCCTTCCAGGCAGGCGGCGGCGGCGGTGGGGCCGAAGCAGGGGATGCCGGCGGCGATGCAGGCATCCGCCAGGCCGAGGGTCAGCGGCGCCTCGGGGCCGGCGACGACCAGGTCGATCCGTTCGGCCGCGGCGAAGGCAACGAGGGCAGGGACATCCTCGGCGCCGATCGCGACGCAATCGGCGAATGTCGCGATGCCGGCATTGCCCGGGGCGCAGAACAGCTGCGTGAGTTTCGGCGACGCGGCGATGCCGGTCGCCAAGGCATGTTCGCGGCCGCCGCCGCCGACCAGAAGCACCCGCATGCAGCCCCCGCCCTGTTTCGTATGCCGGGGCTCTAGCATAGCATCGCCGGATGGACAGCCCGGCCCCGCGCGATGGCGCGAATATCCCCGAATATGCCGTTTCCGAGATCGCGGGGGCGATTCGCCGCACCCTGGAAGGGGCTTTCGGCCGCGTGCGGGTGCGCGGCGAGATCACCGAGATGAAGCGCGCCGCGTCCGGGCACGTGTACCTGTCGCTGAAGGACGAGAACGCGAAGATCGAGGCGGTGATCTGGAAGGGGAACCTCCGGATGCTGGCCGCCCCGCCCGAGAACGGCGTGGAGATGATCGCGACCGGCAAGCTGACGACCTATGCGGACCGGTCGAAATACCAGCTCATCATCGACCGGCTGGAATTCGCGGGCGAGGGCGCGCTGCTGGCGCGGATCGAGGCGCTGCGCAAGCGGCTGCTGGCGGAAGGGCTGTTCGAGGAAGGGCGGAAGCGCCGGCTGCCGATGCTGCCGCGGGTGATCGGCGTCGTGACCTCGGCCTCCGGCGCGGTGATCCAGGACATCCGCACCACGATCGCCCGGCGCTTTCCGCGCCATATCCTGATCTGGCCGGTGGCGGTGCAGGGGCAGGGCGCGGCGGAGCAGATCGCGCGCGCCATCGAGGGCTTCTCGGCGCTGCCGGCGGGCGGCGCGATTCCGCGCCCGGATGTGGTGATCGTCGCGCGCGGCGGCGGCAGCCTGGAGGACCTGATGGCCTTCAACGAGGAAGTGGTGGTGCGCGCCGCGGCGGCGAGCGCGATCCCGCTGATCTCCGCCGTGGGGCATGAGACGGATACGACCCTGATCGACTTCGCCTCCGACCGCCGGGCGCCGACGCCGACCGCGGCGGCGGAACTGGCGGTGCCGGCACGGGGCGACCTCTCGGCCGATCTGGCGCAGACCGGCGCGCGGCTGGCCGGCGTCGCGCGGCGGGTACTGAATGATTCGCGGCTGCGGCTGCTGCGGGCGGAGCGGCGGCTGCCGGATGTGCCCGCCAGGCTCGAACAGGCACGGCTGCGCCTGGATGATTGGGGGGAGAGGCTGCCGCGCGGTGTCGTGGGGCTGCTGGCGCGGCGGGCGCAGGCGCTGGCGGGGCTGCGGGTGCCGCATCCGCGGGAGGCGATCCTGGCGCGGCGGGAGCGGCTGGGCAGTCTCGCGGCCCGTGGCGATGCCAGCGTGGCGCGGGTACTCGCCGTGCGCCGAGATGCGCGAGCGCTGGCGCGGTTCGGGCCGGCGCCGGTGCAGGCGCTGCTGCGGGTGCGACGGGCGGCGCTGGAGGGGCTTTCGGCGCGGCTGGAGAGTGCCTCCTACCAGTCGGTGCTGGCGCGCGGCTTCGTGCTGGTGCGCGATGGCGACGGCGCGGCGCTGACGAGTGCGGCGGCGGTGAAGCCGGCGCAGCATCTGACGCTGACCTTCGCGGATGGGGAGGTCGGCGCGACCACGGATGGCGCGAAGTCCGCGCGCCCGCGCAAGGCGGATGAAACGCGCCAGGGGGATTTGCTGTGAAGAGACGTCTGCTGCTGGCGACGCCGGCGCTGCTGCTGGCGCGCGGGGCGCGGGCGCTGGACCTGAACGGCGCCGGCCTGGCGCAGGGCGGGCTGGTGGTCGGGCGGGCGCCGCCGGGTACGCGCCTGGCGCTGGATGGGCGGGCGCTGCGGGTTTCGCCGGCGGGTGATTTCGTCTTCGGCTTCGGCCGCGACCATGGCGCCGGCGCGGTGCTGACGGTTGATGGGCGGGAGCAGCGGCTGAGCATCGCGCGGCGGCAATGGAATGTGCAGCACATCAACGGCCTGCCGCCGGCGCAGGTGACGCCGGATGCCGCGACGCTCGCGCGCATCAATGCGGAGCGGGAGCAGCTGGGCCAGGCGCGCGCGACGGACAGCGCGCTGACCGGCTTCGCGGAAGGCTTCCTGCGCCCGGCGGACGGGCGGATCAGCGGTGTCTTCGGCAGCCAGCGGGTGCTGAACGGCCAGCCGCGGCAGCCGCATTTCGGCTATGACATCGCGGTGCCGGTCGGCACCACCGCGCATGCGGTCGCCTCCGGCCGCGTGGTGCTCTCGGCCAGCTTCTTCTTCTTCGGCGAGCTGGTGGTGATCGATCACGGGCAGGGCGTGAACTCGCTCTACGCGCATTTCTCCCGCCGCGACGTGCGCGAAGGCGATGTGGTGACGCGCGGCCAGCCGATCGGTGCCACCGGCGCGACGGGCCGGGTGACCGGCCCGCATCTGCATTTCAGCATCTCCTGGTTCCAGACCTGGGTCGATCCGGCACCATTGCTGGCGCCTGCCTGACGGCCGTAGCGCCACACCCGCGGCTGCAGGCCGCCGCCCATCTCAGCGGGCTGCGAGGCGCCAGCCGATGCAGACCGCGGCCGCGAATGCGGCCGCCGGCGCCTGAGCGACTGTGTTGAGTGTCAAGGGCCGATGCGACGAGAGATGGTCTACGGGCGATCGGTGCAGCTCAAGGCGGTCGCTGCGCGCCCCCGCCTGCGGCGGCTGGGGCCTTGACCCGGCCCGCT
>DASYDR010000052.1:0-3918 GCA_036499545.1 Roseomonas sp. | reverse complement strand
CGCCGCCCGGCCGGTTGTCGATGATGAGCGACTGGCCGAGGATCGATTGCAGCTTCGGCGCCAGGGTGCGGGTGGTGATGTCGGTGGCGCCGCCGGCGGCGAAGCCGACGACGATGCGGATCGGGCGTTGCGGCCAGGCCTCCTGCGCATGAGCCCGGCCGATCATCGCCGCGGCCGGCAGGGCCGCGAGCATTGTCCTGCGCTGGATCATGATCCGTCTTCCTCCCCGGTCATTCTGCCCGCAGCAGAATGCCCCGATGGAGGTTTCGTGCAAGCGCTACCAGAAATTGACCCGCGGCCAGACCGCCAGCACGTCGCGCCCGCCATCGACCACGTGATAGCGCTCATGCGCCGCGGCGGTCAGGCAGGTGTGGTTGGGCGCGATGCGCAGCCGGGTGCCGATCGGCAGCGCATCCAGCGGCAAGGGCGCCGGGCCGGTGACCTCGCCATGCTCCTGGTGGGTGCGGATCACCGTGGCCTCGCCGCCGAAGGCGGCGGCGCCATCGATGTCGAGCGCCAGGCCGAAGCCGTAGTCGCGCGGCGCCGCTTCCGTGCTGCGATCCTTGGACAGGGCCAGCGCGCCGGCATCGACCAGCACCGCGTTGCGCGCCGGCTTCCGCCCGGTGACCGAGGTCAGCACCGTCAGCGCGATATCCTCCGGCGCATGGGTGCCGAGCTGCGCCTGGAACAGGTCGCCGAACATGTAGACGCCGGCACGCAGCTCCGTGATGCCTTCCAGATGCGTCGCGTGCAGCGCGGTGGGCGAACTGCCCATGGAGACGATCGGCACCTTGTGCCCCGCCACCCGCAGCCGCTCGGCGGCGCGCACCACGCCGGCCCGCTCGGTCTCCGCGATCGCCGCCATGGCCGGGATGTTGCGGCCGCGATAGGAATGGCCGGCATGGGTGAAGACGCCGGCCAGCTTGGCGCCCAGCGCCTCGGCGATCGCGGTCAGCTCCGCGCTTTCCGGCCCGATGCCGCCGCGGCCTTCGCCGACATCGATCTCGATCAGCGCGCGCAGCCTGCCGGGATGCGCCGCGATCGCCTGCGCCGCCTCGAGGTCGTCGGTGATCAGCTTGATGTCGGCGCCGAGGGACGCCAGCGCATCCAGCTTCTGCGGCGTGACGCCGACCGCGTAGATCTGGTCGCGCCAGCCGGCTTCGGCGAAGTACCGCGCCTCGGCGACGGTGGAGACGGTGATCGGCCCGAAGCCCGGGGCCGCCAGCGCCGCCACGTCGACGCTCTTCGCCGTCTTCATGTGCGGGCGCAGCACCAGGCCGGGATGCCGGGCCACGGCGGCCTGCATGCGCGCCAGGTTGCGCTTCAGGATGCCGATATCGAGCACCAGGCAGGGCGTGGCCAGATCGTCCAGCGTCGTCACAGCGAAACTCCCATCAACTCGGCGAAGCGCGGCGTCGCCTTCAGTCCGGTGCCGGTCAGCACCACCACCGTGGTTTCGCCGGGCCGGATCGTGCCGGCTTCCAGCACCTTGCCGAAGGCCGCCGCGGCCTGGGCGCTGGTCGGCTCGGCATAGATGCCGCCGCGCGCCAGTTCCAGGGTCGCGGCCGCGATCTCCGCCTCGCTCAGCATCACCGCGCCGCCCTGGGTCTGCTCCAGCACGCCGAGGCATTCGCGCAGCCGGATCGGCTCGGCGATCGCGGTGCCCTCCGCCATGGTCGGCTTCGGCGCCGCCGGCTCGGCATCCAGGAAGGCGCGGGCGATCGGCGCGCAATTCTCCGGCTGTGCCGCGAAGATGCGCGGCAGCCGGGTGATCCCGCCGGCCCGCAGCAGCTCCGCGAAGCCGATGCCGCAGCCGAGCACGTTCGATCCCGCGCCGCAGGGCACGATGATGTTGTCCGGCGCCTGGAAGCCCAGCTCCTCCCACAGCTCATAGGCCAGCGTCTTGGTGCCCTGCAGGAAGAAGGGGTGCCAGTTGTGGCTGGCGTAGAAGATGCCGTCCTTGCGTTCCTGCCCCTGGCGCAGCGCCTCATCGGCGCAGGCCTGGCGGCTGCCGGGCGTCAGCTCGATCTCGGCGCCGGCGGCGCGGGACTGCACGGTCTTGGCCGGGCTGGTGGAGGAGGGCACCAGGATCTTGGCCTTCATCCCGCCCGCCGCGGCATAGGTCGCGATGGCGGCGCCGCCATTGCCGGAACTATCCTCCAGCACATGGCCAATGCCCTGGGCGCGCAGCAGCGACAGCATCACGGAAGCGCCGCGATCCTTGAAGGATCCGGTCGGCATCAGCCATTCGCATTTGATCAGCGCCTCGGCACCGGCGATCCGGCGCGGCACCAGCGGCGTGCAGCCCTCGCCCATGGTGATCGGCGCCTCCGGCGCGAAGGGCAGCGCCGCGGCATAGCGCCAGAGGGAGCGTATCCCCGTCCGGATCGCCTCCCGCCCGATGCCGGGCATCGGGGTCAGCATCAGGGGCGCGCCGTCATCGCCGCACCAGCGCGGGGTGTCGAGCGGGTAGGTGGCGTCGGTTCGCGGGTCGAGATAGGCGATGGGGTCGGTCATGGCGCGGGAGACTTGCCCGGCCAGCCTTCCCCTGCAAGGGATTGCGCATGACCGAACCCGACCTGCTTCGCCTCGCTTCCGATCTGATCGCGATCGACAGCCGCTCCGCCCGGCCGAATCGCGCCATCGCCGACCGTATCGAGGCCGAGCTGACGGGCTTCGACATCGAACGGCTGGACTATACCGACCGGTCGGGGGTCGCGAAGCGCGCCCTGATCGCGCATCGCGGCCCGCCCGGCGGCCACGCCCTGTCCGGCCATATGGACACCGTGCCGGCGACCGGCTGGACCGAGGATGCCTGGGCGCCCCGCTTCGCCGACGGGATCCTGCACGGGCTCGGCAGCGTCGACATGAAGGGCCAGGTCGCCGCCGCGATCCTGGCGGCCAGGGCGATGCCGGACGCGACGCCGGTGACCCTGCTGATCACCACCGACGAGGAGACGACCAAGGAAGGCGCCCTGGCCATCGCCGCTTCCGACGCCGCGAAGCGCCTCGGCCTCAAGGGCATCTTCGTGGCGGAGCCGACCGGCATGATCCCGGTGCGCGGCCATCGCAGCCAGATCGAATTCACCGCCGTCGCGACCGGCGTGCAGGCGCATTCCTCGACCGGCCAGGGCGTCAACGCCAATTGGGCGCTGCTGCCCTTCCTGATGGAGATGCGGGACATCCAGGCCCGGCTGCGCAGCGATCCCAGCCTGCAGGACCCGGCCTATGACCCGCCCTTCTCCGACTTCAACCTGGTCATCGACAACCACGGCACGGCGGTGAACGTCACCGTCGCCAAGGCCACCGCCCGGATCAAGTTCCGCCGCAGCCGCAATGTCGACTGGATGCCGGTGGTGCGCGCGGTGCGGGAGGCCGCCGAACGCGCCGGGGTCAGCCTGCACGAGCGCGCCGAAGGCACGCCGCCCGAGCTGCCGGCCGACCATCCGCTGGTCCAACTCGCCATGCGCGAAACCGGCCAGGCCGTCCGCACCGCGCCCTATGGCACCGATGCCAGCGAGCTGCAGGCGCTGGCGCCCTGCGTCGTGCTCGGCCCGGGCACCATCGACACCGCGCATACGCCGCACGAATGCGTGCGCCTGGCCGATCTCGTGGCGGCGGTGCCGGTGTTCCAGCGGGTGCTGGCGGCGGGGATGTAACGGCGGCGCCCGGCGGCGGCGTCACGGCCGCCGGATCGAGGCCACCACTTGCTCGAATTCCGGCTGCAGCCGGGTGAAGTCCCGCTCATTGGCTTCCGCCAGCACGCGCAGGGTGGCGCCGCTTTCCGAGAAGATCAGCCATTGCTGCAGCCGGCGCGGCCCGGCCGAGGCGCGCAGCATGACGGCCTCGGCACTGCCGAGGCGGATGGTGGCGCTGTTGTCGATGCGGGCGCCGGGGATCGTGCCGCGCAGCGCCTGT
>DASYDR010000051.1:0-8918 GCA_036499545.1 Roseomonas sp. | reverse complement strand
CTGGACGCGCAACGGCCCGCAGGAGCTGGTGCTGCGCCTTCGGGACGGCGTGCGGTTCCACAATGGCGACCTGCTGACCGCGGAGGATGTGGTCTACACCTTCACCTCCAGCCGCATGTTCGGCGAACGGCCGCTGATGGCCGAGGCGCGGTCCTATTTCGCGACGCTCGCCAGCGTCGAGGCGCTGGATCCGCTGACCGTGCGCTTCCGCACCCGCGTCCCCGACGTGCTGCTGGAGCAGCGGCTGGCGTCCTGGTGCGCCTGGATCGTCAACAAGCGCGCCTATGAGGAGCGGGGCTTCGACGGCTTCTCCCGCGATCCGGTCGGCACCGGCCCCTATCGCCTGCGCCTGCTGCAGCGCGACCAGCGCATCCTGCTGGATGCCTTCGACGACTACTGGATGGGCCGCCCGACCGCGCGCAGCGTCGAGTTCCGCCAGATCCCGGAACTGGCCGCACGCTCCGCCGCGCTGCGCGCCGGCGATGTCGACCTGATCACCAATATCCCGCCCGACCAGGTGCCGGAGCTGCGCCGGAGCCCGGGCATCGATATCCGCTCCGTCGTGCTGGCCAATGTCCATGTGCTGACCTTCGACGAGCGTGGCCCGCAGATGGGCGACAAGCGCATCCGCCAGGCACTCGGCCTCGCGATCGACCGCCAGATGCTGGTCGACACGCTGTGGGATGGCAGCGCGGTGGTGCCGCACGGCCACAACTACCCCGAATACGGCCCGATGTTCCTGGAAGGCCGCAGCCTGCGCTTCGACCCCGACGCGGCGCGGCGCCTGCTGCGGGAGGCCGGCTATCGCGGGCAGGAGATCACCTACCGCACCATGCCGAACTACTACACCAATGCGCTGCGGGCGGCGCAGGTCGCGGTCGAGATGTGGCGTGCGGTCGGCATCAACGCCCGGGTGCAGGTGGTGGAGAATTTCTCCCAGATGCGGGCGGACGGCCAGCAGGTCGGCAACAACTCCAACTCCACCCGGCTGCCGGATCCGCTGGGCTCGCTCTGGATCTCGTGGGGCCCGGAATCCTGGTTCCAGACCTCGGGCGCCTTCCGCACGACCGAGGCCTTCAACGCCGCCGGCCGCGCGCTGGAAGCCGCGACCGACCCGGCCGAGCGCAAGCAGCTCTTCGCGCGTATGCTGGATGCCTGGGAAGACGCCGCACCCGGCACGGTGCTGTACCAGCCGGCCGAATTCTACGCGGTGCGGCGCGGCATCCGCTGGCGGCCCTACACCTTCTATTTCATGGACCTGAGGCCGGATAATCTGAGCTTCGGGTGAGACCACGGCCGGATCAGGTGGAGCCCCGATGTCCGCCCATGCTACCCTCCAGGCCATGAACATGGCCTTCCGCAAGCCCATGAGCCTGCAGGACTTCCTCACCTGGGAGCAGCGGCAGGAGTTGCGCTTCGAGTTCGATGGCCTCCAGCCTGTCGCCATGACCGGCGACACGGCGGCGCATGCCATCATCCAGCGCAACCTGGCTATTGCCGTCGGTGGCCGCCTGCGCGGCAAGCCCTGCCAGTTCATCGGCAGTGACCTCAAGATCCAGGCGGCGGGCAGCATCCGTTATCCGGATGGCTTCGTGGTCTGCACACCCTTGCCGCCCCGCGCGACCGTGGTGCCAGACCCGGTGGTCATCTTCGAGGTGCTGAGCAACAGCACGGCCTGGACCGATCGCATCACCAAGACCCGTGAGTATGGCGCGACGCCATCGGTCCAGCGCTACGTCATGCTGGAGCAGGACGGGATCGGCGCCGTCGTCTTTGCGCGCGCCGGCGATGACTGGGCGGGTCATGTCCTGGCGGAAGGCGAGGTGCTGCATATGCCGGAGATCGGCATCGAGGTACCGCTCGCCGAACTCTACGACGGCATCGACTTCAGGGCCGGCGAAGCCCCGGCTGAGCCCGGCTGAGCCTTGTAAGCGGAGCGTCCGATTTGCCCCGGACGCTCACGCCCGGATCAGCCGCATCCGCAATAGCCGGCTGCCCCAGTCGATCACCGCGACCGCCGCCAGGATCAGCAGCACGATGAAGGCGGCCTGGTCCCAGTTGTTGATGCGGATGCGGTCGGCGAGCGCCAGCCCGATGCCACCGGCGCCGACCACGCCGAGGATGGTGGCCGAGCGCACGTTGGATTCGAAGGTGTAGAGCGCGAAGGACAGCATCACCGGCGCCGCCTGCGGCAGCAGGCCGAAGCGCACGGCGGTGAGTTGGCCGCCGCCGGTGGCGCGCACCGCATCGACCGGCCGGCGATCCGCCGCCTCCAGCGCCTCGGAGAAGGTCTTGGCCAGGGTTCCGGTATCCGGCAGCGCCAGGGCGAGCAGCCCGGCAAACGGTCCCATGCCGACCGCCGAGACGAAGATCAGCGCCCAGATCAACGTGTCGATGCCGCGCAGCCCGTCATAGAAGCGCCGGGCGGAGAAGCGCAGCAACGCGCTGCCAACGACATTGCCGGCACCGAGCAGCGACAGGGGCAGCGCCAGCAGCGATGCCAGGAAGGTGCCGAGGAAAGCCATGGCCAGGGTTTCCGCCAGCGCCCGCAGCAGGTCCGGCAGCGCACCGCCAGGGCTGGGCGGCCACATCAGCGCCAGCAGCCAGCCGAGCTTGCCGAGCCCTTCCCACACCCGCAGCGGCGTGGCGTCGACGCGCCAGAGCCCGAGTGCCAGCAGCAGCCCGCCGCCCAGGAACAACCAATGTGCGCGCACCGTCATGGCGTGAGCGCCTCGGCGCCGATCACCCGGTGCCGCAGCCAGGCGCAGAGCTGGTCGATCAACATCACGGTCAGCAGGATCAGCAGCACGATCGCCGAAATGTCCGGATACTCGAACTGGCGGACGGCAAGGTAGAGTTCTTCCCCGATGCCGCCGGCACCGACCAGGCCGAGCACGCTTGCTTCCCGCACATTGATCTCGAAGCGCAGCAGCCCATAGCTCAACAGGCCCGGCAGGGATTGCGGCAGCACCCCGAAGCGCATCTGTTCCGGCCAGTTGCCGCCGGCGGCGCGGATGCCCTCGACCAGCCCGGGATCGGCATTCTCATGCGTTTCGGCGAATTGCTTGCCGAGCGCCCCGGTCGTGTGCACCGCGATCGCCAGCATGCCGGCGAAGGGGCCGAGGCCGAAGGCATAGACGAAGATCAGCGCGAAGACGAGCACCGGCACGGTGCGGGCCAGTTCCAGCGTGCGGCGGCTCAGCATCACCGCCCAGCGCGGCGCGAAGGTCGAAGCCGCGGGAAAGGACAGCAGCAGCGCGGCGATGGCACCGAGCACCGTGCCGGTATAGGCGACCAGCACCGTATCGGCGAGCAGGCCGAGCCAGTTGTCCAGCCCCCACATCCAGTCGCCCAGATCGGACCACAGGGTGGCGAAGCGCAGCGCCGGGATGGTGCGCTGGATGTAGTCGGCGGCCTTGGGCAACCCCTGCGCCAGCCGCACCGGATCGGCATCACCGATCCAGGCGGACCAGAGCAGCAGCGCCGCGACGATGCCGCAGCCGGCGAGGGTCTTCAGCCGCCTGGCGCGGACCGCGCTGCGCCAGCGCGCCTCGAACGCCGCCGCCGTCACGATCAACGGCGGCCGCGGCGGCGGGCGGCATTCTCCTCGACCACCGCGATGACGTCGCGGTAGTCGCCATGGGCCGCCGGCGCGACGCCGGTGGCGCCGGAGGCGGCGACGGCGAAGGCGTCCGGCGCTTCGTGCGGCATGGCGAAGACGGCGTCCCGCCAGTCACGCTGCAGCGCTTCCGGCAGGTCGGTGCGCAGCACCCAGGGGGAATTCGGGATCTGCGGGCTGGTCCAGATGATGCGGGTGGAGTTGCGGGGGATCATCCCCTTCTCCTCCATGCGCTGGATATTGCCCTGGCGCTGGTTGTTCCAGAAGGTCGCGGCGCCGTCATAGGTGTTGTTGATCACCGCGATGACGCTCTGCTCATGGCTGCCGGAAAAGCCGGTGCGGCTGAAGAAGCTCGCGGGATCGAAGCCGGCCTGGCGCAGATAGTAGGACGGGAAGGCGAAGCCGGAGGTGCTGTTCGGATCGGCGAAGGCGAAGGACTTGCCGCGCAGGTCGTCGACGCGCTGATAGGGGCTGTCGGCCTTGACGAAGGCGACGCTGTAATAGCCGGTCTCACCGTTCACATCGATGTCGCGGCCGAAAGGCGCCACGCCATCGCCCATCAGACGATGCGCCAGGGCATAGTTGGCCGGGCCGATGCGCGCGAATTCGATGTTGTGGCTGCGCATCGCCTCCACCACGCCGGCATAATCGGTGGCGCGGAAGACGCGCAACGGCACGCCGAGCTTGCGCTGGATATAGTCCTGGAAGGGCTGCTGCCGCTGGATCGCGTCGCGTTCATTCTCGGCGGAGGAGATGCCGAGGCGGAGCTCGCGGAACTGGCCGCGCCAATCGGCGCCCTGGGCGCGGGCGATGGCGGGCATGGCGAGCAGCGCCGGCAGGGCCAGCAATGTGCGGCGGTGAAGCATGGAGCACCTCGGTAAAAGCGGGAGGTGCTTGCGCCGTGGCTGCGCATGCTGCGATGGCAGGCTGGTGAAGCTTGAGTGACCGCTGGCCGAAGATGCGGATGTCTTCCCCGCTCATCCGCATGGGCCCGGCGCTGCCACCGGGCCCATGCGCCGCGGGTCAGGCGGGCTCGATCTCCGCCAGGGCCAGGATGGTCGCCAGGCTGGTGCGCATGCCGCGCAGGCTCTCCTCCGGCTCCACGTCCAGCCATTCCTCCAGCGAATGCGCCCGGCCGCCACGACCGCCGGCGCCGATCTTCAGTGCCGGGATGCCGAGGCTCATCGGCACATTCGCGTCGGTCGAGGAGAATTCGAAATGCGGCGCATAGCCTTCCGCCGCGACCGCGGCGGCGGCGAGGCCACGGATCGGCGTGCCTTCCGGCGTCTCGCCCGCCGGCCGGTCGCCGACGCGCGCGATCTCCGCCGTGATGGCGCCGGAAGCGGTGGAGCGCGCGGCATTCTCGGTCGCGATCGCTTCCTGCACGATCTCCTGGAAGCGCGCATCGATGCGCGCCAGTTCCTCGGCGGAGGCGGAGCGCAGGTCGACTTCGATGGTCACCGCATTGGCGATGGCGTTGATGGAGGTGCCGCCGGAGACGACGCTGACGCAATGCGTGGTCGGCGGCGATTTCGGCACCGGCACCGCGGCCAGCGCGCGCGTCGCTTCCGCCATCGCGTACATCGGGTTCACCAGGCCGAAGGCGGAATAGGAATGCCCGCCCGGGCCGCGGAAGGTGACACGGTAGCGGCGGGAGCCGACGCCGCCGGAGACGATGCGCTCCACCTCCGGGCTGTCGACGGTCAGGAAGGCGCGGATGCGCTCGCGGTGCCGCCCCTTGGCGAACAGGTGGCGGATGCCGCGCAGATCACCGAGGCCTTCTTCCCCGACATCGCCGACGAAGAGCAGGTCATGCCGCGTGCGGATGCCGGCGGCATCCAGCGCGCGGATGAAGGCGAGGTTGACCGCGAGGCTCCAGGTATCGTCGCTGACGCCGGGGGCGAAGAGCCTGGTGCCTTCCCGCCGCACGCGCACATCAGTGCCGGCCGGGAAGACAGTGTCGAGATGGGCCGCGACGACCAGGATGTCGCCATTGCCGAAGCCGCGGCGCAGGCCCATCACATTGCCGATCTCGTCCTGCTCCACCTGTTCCAGCCCATGCGCGCGCAGCAGGTCGAGATAGGCGGCGGCGCGCTGCTCCTCCCCGAAGGGCGGGGACGGGATCTCGGTCAGGGTCACCACATCGGCGACGGTGCGGTCGTGGTCGGCGCGGAGCCGGTCGCAGGCGGCCCGGAAGCGGGCATCCGCGCGGATGGCGGCGATGGTCTCGGTGGGCGTCATGGTGCCGGATCCCGTGCAATAGGAACCCCGCGAATCGCAGCCTTCGCGGCCGGAGGCAAGAGCCCCGTCCCAGGCGGCCCCGCCCCGATCCCGCCGCGCCCGGGGCAGGCCGAGAGGCTGTCCCGGGATGGCGCCGGGCGATCAGCCCCGCCGTGCCAGCCGCATCGCCGCCGCGGTGCCGGCGCCGACCAGCCGGGCCCAGCCGCGCGCCGCGGCATTGGCGGGCCGGTTGGCCGCCCCGGCGCAGGCCAGCGTCTCCTCCCGGCAATGTTCCAGCGTGGCGCCGAGGACCGAGAGCCTGCCCTCCCCGCGCAACCGTTCGATCTGCAGATGGTACCGGGCGGCCACGACCCGCGCCGTGGCACGACGCGTGGCGAGGATGGCGCCAGCGCCCGCCAGGGCCGGCAGGGCGCCGGCAAGCCAGGCGGCGCCGCCGCAAAGCGGCAGCAGCCGGCTGCGCGCGCCGCGCGGCAACATGCTTTCCAGCATCTCGCGATGCTCATCCGCGGCGCGGCACTGCCGCCGGGCACCGTCGATCAGCGCGGCATCGCCGGCCACCGCCAGGATGCCGTGGCAGAGCATGACCGCCCCTGCCTCCCCGGCATGGATGGCACGGAGTTCCGCGACCAGCCAGGCCGGCGGCGCGTAGTCGGGCGTGGAAACACGCTCTTCCATGGCGCCGGACATGGTCCGGCCGGCGCCATGGGCAAGGGCCAGGCAATGACCGGCGGACGGCCCGGCATCAATAGCCGCGGCTGTGGTCGTAGAGCGTCGGCAGCGCTTCGCCGCGCCGGAAGGCGGCGATACCGGCGGCGACATGGGCGGCACGTTCCCGGCGGCTGGGCAGGCTGGCGACATGCGGTGTCACGGTCACCTTGGGGTGCGACCAGAGCGGGCTGTCGGCGGGCAATGGCTCCTGCTCGAAGACATCGATGACGGCACCGCCGAGCTGCCCGGCCTCGAGCGCCGCGAGCACATCCGGGATGACCGCCTGGCTGCCGCGGCCGGCATGGATCAGGCCGGTGCCGGGCTTCACCCTGGCCAGCAGCGGCGCGGCGATCAGCCCGCGCGTCGCTTCGGTCGCCGGCAGCAGCACCACCAGCATGTCGGCCCGGGCCAGGAAGGCATCGAGCACCGCGTCGCCCGCGTAGCTCTCGACGCCCGGCAGCGCCTTTGCCGTGCGCGACCAGCCGATCACGGAAAAACCCAGCCCCTGCAACATCGCCGCGGCACGCGCGCCCATGACGCCGAGGCCCAGGATACCGACCACCTTGTCGCGCGCGGTGAAGTCGGGCTCGAAATAATCCCAGCGCGCCGAAGCCTGCGCGATCGCCAGCCGCCGCTTGTCCCGGAGCAGCGACAGCGCCGCCCAGCAGACATATTCGCCCATGCGCTGGGCCGCGCCCTCGACCCCCATGCGCACCAGCGGGATGTGCCGCGGCAGGCCAGGGTCGGCGATGATGCTGTCCACCCCGGCGCCCGAACCGAAGATCACCTTCAGGTTCGGCAGCCGCGCGAGCCGCCCGGGTTCCGGATCCCAGACCAGGGCGAAATCGACCGCGGCGGGATCGAGGCCGGGATCATCCCACCAGCGCAGGTCGAGTTCGGGCGCGCAGCCGGCGAAGGCGGCCTGCCATTCGGGCATCGCGGCCTCGCCGCCGGATTTCACCACCAGAACCTGGCGCATCGCGCATCCCCTCATCGCCGCATCCGCGGCTTGCTGCCTGACCTCCCCGTCATGATCAAGCGACGGCCCGCCGATCAGCCGCCAAGCCGGCGCGACAGCGCGCGCGCTTCCTCCAGGATCACCGCGGCATGGCGGGTGCAGGCGGCATCGTCGAAGCGGGTGCGCGGACCGGTGATGTTGAGCGCGCCGAGGCAGCGCCCGTCCCGTCCGAAGACCGGCGCGGCCACGGCCGCGACCTCCGGATCGCGTTCGCCGAGCGAGACCGCCGCCGCGCCGGCGCGGATCGCGTCGAAGCGCGCACCCTCCGCGCCATCGAAGGCCATCAGCACATGGGCGCTGGCGCCGCGGTCGATCGGCAGCGCCGCGCCCTCCTCCAGGTGCGGGCGGATGAGGCGGGGCGCGTTCAGCCGGTAGAGGCAGATCCGCCGCTCGCCTTCGCGCACGTAGAAGGCCGCGGTCTCGCCGCAGCGTTCCACCAGCCGCGCCAGGGCGGGACGCACCTGCGCGGCCAGGTCGAAGGCATTGCGATAGAGCACGCCGAGCCGCAGCGGCGTCGGCCCCAGCCGGAAGCGCCCATCCGTGTCGCGATGCAGGTAGCCGAAGCGGTCGAGCGATGCCGCCAGCCGCAACGCGGTGCTGGGATAGAGCCCGCTGCGCGCCGCCAGTTCCGCCAGCGTCAGGCGGGGCGCGCCATCGCTGAAGACTTCCAGCAGCGACAGCGCGCGTTCCACCGCCTCCACGCCGGGCCCGGCCGGAACCGGCGCGGCGTCCCGGGCCGGTCGGCCGCGGCGGCGGGGTGGGGCATCCGACATGACGCGTTCCTTCCAGATGGCGCCGTTGACGGCCGGTTGCTCCAGGCTTAGAATTCTACATAACAGAATTTAATTCTGTCTATCAGAAATAATATCAGGGAAGCAGGAGCGCGCCATGTCCCAGCCCATTCGTCGCCGCACGGCGCTGACCGCCGGCCTCGCCCTGGCCATGCCGCGTCTGGCGGGCGCGCAGACGGCGGATTGGCCGACCCGGCCGATCCGCATGATCCTGCCCTATTCCGCGGGCGGCCCGACCGACATCATCGCGCGCGTCCTTTCCGAAGCCCTGTCCCAGCGCCTGCCGCAGCGTGTCGTGGTCGAGAACCGGACCGGCGCCGGCGGCAATATCGGCGCTTCCTTCGTGGCGAAATCGGCGCCGGATGGTGGCACCTTCCTGTTCAGCAACACCGGCCATGCGGTGAATCGCAGCCTCTACAGCCATCTCGACTATGATCCCGCGGCCGACCTGGTCCCGGTCAGCATCATCGCCGAAAGCCCGATGGTGATGCTGGTCCCGAACGAGTTGCAGGTGCGGGACGTCGCGGCGCTGGTCGCCCGC
>DASYDR010000050.1:0-16101 GCA_036499545.1 Roseomonas sp. | reverse complement strand
CAGCGTGGTGGTGCCGCAGGTGGCGCCGCGCTTCTCGGCGACACCCGGCGCCCTGCGCCGTCCCGCGCCCGGGATCGGCGAGCATGGCGAGGCGATCCTGGCGGAGGCCGGCTATGACGCCGCGGCGATCGCGGCGCTGCTCGAGGCGCAGGTGATCGCCCGGGCGCAGGGCCCGGCGCCGCGGTAATACCGATCAGGGCTGCCGATAAGGGGCCCTTGGTTCAGCTGCCCTGCCGTCGAGGCAGCAGCCGGAGGAAGCTCATCACGCTGCCGACGGCGGCGAAGCCGCAGCCCAGCCAGAGCGCCAGCACCGGCCCGATATCGAGCGAGATGGTGAGGCAGAGCGCGACCAGCGCCGCGCCGCTGGTCTGGCCGAACAGCCGCGCGGTCGCGACGATGCCGCTCGCGCCGCCGCTGCGGCCGGGCGGGGCGCTGGTCAGCAGGGCGCGCAGGTTGGGCGACTGGAAGAAGCCGAAGCCGGCGCCGCAGACCAGCATGCGGAGGATGATGTCGGTATCGGACGCCTGCGCCGGCAGCAGCGCGAGGGAGGCCATGCCGGCCGCGAGCACCACCAGCCCGCAGCCGCCCAGGATGCCAGCCGGGTAGCGGTCCGACAGCCGCCCGGCCAGCGGCGCGGCGATGGCGACGATCACCGGCCAGGGGGTGATCAGGAAGCCGGTCTCGACCTGGCTGCGGCCGAGCGCGGTCTGGAACAGGAAGGGCAGCGCGACGAAGGCCAGGCTCTGCGCCGCGAAGGAGCAGACCGCGGTCACCGCGGACAGGGCGAAGACCGGCCGGCGGAACAGGTCGACCGCCAGCATCGGCGCGGGGTGCTCGGACTGCCGCCGGATCAGCGCCAGGAAGCAGACCAGCGCCAGCACCCATTCCGCCGCGACCAGCCCCCAGGAATTGCCGTGCGCGATGCCTTCCAGCCCCATGATCAGCGCGGTGAAGAAGATGCCGCAGAGCAGGGCCGCGATCCCGTCGAAGCCATGCGCGCCCCGTGTCGTCACTGGCAGGCTGCGCAGCCCGAGCAGGATCGCGAGCAATCCCGTCGGCCCGTTGACCAGGAACAGCCAGTGCCAGGAGGCGACCGAGAGGATGCCGGACGCGACGGTCGGCCCCAGGGTGAAGCCGATCGCCACGAACATGGCGTTCAGCCCGACCCCGCGCCCCAGCATGCGGGAGGGATAGATGAAGCGCAGCAGGGCGCTGTTGACGCTCATGATGGCGGCGGCGCCTAGCCCCTGCAGCCCGCGCGCCAGGACCAGGCTCGGCAGCGACCAGGCGAAGCCGCAGGCCAGCGAGGTGACGGTGAACAGCACCAGCCCGGCGGTATAGACCCGCTTGTGACCCAGCACCTCGCCCAGGGAAGCGAGCGGCAGCAGGGTCGCGATCATCGCGATCTGATAGGCGTTGACCACCCAGATCGCATCCGCGCTATGGGCGCCGAGGTCATTGGCGATGGTCGGCAGCGCGGTATTGGTGACCGCGCTGTCGAGCGTCGCCATGACGATCGCCGAGGAGATCGCCAGCACCGCCTGCAGCCGTTCCGGCCACGGTAGGCCGTCCGCCACCGGGATGGTCGCCGTCGTCGCCGATGCCTGCATCGATGGTCCGCCAGATATGTCGGTGCTGTTGTTCCATCTCCCGCGCCGGAAGGCTTCCTCGTGGTGCCGCACCCCTGCCATGCGCCAGGCTTGCGGGGCGGCCTGCCGCCGCCCTACACAGGACAGGGAGATGGCAAAAGCGATGGATGCGTCGTCCCAGGCCCCCATACCGGCAAGCGTGCGCGAACTGCCGCCGGCCGACCGGCCCTTCCGGGTGCTCTGCCTGAGCGGCGGCGGCTATCTCGGCCTGTTTTCCGCCCGCATCCTGGCCCGGATGGAGGCGGTCTCCCGCCGCCCGATCGTCGAGGATTTCGACTTCATCTGCGGCACTTCGGTCGGCGCCGTCACCGCCATGGCGCTGTCGACCGGCGTACCGGCCGCCGAGGTCGAGGCCGCCCTGATCCGCAACGGCCCGCTGGTCTTCGCGCGGCGCAGCAGCCCCTGGTTCACCGGCTGGGCGATGTCCTTCGTGAACAACCTCTTCCGGCCGCGCTACGGCAGCGGCCCGTTGCGGCAGTCCTTCGAGGAACTGCTGGGCGCCGAGACCAGGCTCGCCGATGCGCGCTGCAAGCTGGCGATCCCGACCGTCAACATGACCACCGGCCAGATCGAGATCTTCAAGACGCCGCACAACCGGGACTGGTCCAACCATGGCGCGGTGCGGATGGCGGAACTCGGCCTCGCCGCCGCGGCGGCGCCGACCTTCTTCCCGCTGATGGCGCTGAACGACAGCCTCTATGTCGATGGCGGGCTCTTCGCCAATGCGCCCGATCTGGTCGGGCTGCACGAGGCCGAATACTACCTGAAGGTGCCGACGGCGCGGATCCGCATGCTGTCGGTCGGCACCACCACGTCCAGCTTCTCGCTGCCGCACCGCTTCGGGCGCGACTACGGCATCGTGCGCTGGCTGCGGGGGGCGCGGCTGTGGTCGACCATCCTGGCCGCGCAGCAGCAGATGACGCATGGCTTCCTGCTGCATCACCTGGGCCCGAACTATCTGCGGATCGACAGCGTCCGGGCACCGGGGCAGGAACTCGACCTCGGTTTCGACCGGCCGACCGAGGCGGCCACGCACACCACCCTGAGCCTGGCCGATTTCGCGTTCGAGCATGCGATGAAGCATGAAGGGCTGGGCGATTTCTTCGCCGTGGCGCCGCCACGGGATGACGTCACCGGGGCGGCGGCTCCTCGCCCGTGATCAGGCGGGCGCCGCGCTGGCGGGTCAGGTAGATCCAGGCCCAGTGCGTCGCCACCAGCAGCCGGTTGCGCATGCCGATCAGGAAATAGATATGCGCCAGGCTCCAGAACAGCCAGGCGAGGAAGCCGGTGAGCGAAAGCCGGCCGATGCGCACCACCGCGGCATTGCGCCCGATGGTCGCCAGGTCCCCGGCATGGCGGTAGGCGAAGGGCGCCGGCGCCGGCGCGCCGCGCAGCCGCGCCGCCAACACCCGCGCGACATGCTGGCCCATCTGCTTGGCGGCGGGCGCCACGCCCGGCACCGCCACGCCCTTGGCGTCCACCACCTGCGCCGCGTCGCCGATGACGAAGACCTCCGGATGGCCGGGCAGGGAGAGATCGGGCGCCACCAGGGCGCGGCCATTGCGGTCATGCTCGCCCGGCAGCGCGCGGATCAGCGCCGGCGCCGCGACGCCGGCGGCCCAGATGATCACCTCGGCATCGATCGCCTCCTCATCCAGCCGCACGCCGGTGGCATCGACGGCGGTGACGCGGCGGCCGGTCAGCACTTCGACCCCCATGCGCTCCAGCGCGCGATGGGCATAGGCGGACAGTTCTTCCCGGAAGACCGGCAGGATGCGCGGCCCGGCTTCGGCCAGGATGATGCGGGCGCCGCGCGGGTCGATGCGCTTGAATTCGCGGGCCAGCGCGTCGCGGGCCACCTCGGCCACCGCGCCCGCCATCTCGACGCCGGTCGGGCCGCCGCCGACCACGACGAAGGTCAGCAGCCGCCGCCGCGCCGCCGCGTCCTCCTCCACTTCGGCCCGTTCGAAGGCGGTCAGGATACGGGTGCGGACATGGGTGGCGTCGTCGATGGTCTTCAGGCCCGGCGCGAAGGCCGCCCAGCCATCCTGGCCCCAATAGCTGTGGCTGACGCCGCAGGCGACGACCAGGTTGTCATAGGGGATGTCGCCCACGGTGGTGACGACGCTGCGGCGCTCCAGGTCGATGCCGGTCGCGTCCGCCATCACCACCTGCGTGTTCGGCTGGCGGCCGACGATCTGGCGCACCGGCCAGGCGACATCGGCCGGCGACACGGCGGCGGTCGCCACCTGGTAGAGCAGGGGCTGGAACAGGTGGTGGTTGCGCCGGTCGACGACCAGGATCTCGACCGGCTCCCGCATCAGGCCGCGCGCCACGGAGAGGCCGGCGAAACCGGCCCCCAGGATGACGACGCGTGGCCGCAGGGGCTGGTCCGGCATGGGCGGGTCCTTCGGGTGTGACGGCCCTTGTAGACGCTCCGCCACCGCGACGCCCGCCGATTGTGACAATGGCGCGTGATCGCCACGGATCCTTGGATCGCGTGACGTGGATCTTGCGGCTACGCCGCCTCAGATCACCACGCGTCAGGCCGGATCTTTCCGGCCGCCCTCGGGCATGGCGGGGGAGATCGGGTCGCTGGCGGGGAAGGTCTCCTCCAGCGCCTCGTCCAGCATGTCTTCCTGGTGCTTCTGCCCGGGGGCATCGCCCCGCTGCTTGGGCTCGGCGGGAGGAAGGGCGTCGGGCTTGGTATCGGGCATGATCGGCTCCTGCTGGGGCGTCCGGACGAGAGCGATACCATATCCGGCCCGCTCGCGGGGTTACGGTGCCGGGGTGAAACGCGTCCAGCCGGGCACGGTGGCGGCAAGGTCCACCTCATGCCATTTGGGGTGGCGCGGCGGGCGCAGGAGGGCGTCGAAATTGGCGGTCATCGCTTCCACGAAGCGGCTGATCTTGACGTGGCGCTCGCTGCCCGGCGGCCAGCCATAGACGGCGAGCACGGAACCGACCGCGAGCGTCTCGACCCCGCCCGGCGGGACCAGCCCGGGATAGTCCGCCTCCATGAAGGTGGCCGGCGTATAGGTCTGGAGCAGCGCCGGCGTGGACGGCACCGGCAGCAGGCGCAGCCCTTCCTCCGGCCGCACGCTGCTGAAGAGCCGGGCCGGCTTGCCGGCGACATAGACCAGCGCCGCGATCTCCCCCCGGCGCAGCCGCTCCAGCGCGACATCCTGCGGGTCATTGCGTTCCTGTGCGCCGAGGCCGAGCGCGCCGAACAGCAGGGATGCGGTCATGGCGGTGCCGCTGCCGAGCAGATCGACATTCACGGGCTTGCCGGCGAGGTCCTGCAGCGTCTCGATGCCCGGCCGGGCCAGGATATGCACCTCCTCGTCGAAGAGCTTGCAGACATATTGGATGAGCCGGTCGAGCGAGGGATAGAGCCGCTCCCGCCGTGTGAAGGTGAGCACATCGGATTGCACGATGCCGAGGTCGACGCCGCGCAGCAGGATGATGTCGGCGATGTTCTGTACCGAGCCGCGGCCGACCATGGCGATGATGCGCAGCCGGTCGCTGTCCAGCACCGCGGCCAGGTCGGCGGCGATGCGGATATAGGTGCCGTCGACGCCGCCGGTGATAATGCCGACGGTGCCGCGATTGGCCCGCAGCGCCATGGTGTTGATCTGCGCGAGTTCGGCCGCCGTCGCCTGCGGCTGTGCCGCCGCGGCGCGTGCCAGCAGCCCGGTCCCGGCGGCAAGAAGCAGGCCGCGCCGCCTGCTGCCGGTCCAGGGTCCCTTGATCATCACTCGCTCCTGCGTCAGGGGCCGGCACCTTGTCTGCGGCGGGACGCTACCATAACGCGGCCTGATCGGGATCAGACCGGATGCGGCGCAGGTCGAGGATCGCGGGCCCGGGGCAGCCCGATCATGGTGCCGCCGTAAAGCGTGTCCAGCCGGGCACCGCGGCAGCCAGGTTCACCTCCCGCCATTTGGGATGCCGCGGCGGGCGCAGGAAGGATTCGAAATTCGCCGCCAGCGCCGTCACGAAGCGCGACACCTTGCGGTGCCGTTCGTTGCCCGCCGGCCAGCCATAGACGGCCAGCACGGCGCCGACCGCGAGCGTCTCCATCCCGCCGGGCGGCACCAATGCAGGGTAGTCGGCCTCGGCGAGGGCCGCGGGCAGATAGGTCTCCAGCAGGGCCGCCGTTGCCGGCAACGGCAGCAGCCGCAATCCTTCATCCGGCCGGATGGCGGTGAAGAGCCGGGCCGGCTTGCCGGCGACATAGACCAGCGCCGCGATCTCACCACGGCGAAGCCGTTCCAGCGCGACATCCTGCGGCTCGTAGCGCTCACGCACCGCGACGCCGAGCGCGCCGAACAGCAGGGACGCGGTCATGGCCGTGCCGCTGCCGCGCAGATCGACATTCACCATCTGCCCGGCGAGATCCTGCACGGTCGCGACACCGGGCCGGACGAGGACATGCACTTCCTCGTCATAGAGCTTGCAGACATACTGGACGAGGCGATCCACCGACGGAAACAGCCTTTCCCGCCGCGCGAAGGCGAGCACGTCGGACTGCACGATGCCGAGGTCGACGCCGCGCAACAGCATCAGGTCGGCGATGTTCTGCACCGAGCCGCGGCCGATCATCGCGATGACGCGCAGCCTGTCGCTGTCCAGCACCGCGGCCATGTCGGCGGCAATGCGGATATAGGTGCCGTCGACACCGCCGGTGATGATGCCGACCGTGTTGCTGTTCGCGCGCAGCGCCATGGTGTTGAGCTGCGCGGCTTCACCCGGTGCGGCCAGGGGCTGCGCCGCGGCACCCTGGGCGAGAAACCCTGGCGCCGTCGCCAGCAGCAGGGTCCGGCGCCCAGGGCCGGGGCGGATCCCCGCGGCTGCCTGGCCATGGTGGTGGCGGAGGTCCGGCGAGGGTGCCGATGCCGGTGGCGTCAGCGAGGATGCCGGCGCGGCAGGGGCGGAAAGGATCCGCCCGACCGACCCGTCGCTGCTTTCGACCGGATTCTCGGGCGGCATGACTCGCTCCTCCATCAGGGCATGGCGCCATGTTCCGCGGCGCGGCGGTACCAGAGCGCGGCCTGTTCCGGATCGGGCCGGATACCCCGCACGCCGAGGGCGCCCAGCACCGCCGGGTCATAGCTGCGGCCCATGGCGGTCAGTGCGGCCGCGCTGCCGGCCGCCGCCGCGCGGCCGAACAGAAGGCGCGCGGCGGAGATGTCGCCGCGGGCGAGCATGGCTTCGCCCCGGGCGATCAGCAGCGCGACCACCGTGGCGTCGAGTGCCGGTGCTGCGGGTGCCGCCGCCGCCGGTTCGGTCCGGCGTCCGGGCGCCGGGGTCGTGTTGCCCGGCGTCTCCGTCGGCGGCGAGGCAGGCGCGGGATCAGGCTCCGCCGCGACGCGCGGCGCATCCGGTTCCGGTGGCGGCGCCAGGGGCGCGGCGCCGGTCGCGGTGCGGGGAACCGGCAGCCCTGCCGCCATGCCCGCATCCTCGCGCGGCGGCCGGGGTTCCGGCGGCGGCGTGGCGGAGGTGCTGTCGGTCGCGCCCTCATGCGCCACCTCCGGCATCGGCTCCGGCATGGGGATGGCGGAGGGGATCTCGGCGGTGATACCGGGCACGGGTTGCGTGGGCGCCGGTGTCAGCATGGGTGACGGAGCCTTCGCGGCTCCGTCGATGCGCGCGTCCTGGCCGGGCGGCTCCCGCTCCGGCAAGAGCAGAGCGGGCCTGACGCCGGCGGAGCGGGGCAGGGCGGGAAAGGCCGCGCCGGGTTCCGACATGGGCATGGGCGAGATCGCCAGGGATGGCGTGAGGCGCGGAGGCAGGCCATCGGGAAGCGTGAGCGGCAGCAGGTGCGGCGCATCGCCAGGCGGCAACGGATCCCAGACGGCCGGCCGGATGACCGGTAGCGGAGCGGGCTGCGAGGCCACCGGCAATGGCCAGGCCCGCGCCATCTCCGGCGCCTGCGGCGCGAGATCCACGAGGCTTGCCGCTTGCACCGTCACCGTGAAGGGTGCCTCCGCCTCGGCGGTGACGGCCGGCAACCGCGCCATCGGCGCGGTAGGGCTGCCATCGGCGATCAGCAGCGCCAAGGCCGCCGTGGCTCCGAGTGCGAAGGTGCTCCCGATGGCCAGGCCAAGCCGGCGGGGCGCACGGGGCCGGGGTGCCGGTGGCGGTGGCGGTGCAATCGCCGGCGGTGCCGCCAGGGCATCCTGGACCGCGCCCATCCAGGCGCCGCCATCGCCCAGGCGCAGCGGCTCCATCCCGGCGAAGGCCCGCGCGAGCACGCCCGTCAGCCGTGGCAGTTCAGGCTCGGCCAGATGGATCCGGCGGATCGGCAGGCGTGGGTCGAAGCGGCGGAGAAAGGTCGCGAGCCTGATCTGGGCGTCGAGGCAAGCCCGGGTCACCGGCATGTCGCTGCCCGGCGGCGCGGCCTCGGGCGACCAGAGGTCCAGCACGGCGGCGCCATAATCCGCATGCATCAGGAGAAAGCGCCGCTCGCCTGGGCCTTCCCCGGTGGGAAAGCCCGTCAGCCGGTCGGTCGGCAACACCAGCCAGCCTGCCGTCAGGGGGCGCCAATCGCAGTGCCGCGCAGCCTCTTCGATCGGGGCCGTGGCCGGCGCGATGCTCTCGCGGGTAGCTGCAAGGGCCATGCGGTGAACTCTCCAGACCGCCAGACGGCGGGAGGACGACCACGCATCAGCATTGAATGCAGAAAAAGACAGAGATTTACAGAAAATTGCGCCGCGCTGACATCACGGGGCGACGCGCCAGGTGACGCATATCCGGCCCGGGCGGCCGATGCGCGCCATGACCCCAACTCATGGCAAGGGCTCTCTCAAGGCCGATTGGCACCCGTCGTCGCGCTGTCATGCTGCGCCCGCGACGAACGGGAGGAAACGCGCATGGGTGTCAATGCGGATTACGTGTGGATGGACGGCGAGATCGTGCCCTGGGCCGATGCCAAGATCCACGTGGCGAGCGACGCGCTGCTGCGCGGTGCGAATATTTTCGAAGGCGAGCGCGCCTATTGGAGCGAGCCGCACCAGCAACTCTACATGTTCCGCCATGCCGAACACATGCGGCGCCTGCGCCAGTCGGCCCGCGTGATGCGCATGAGCATCCCCTATACCGATGAAGAGATCACCGCGGGCTGCGTCGAACTGCTGCGCCGCAACGGCTGGCGCGACAGCGTGCATTTCCGCCCCGTGGTCTATTTCGGCGAAGGGGAGGGCCACGCCTTCCTGCCCGAGGATATCCGCACCGGCGTCTTCGTCCTGGCCCTTCACCGGCCTAGCAAGCCGAGCCTGTTCAGCGGCATCCGCAGCTGCGTCAGCACCTGGCGGCGCAACCCGGACGTCGCTTCGCCGTCGCGCGTGAAGGCGGCGGCGAATTACCACAACGCCCGGCTGGCGCAGGTGGAGGCGTCGATGAACGGCTTCGGCACGCCCATCATGCTGAACGTCGCCGGCAAGGTGTCGGAGAGCCCCGGCTCCTGCTTCATGATGGTGCGGAACGGCACCGTCATCACGCCGCCGGTCACCGCCGACATCCTGGAGAGCATCACGCGGGAGACGCTGATCCAGCTGATGCGCGACGAGCTGAAGCTGACGGTGGTGGAGCGCGATATCGACCGCAGCGAACTCTATATCTGCGACGAGGCCTGGTTCTGCGGCAGCGGGCATGAGGTGCAGCCGATCATCGAGATCGACCATTACCCGCTCGGCGACGGCACGCCCGGCGCGATCGGCAAGGCGATCCAGAGCCTGTATTTCGAGGTGGTGCGCGGCCTGCATCCGCAATACCGGCCGTGGCTGACGCCGGTCTATCCGGCGGCTGAAAGCGCCGCCGCCGAGTAGAGCTCGCCGACGCTCAAACGCGAAACCCGCCCGGGCGGCGCCCGGGCGGGTTTCGATGCTGCGAAGCCGGGGCATGTCCATGCGGGGCATGCCCCGGCTTCCGTTCAGGCGCCTTCGTGCGCGGGCGCCGGGGCGACCGGGGCGGCAGGCTTGCGCCGCCCGGCCATCTTCTGCGCGACGACGTAGAAGACCGGCGTGAACAGCAGGCCGAACACCGTCACGCCCAGCATGCCGTAGAACACCGCGACACCCAGGCTCTGGCGCATTTCGGCGCCGGCGCCGGTCGCGTAGGTCAGGGGCAGCACGCCGAGGATGAAGGCCAGGCTGGTCATCAGGATCGGCCGTAGCCGGGTCCGCGCCGCCATCGCCGCCGCTTCCCAGCGGGTGGCGCCGGCCTGTTCCGCCGCGCGGGCGAATTCCACGATCAGGATCGCGTTCTTCGCGGCCAGGCCGACCAGCACCACCAGGCCCACCTGGACCAGGACGTTGTTGTCGAGCCCGGTGTGCACGACGCCGAGCAGGGCGGCCAGCACCGACATCGGCGCGATCAGCACGACGGCCAGTGGCAGCAGCCAGCTTTCGTACATCGCGGCGAGCAGCAGGAAGACGAAGACCACCGCGAGGCCGAAGGCGATCGGCGCGGTATTGCCGACGATCTTCTCCTGCAGCGCGATCTCGGTCCATTCATAGCCGAAGCCTTCCGGCAGGTTCTCCGCCAGCACCCGTTCCATGATCGCGATCGCCTGGCCGGTCGAGGTGCCGGGCAGCGCGGCGCCCTGCAGCTCGGCCGCCGGATACAGGTTGTAGCGCGGCACGCGATAAGGGCCGGAGGTTTCGTGGAAGGTCGCGAGGCTGCCGAGCGGCACCATGCCGCCGTCATTGCTCCGGGTGCGCAGCCGCGCGATGTCCTCCACGCTGGTGCGGAACTGCGCATCGGCCTGCGCCGTGACCCGCCAGGTGCGGCCGAGCAGGTTGAAGTCATTCACGAAGGCGGAGCCCATGTAGATGCCCATCGCCTCGTTCACCCGGTCGATCGGCACGCCCATCATCTCGGCCCGCGCACGGTCGACGTCAGCGCGGATCTGCGGCGTCGCCGTGTTGAACAGGCTGAAGGCGAAGGCAAGGCCCGGGGTCTGGTTCGCGGCCGCCATCACCGCCTGCACGGCGCGTTCCAGCTCGCGCGGGCCGCGGCCGGCACGGTCCTGGATCATCAGCTTGAAGCCACCACCGGTGCCGATGCCGGGCACCGAGGGCGGAGCCAGCACGAAGACGAGTGCGTCCGGATCGCCCATCAGGCGGCGCTGCAGGTCCTGCAGGATGCCGTTGCCGGTCAGGCCCTGGCGGGTACGCTCCTCGAAGGGCTTCAGGCTGGCGAAGACCACGCCCGTGTTCGGCGCGTTGGTGAAGGTCGCGCCGTCGAAGCCCACGAAGGCGACCGCGCTCTCGACGCCCGGCGTCGCCATGATCGCATCCGAGGCGCGGCGCACCACCGCGTCGGTGCGATCGAGGCTGGCGCCCGGCGGCAGCTGGAAGGCGGCGATGAAGTAGCCGCGGTCGAGCGGCGGGATCAGCCCGGTCGGCGTCGTGTTCACCGTCCAGCCGGTCGCCGCCAGCAGCCCGGCATAGAGCAGCAGCAACAGGGCCGGCAGCCGCACCAGCTTCCGTGTCAGCGACCCGTAGCCGAAGGACAGCTTGTCGAAGAGCCAGTTGAAGCCGCGCGCGAAAGCGCCGAAGGGCCGCATCAGCAGGCTGGGCTTCCGGTGATGGTCATGCGGCTTCAGCAGGATCGCCGCCAGCGCCGGCGACAAGGTCAGCGATACCAGCGCCGAGAGCAGGGTGGCGACCGAGATCGTCGCCGCGAACTGCTTGTAGAAGGAGCCGGAGATGCCGGTGATGAAGGCGGTCGGCAGGAAGACCGCGACCAGCACGAGCGCGATCGCGATCAGCGCGAAGCCGACCTCGTCCATCGTCTTGCGGGCGGCCTCGAGCGGGGAGAGGCCTTCCGCCATGTGGCGTTCGGCATTCTCGACCACGACGATCGCGTCGTCGACGACGATGCCGATCGCTAGGATGAGGCCGAACATGGTCAGCGTGTTCAATGTGAAGCCGAGGGCGAGCAGCACCGCGAAGGTGCCGACGATGGAGACCGGGATGGCGACCAGCGGGATCACCGCCGCGCGCCAGTTCTGCAGGAACAGGATCACCACCAGCACGACCAGCAGCACCGCTTCGACGAAGGTGTGCAGCACCGCCTCCATGCTCTGGGCGATGAAGCGGGTCGGGTCGTAGACGACGCTGTAGCTGATGCCGCTCGGGAAGCCCGGCCGCGCTTCCTCCATGGTGGCGCGCACCGCGGCCGCGGTCTGCAGCGCGTTGCTGCCCGGCCGCTGGAAGATGACGATGGCGGTGGCGAGCTGGTTGTTCAGCAGCGCGTTCACCGTGTAGTCGGCGGCGCCGATCTCGATGCGGGCGATGTCGCGCAGCCTGAGCGGCGCGCCGCCGGTGCCGATCGTGATCACCTGCTCGCCGAACTGCTCCGGCGTGATCAGGCGGCCCTGGGTCAGCACCGACAATTCGAAGGCGCCGGCGGTGCCGGCCCGCGGGGCCTGGCCGATGGCGCCGGCCGCGACCTGGACGTTGGCGCGCTGCAGCGCCGCCACGACCTCGCCCGCGGTCAGGCCGCGCGCGGCGATGCGGTCGGGGTCGAGCCAGATGCGCATGGCGTAGTCGCGCGCGCCGAAGACCTGCGCGTCGCCGATGCCGTCAAGCCGGGTCAGCCGGTCCTTGATGTTCAGGGTCGCGTAGTTGGAGATGTATTCCGGGCTGCGGCTGCCATCGGGCGAGGTCAGGTGCACGACCATCAGCAGGTCGGGCGACGCCTTGCGGACCGTCAGGCCGAGGCGGCGCACATCCTCCGGCAGGCGGGGCTCGGCGACCGCGACGCGGTTCTGCACCAGCACCTGCGCCTGGTCGACATCGGTGCCCTGGCGGAAGACGACGCTGATCGTCACGCGCCCGTCACCGGTCGACTGGGAGGAGAGGTACAGCATGCCGTCGACGCCGTTCACCTCCTGCTCGATCGGACCGGCCACCGTCTCGGCGATGGTCTCGGCCGAGGCGCCGGGGTAGCTGGCGGTGATCTGCACGGTGGGCGGCGCGATGTCCGGGTATTCGGAGATCGGCAGCCGGAAGGCGCCGATCGCGCCGATCAGCGTGATGGCGATCGAGATCACCGCGGCGAAGACCGGGCGATCGATGAAGAAGCGGGCGAGGCGCATCGCAGGATGCCTTCAATCTGCCCTCAGGGCGCATGCGTCACGCATGCGGCCTCGCGCCATCGCTGGCGTGCCGTCGGGTGGGGGGAGGTGGTCGGGGCCCCGCCGGCGGGATGCCGGCAGGGCGTGGTCTTGATCGGTCCGAGGCCGCGAAGGTGGCCCGCCGGCGGGCCGGCGAGCCAAGCCGCGCGGATGAGGGTGACGGTTACTGCGCGGAGGCGAGGGGGCCCTGGCCGATCCGGCCCTGTTCCGCGGTCACCCGCATGCCGGGGCGGGCGCGGTGCAGGCCGCCGATGATCACGCGATCCTGGGCGGACAGGCCGCTGCGCACCACGCGCAGCCCATCGCTGAGCGGGCCGAGCTGGACGGTGCGCGGGGCGACGGTGCCGTCGGCGGTGACCACCAGCACCATGCGGCCGCCCTGGTCGGCCATCACCGCGGTATCCGGCACCAGCAGCGCCGGCGCGTCACCTTCGAACAGGCGCAGGCGCGCGAAGGTGCCCGGGGTCAGGAACAGGTCCGGGTTCGGCACCGTGGCACGGGCACGGATGGTGCCGCTGCGCGCATCGAAGGCGCTGTCCACGAAGTCGACCCGGCCTTCGCGGGAGAAGCCGTCCTCATCCAGCAGCCGCAGCTGCACCCGGGCGCCGCCGGACCGCAGATTGCCCTGGGCCGCGGCCGCGCGGGCCTGGCGCAGGTAATCGGCCTCGCTGGCGTCGAAGCTGACATAGACCGGGTCGAGCGCCAGCACTGTCGTCAGCAGGGTCTGGCCCTGCTGCACCAGGTTGCCGGCATCGACGCGGCGGTCGCTGACGCGGCCGGCGCGCGGGGCGCGGACCTCGGTGAATTCCAGATCGAGCTGCGCCTGGGCCAGCGTCGCGCGGGCGGCGCTGATGCCGGCATGAGCTTCGCGGAGCGCGGAGCGGCGGGTGTCGAGCTCGGCCTGCGGCGCGATCCGGCTCTGGGCCAGCGGCGTGTAGCGATCGACCTGCTGCTGGGCCAGCACCTGCTGCGATTCAGCGCGTTCCAGCCCGGCCTGGGCCTGTTCGACGGCGATGCGGAAAGGGCGCTGGTCGATGGTGAACAGCAGGTCGCCCTGGCGCACGATGGCGCCGTCCGTGAAATGCACCTGTTCGATCTGGCCGGAGACGCGCGGGCGGATCTCGACGCGGGCCGACGGTTCGATGCGCGCGGTGTGTTCCTGCCATTCGGCGACGTCGCGGGTCAGCGGGCTGGCCACGGTAACGGGGGGCGGGGCTGCGGCGTTCTGGGCAAGGGCGGGGGTCGCGGCCAGCAGGGTGACGACGGCGGCGCCAGCCTGGAAGCGGGCCAGCCATGCGGTCCAGAGTCCGGTATTCTCAGAGGGGGTCTTGCGTGCGTCGGGCTGCATCGCTTATCTCCTGGGCCGGATGATACCGACCGGTTCGTCGCAGCCCATGTAGAGTGACCGGTCAGTAACGACAAGTGTTATTTTGCGGCACCGCACCACGCCGCGAGGAGGTTCAGGCTCATGGCCATTCACATGGCGGTGAAACCCAAAGCGTCCCAGCGCATCCACGATGCGGCGAAGGACCTGTTCTTCCGCCAGGGCATCCGCGCCACCGGCGTCGAGGAGGTCTGTCGCGCGGCGGAGGCCACCAAGATGAGCCTCTACCGCGCCTACCCCAGCAAGGATGCGCTGGTCGCCGCGATCCTGGCGGAGGATGCGGCCGAGTATGACGCCTGGTGCGAGCAGGTGACCGCGTCGCAACGGACGCCGGCCGACAAGCTGCGTGCCCTGGTGTTCAACTCCGCCTGCAAATTCGCCGAAGAGGGTGTGCAAGGCTGCCCGATGCAGCTCGCGCAGGCCGAGTTCCGGGACCCCGGCCACCCGACGCACCAAGTGGTGGTGGCTTTCAAGAACGCAACCCGCGCCCGTTTCGCGAAATTCGCGGCCGAAGCCGGCGCCGCCGAGCCGGCCATGCTGGGCGACATGCTCTGCATGCTGATGGAAGGCGCCCTGGCCGCCGTGTCCTTCATGGGCTGTGAGCGGGCCGGCGCGGTGTTGCGCGACGCCGCCGAGGCCCTGCTGAGGACCAGCCTGCCCGCCGAGGCCTGAATCCCATAAACCAGGCTTATGGCAAGTCGCGCCCGGAGCCTCTGGACGCCGTCCGCGCCGTCGGCGAATGCTCCGCCCGAATTCGGGGATGGAGGGCCGTTCATGCGCGGGATCGAGTGCGGAGGCGGGGCGTGAGCCGCGCCATTCTGGGCGTCCATCACGGCGCGCCGGGCTTCGCGATGCCGGAAGGCGCCTGCGATTGCCACACCCACGTATTTGGCCCCGCCGGGCGTTTTCCCTTCGCGGCCGACCGCCTCTACACGCCAGGCGATGCGCTGGTCGAGGATCTCTTCGCGCATCAGCTCCGCCTCGGGCTCGACCGCGTCGTGATCGTGCAGCCGAGCTGCTATGGCACCGACAATGCCTGCACCGTCGCCGGCCTGCGCGCCCTCGGCCCGGCCCGCGCCCGCGGCGTGGCGGTGATCGCCGATGCCGCGGATGAGGCGGCGCTGGCCGCGCTGCATGCGGCCGGCATCCGCGGCGTGCGCCTGAACCTCGAGACCAGCGGCAACAACGACCCCGAGGCTGCGCGGCGGGCACTGCGCGAGACCGCGGCCCGGGTCGCGCCCTTCGGCTGGCACGTGCAGGTCTTCACCAATCTCGGCGTGATCGGCGCCCTGCGCGAGGTGGTCGAAACCCTGCCGGTGCCGCTGGTGGTCGACCATTTCGGCCGCGCCCGTGGTGATGGCGGCATCGCGCAGCCGGGCTTCGATGCGCTGCTCGGCCTGGTCCGCGACGGGCGCGCCTATGTCAAGCTCTCGGCCCCGCACCGCGCTTCCGCGCTGCCTGGCTATGCCGATGTGCTGCCCCTGGCGCGGGCGCTGATCGCGGCCAATCCCGACCGCATGCTCTGGGGCAGCGACTGGCCGCATCCCGGCGGTGCGCCGCCGGGCGGCCGGCGCAGCCCGGACGGTATCGAGGCCTTCCGGCCGGAGGATGATGGCGCCGCCCTGACCCGGCTCGGGCAATGGGCGGCCGGGGATGCGGCGCTGCTGCGGCGTATCCTGGTCGACAACCCCGCCCGCCTCTATGGATTCTGAGCATCATGGTCGACCGCCGCTCGCTGCTCGCCTTGCCCGCCGCCCTGGCGATGCCCGCCCTGGTCCGCGCACAGGAAGGCTGGCCGGTGCGCCAGGCGCGCATCGTCATTCCCTTTGCCGCCGGAGGGCCCCAGGATCCGCCGGCGCGCATCATCGCCGACAAGCTGAGCCAGCGGCTGGGCGCCACCTTCATCGTCGACAACCGGCCGGGTG